>JAOZHV010000044.1:0-300000 GCA_026014725.1 Candidatus Bathyarchaeota archaeon | reverse complement strand
CCTTATCGACAGGGTCAACAATAACCAGTTGCTCTGGAAAAAGCAGTGGCAACTCTTTTTCTCTTTTGGCATAGAAACCTTCAATGTCAATTACTACTTGGCGATTGTAACCAGCAAAGGCTTCAAGAACACCCGCGAACGAACCAAACTTCATGATTAAAAGCTCGCACAGGTAGCCGCTAAAGCCGCCAACCTTAATCTCCGCACCATAAACACCAACACCAGCCATAAACGCTTTCAGAAGCCGAACGTCACCAAGCAACTTCTTGTCCAAATGCTCTTTGATGTAGTCAGTGTGGTAGGGTGTTCGGTCAGTTGCACTCTGCCACTCACCAGCCTTAGCATCATAACAAGGCACAATGTCAACGCGGTAACCGTCAACAAAAATTTCAAGGTAAGGATGCTCAGCAAAACGTTCAACCTGCACAGCACCGCCAGCGGCTTTCCTTGCAATCTTTAAGCCTACATCGCCAAGGTTTTCTCTTGGAATCGAAGTTGGCAGGCGCATGAATACGTCAATGTCTGGGTTTTCGCTAAGCCAAGTGTCCTTCGCAACTGAACCCTCAACACGCACAACAGCAGAAACGCCTTCACTTTGGCACGCCTCAGCAATTTTCTGCTCTAACTTGCGGCTTAGCGCCTCAATTTTGGCGCGTTCTTCTTTTTTAGGCGTAATTTTCGCAAGAACCCGCTTGGTTACTGTTTCAATTTTTTGCATGGCAATCATTTTTGTGGACAATATTCCCTAAGAGTCGAGTAAGTTGGACCTTGCGGTGAGAGCACACTTTTTTTAAGCCGCAAACAATCAGCACTAATCGCTCCAAAATCATAATTTGCCTTTTTCGTCACAAACTCTGCAAGTTGCTGCTTGTTTTTTCCTGACCGCACACGAGCAGTCGTTAAGTGTGGGCTGAAACCGTACGCATCCTTTGGAAAACCTAAACTTTGAATTTGCGGTTCCAACTGACTAAAAATGCTCTTGAGCTGTTCCGCACCCTGCGTCATACCAACCCAAACCACACGCGGATAACTCAAGCTGGGAAAAACACCTAAACCGCACAATTGAACCGTGAAAGGCGAAAACTTGACCTGCTTCATTGCTTCATAGACCTTTTCCACCATAGTGGGGCTGATGTCGCCAAGAAACCTCAACGTGACATGAATGTTCTGCGGCGCAACCATTTTGAGGTCTGCACCCGTTTCAACCAGCTGTTTCTGCACAGCACCTAGCCGAGCCAGAACCGCTTCGTTTTCCATATCAAACGCGATGAAACTTCTGATTCTCTCAGACATTCATTTTTCCTCAAAGCTATTTTTAACACGTAACCCGCATAAATGCTTTTTAATTCAAGAACAATATACAACCAAAAAAGGATTAACAGTATGAACGCTAACAAACTAGTCATCGGATTAGCAGGCATGCCTGGCTCAGGAAAATCTCTAGTCGTTGACACCGCACGCGAACTGGGCTACGACATTGTAGTCATGGGCGACGTAATTAGGCAAGAAACACAAAAACGCGGCTTAGAATTAACACCCCAAAACGTGGGCAAAGTCATGCTACAACTGCGCCAAGAAGGCGGAAACTACGTTGTCGCCCAAAAATGCATCCCAAAAATCCAACAACAAACCAGCAACAAAGTCCTCGTGGACGGCCTGCGAAGCCTCTACGAAGCCGACATATTCAAAGAGCACTTCTCAAAATTCATCCTCGTAGCCGTTCACTCAGCGCCAGAAACCCGATTCCACCGCCTCTACAACCGAGGCAGAAGCGACGACTCAGCAGACTGGAACGTTTTTCACGAGCGAGACATGCGCGAACTCAGCGTTGGCTTGGGCAACGTCATAGCGATGGCACAGGTGATGATAGTGAACGATAATAATGTCGAGCAAGTTAAGGCTAAAGTAAAAGAGGCACTGGAGAGGATTGAGGAAAAATGGCTCAAGTAACAATAACCGTTGAGGCAGAGGTCAACCCAACCGAAGACGAAGAAAAAGTCAAAGCGGCAGTAAACAATGTTTTAGCCAACGCCTCCATAACAATCAAGCCTGCCCACAAAGGCAGCGTCCTTGTCGCAGAAGCAAAAGGGCAAGAATCACTCACGAACCTGCGCAATCTTCTTCGCCAAGACAGAATCCGCGACGCCGCACGAAAACTACTCTTCAAATCCATTCGAGGAAACACGATTAACTTTTACCTAAACAAGCAGGTAGCTTTCGCTGGGCACGTCTCGTTCTCAGAAGAAACCGCAGAATCCCCACTTGGCCCACTCAAGTTCACCATCCAAACAGATAATCCACGCCAGCTAGTCGAGTGGCTGGCAGAAAAAACCACACAATAGAAGGATAATGCTTGGCTGAAAGGGCTCGGGTAACAAAAAGCGGCGCTGTCCTGCTAGGTGACAGTGTAGCCTGCGACGCTTTTGATGGCACAAGACCACTGCGGGTTGTGACGCATGCGCATGCAGACCATCTTGGCGGTTTACGCAAGAGTTTAAAGTGCTGCGAGAAAGTTTTGATGACCAAAGCCACACGTGACCTTGCCATGACACTTGACTGCTCGCTAAAGCTCAAAGAGATGCCAGTGCAATGTTTAGAGTACGGAAAAGTCCTCAAGTATCGTGATGAACGAATCAGACTTGTCAGGGCTGACCACATTTTAGGCGCCTCGCAAGTGCTGCTTGAAGATGCTGGCGGCATACGTATCGTTTGGACAGGCGACTTCAGATTGGACGACACGCCAGTTGTGGACTGCGACGTGCTGGTGGTTGAGGCAACGTATGGTAGCCCATCGTGCAGGCGCAACTTTGGCGTTGATGTGCGAAAACTTTTGGTTTCTATGATTGAGAGACGTTTGCGCGGCGGCGCAGTTTACGTGTTCGGCTACCATGGCAAACTACAAGAAGTTATGCAGCTTTTACGTGACGCAGACGTTGCAGTGCCGTTTGTCATGCCAGAACGAGTTTATGAAGTTACCAAAGTCTGCGAGAAACATGGCATGCGTCTTGGTGACGTGTCGCTTTCCTCTTCAGCAGAGGGGCATGAGCTTTTGGACGGCAACTTGCCGTGCGTAGCATTTTATCATATGAATTCGCGTCAGCACGTGGGTTTGCGGAACGCACGGATTTGCGTAAGCGGTTGGGAGTTCAGCAAGCCTTGTCGGCAAATCGGTGACCGCGAATACCTTGTCGCATTAAGTGACCACTCGGACTTTGATGGGTTAGTTGAATACGTTAAGCTTTCAAAAGCTAAACAGGTTATAACTGACAATTACCGAAGCAACGGTGATGCGTTGGCGAAAGAGATTAACAAGCGGTTAGGTGTTTCTGCAGTTGCCATGCCAAGAAGTTCGGGGCAAACAACTTTATAGGCAATAGTGTTTCTGACTGTGGATTAGTTAAAGCTTAAAAGCGAAAAATCAAAACTACTCACACACCTCAAAGGAAGATGTAATGGAGAATGGTCAAGTCGTCAGTAATCTCGGGCTTCTACAAACTCTCACCCAAAGAGCGATTAGCAATTGTTAAGGCTTTCGCAGGCTTAACGGACGAGGAAGTCTGTTTGCTGGAGAACACTGGTTCCTTGTCGATGGAAAACGCGGACCACATGGTTGAAAATGTCATCGGTGTTTTCCCTGAACCGTTAGGTGTCGCCGTTAACTTCCTAATCAACGGTAAAGACTACCTTATTCCAATGGCTACTGAAGAGCCAAGCGTTATTGCCGCAGCCAGCTATGCAGCAAAGATGGTTCGTGATGGCGGAGGCTTCCGCACAAGTAGTACCACACCTGTTATGATTGGACAAATTCAAGTGGTTAAACTTGAAGATGCCCAACTGGCAAAACAGTTGGTTTTGGAGGCTAAAGAGGCAATTTTAAAGAAGGCAAACGACCAAGACCCAGTTCTCAACTCTTTTGGCGGCGGCGCTAAAGACTTGGAGGCAAGAATTATCGATACGAGGATGGGTCAAATGTTGATTGTACACTTGTTTGTGGACTGTCGAGATGCAATGGGTGCGAACGCTGTTAACACTATGGCTGAGGCAGTTGCGCCGATGATTGAGGGACTTACAGGCGGGCAGGTGTATTTGCGGATAATCTCCAATTTAGCTACGAAACGGCTGGCGAAAGCATGGTGCACCGTGCCCAAGGAATCATTAGGCGGAGAAGCAGTCGTAGACGGCATTGCTTATGCTTCAGCTTTTGCTGAGGCTGACCCATATCGAGCAGCTACACATAACAAAGGTGCAATGAACGGCATAATCGCTGTGGTTTTAGCGACGGGAAACGACCACCGCGCAATTGAGGCAGGAGCGCACGCTTACGCAGCATTAAACGGTGCCTACACCACCTTATCGAAATGGACGAAGAATGCAAGCGGTGATTTGGAGGGGGTTATTGAGTTGCCGATGGCTGTTGGCTTAATTGGCGGTGCTGTGAAAACGCATCCTATCGCGCGGATTGCCATGAAAATTTTAGGTGTCACATCTGCTAATGAGTTTGCGGAGGTTTTGGCGGCTGTTGGCTTGGCTCAGAACCTTGCCGCTTTGCGTGCGTTAGCGAACGAGGGTATTCAGCGGGGTCACATGTCGCTTCATGCAAGAAATATCGCCATCACCGCTGGCGCAAAAGATGAACTGATAGATTTAGTAGCTGCACAAATGGTTCAGGAACGGAAAGTCCGCGTTGACCGCGCTAAAGAAATCCTCGACCAACTAACCAAAAAACAATAAACTGCAACATTTTAACGATGATTTTGGATTTATGTTGCTCTGCCATAGACCCTATCCCCCTATATAAAGCAAGTTTAGGTGCTGGGTTGCTGTGGCGGTTTTACTACGACTATCAAGGAGTTAGCTATCGCGGTACTTGGGAGTTTTACTACGACCAACCCATGAGAGCAACAGCAACCGCAATGGTCGTAGTAACGGATGGTCGCAGTAAAAACAACAAAACCAACAACTAAAAAATTCCAAAACACCAACCTACCCCTCTATAGGTTTCTGCAATGAGTTTCTAATATGCTCCAAATATGTTGGTGAGCGTTCGTTTTACTACGTACATGGCTTGCGGCAGGTTTACCACGTACATTAAGGGTCTTGGTTGTACGCAGTAACAAGCAGCATTCAATTGTTTGTAGTTAAATCAATGGTAACAGACCCTATAGGTTTAGGTGCATAAATTTAATATTAGGATGCAAAATATGTTCACTGCGTCAGCAACCTGAATGTAAGCAAAGTCAAAAGTTATAGGTTGAACTTATATCTAAACCACGCTTAACAATAAGCCAGAAGTGCGCTGTATGGAAAAGTTTCGGTTAGCTGTCTTCAACACCCAACCGCCTCACCTGTACTTTGGAGGCGTAGAGCGTCGCATAATCGAAACTGCCAAGCGGTTGCAAAACCAAGCTGACATCACCGTTTACAGCGGCACAAAAGCAGGCTTCACAACGCCAACAACAATAAATGGAGTCAAAATAGTTCCCTGCCCTTCCACCGACAAGCTTTATCCCATAGACAACTGGTATTTCAACCGCAGCTTAACCAAAAAAGCCAGCGAGATAGACGCTGATGTTTATGAAGCTCATGCGGTAAGCGGCTATGGTTTTCCCAAAGCACTCCATAAACTGGGCATCAACAAGCCATTCATACATACAATCCATGGGGTTCTGGCTGATGAGTATGAGCAAGCAAAGAAAAACGGTTACCAAACCTTCCGTAGCAGGGTTGCTAATCGATTTATGCGAAGGCTTGCCAACTTAGAAGCACAAACAGCTAAGGATGCAACGCTTATCATTACAATAAGCAAGTATTCACTGGAAAAAATTCAGCGCCATTACCGTGTTGAGCCAAGTAAGGTTCGGATTGTCCCAAACGGTGTTGACGTAGAGAAATTTAAGCCCATATCGAATGTTGAGGCAGTAAAAGAGCAGTTCGGCTTAGGCAATGAGCCATGTGTGCTTTTTGTCGGAAGTTTAATTCCGCGGAAAGGCTTGTCTTTTCTGGTTGAGGCTGCTAAAAAGATTGTAGCCGAATATCCTGTAACGAAGTTTTTAGTTGTCGGTGAAGGTTCCCAAAAAAAAGAGTTGACAGCCACTCTGCAGGCTGCTAATCTTTTGGGTAACTTCATGTTTATTGGTAACGTGAAAGAAGATTTGCTTGGTGCACTCTACAACTGCGCTGACGTGTTTGTTTTGCCATCGATTCAGGAGGGGCAAGGCATAGTGTTGCTTGAAGCGCAGGCGTCAGGTAAGCCTGTTGTTGCTTTTGATGTAGGCGGCGTCAAAGAAGCTGTCCGCGACGGAGAAACTGGCTTTTTAGCTAAGCAAGGAAGTGTTGATGCGTTAACGGATGCCTTGCTTAAGCTTCTTTCAGACAAAACTCTGAGAGAAAAGATGGGTGCTAGCGGTCGCAAGTTTGTCTCTGAAAACTTTACTTGGGACATTTGCGCCCAAAAAGTGCTCAACGTTTACAGAGAAGTGCTGTCAACATGAGAGGTTAACTGATTTTGCCAGCTTTTTTAAATCGTACTCGCTCATCCACTCAGTCCTTAAGTATGAGCAGATTCGTTCCTCGCTCAAACCCAGCCGTCTTGCCTCTTGTACGACGTAGCGGTAAGCTTCTATTTCTGTGGGTCGTTCTACATAATCGTATCTTGTGTCGAAGAGTTCTCTGCCTTCTAAAAATTGTTTAACATGGTAGAGTTCGTGAATTAAATCTAAGTAGATGTCTGTTTTGTTGCCTGTTGTTAAGTAGTTTTTGCTAATAACCAAGTGACCATCTGAGCCGTCTACGTACATGTAGCCGCTCACCCAGCTAAGCTCTACCACAAGATTGCGAAGAACCTCGCTGGTTTTTTCTCCGAAAATCCCCTGCACAGCGGGAATGTTTTCAAAGCCTTTAAAATAATCCGTAAAAATGACCTTGGGGTTTCCGATGCCCAATATGTTAACAGGTAGTTTTCTGAGCTGGCGCAGGATTCGAAACAGCATGTATTCTACTGGCGACACAGCACTGATGCTCCTCCTATTTGAAAGCTGATAGGTACTCGAGCCTCATTCCCTGTCGTACTAGTTGCTTAATATTTTCTACGGTGCCGATGCTGGCATCTATGTTTCGGTGAACAGGGTGGCTCCACATGCTGTTTGGCGTAAGATTAAACTGCAGTGGAACGTCGAGTTTTATGTTGTATTTTTGGCTTATGTTTGCCATTAGTGTGCCCTTTCTGCAAACTTTTCTAGCGGAAGCGTAACTTTGCAAAAGCTGAGGGGAGGCATACAAGCCTACGCCATGCCAAACCGCAGCGTCTTCAGGTGAACCTAAAGAGTAGAGGAAGAACTGCGGTGAAGAGGGGGTCTCCTCGAAGTTGTAGTTTGCGAGTTTTTCGCCTGGCACTGTAAAGTCGTCGCTGGCTTTTGCAACAGCTACGTCTTTGGGATCAATGTCGTTGGGGTAGAGTTCAGTGTTCTGATATTTGACGTTGACATCTCGCAGTTTGCTGTCGTCAAAGTGGATTTTGCCTCGTGCTGCCCGTTTGGAGCCGTAGCCTTTTTTTGAATGCGGCACCGTTAACAGCGTTGTTCGTTTTGACATGCTTCTTCCCATGCAGGAGTATGCTTCTTTGATGGCGTTGTAGTCGCGGTGGCTCTCACTAATAATATAGTGCAACAAGCCGTCTTTGCCTTCCGTTTGCAGGGTGGAGAGGGGCATACGAAGAGAATACAGTGATAAGTCCATGCCGAAAAGCTTGGAGAGGTCTTCAAGTTGCTTGTGCTTCACGCAGTCAACAAAATCAAGATAGTTACCCTTAGTGCTTTCAAGGTTTTCGCTTATGAACTCAGCCTCTTTTTTTGTGATTAAGGTACCCTCATACTTTTTCACAAAATCCCAATCAACCTTTAGCTGGTCAGTGTTTACGTAAGCGGCGGGAAAAGCACTTTGCCCACTCTCCACTATGGAGTTTTTTAGCGGGTTCATTGAGTACCTGTCAAGTTCAACATCGTCAGTGTTTAGCAGGAAGGGCACGATGTAGCCTTCAGGAGGTTTCTTTAATGCCTCACAAAGCTGAACGATGTCATTTGCATCTGGTTGGTGTAGACCACACTTGGCAAAGTAGTTGGCGCAAACTTCAAGCATACGTGTGCCAATGACGCCCTGAACTTCCTCGACAGTTAACTGGGGGTTCGAATACTCAATTGAGCCTCTCAAAAAAAAGCGGTCATCATCAAACTCAACAAGTTTCTTTTGCCCCTCGTCGCATTGGAATAACATTATTTTTCTTCGAGTCTTTTCTTGCGTGGGGCTCGAAATTGCTTCTGCCAGTACCTTTATGGTTGACCATGAATTATCAAGGAAATCTTTAAGCAGACAAGTACAGTAATCGTCATGTATCAAGGTTTTATCCTCTTTCAAGAGACTCTGCTAAATATATACAATCTTTCGTTGCAACATGTCCTAAAAACATTCGTGCCACCGAGAATTTCTCTGTAAATCCAATATTCACAAGTTTAGAGATAAAGACGTTTTCATTCTTCGACACACAAAGATAAACGCTCAAACCCACCAGTTTACCGAGGACGCATTCGAGAAGTTGTTTGGCTTCATCTAAACGGCCAGGTTGACACACTAAGGGTCCAACCTCAGCCATATTTCCGTAATTTTTAGCTAATACATACCCCACAACCTTGCCTTTTTCTGAGTAAAAGTAGCCAAAATTGCCCTTGGCTAAAACAATTGCTTCCAGTAGTTTGTGCCTGTCCCAACCAAAACAGCACCTATCAAATTCTGCCACTGCTTGCAAATTCTGCGGTGTTACATTGAGCAGATTTTTCTCTATACTCTGAGTGGGTGTTGCTTGCATAACAGCAAAGTCTTCATAATGTTTGAACCCAATGTTGGTATAAAATTTTGTAAGCTGGGGATAAGCGTAAAGCCCTACGGTTTCTATGCCTTTGCCATGAAAATAATCAATCGCATGCTTCACCAATAGGGTTCCTGCACCCTTGTTACGTTCTCCTTCTTTGACGATAAGGTTGCCAAACCAGCCTACGAGGCCATAGCTGATACAGGTAACCATACCCACCCGTTCCGCGCCCTTAACGAGCACAAAGCAACCTTCTGGTTCAAGCGAAGCGATGAACTCAAGGTCTTGTCTGGTCATGTTCCAGTTCATGGTATTTGCAAGCCGCACCGCGAAGGGATAGTCTTCAACGCTCATCACTTTAACTTGAAACATAAAATAAACGAAATAAAACTAACAATTAAGCTTGATTCTTATTTTTGCGATTTAATGTAACAGGTTGTTGCAACAAACACCTTTATGCTTTCAGCAGTATATAAAAATAAGAAGATAATCTTCAGCAGTTTTGATCCAAGAATTATTCTCTAAACAAAACAGAAAGGAGTGAATATTTTTGCAGGCAAAAGGAAACTACTTTGTAATGCGTGTTGTTACTCTTGGAGCAGTTTGGGTACTGTTACTAATGCTTGCAATGTCTTCGTTGACATATCTTTCATCCTTGTTTAGTAATAATCCTGAGAGACATAATATTTCAAGCCTAAGTTGGGCTGGGTATGTTGTTGCAAATGATTTTATTACTCCAGAGTTTGAGGTGGTTGCCATAAACGCTTCGTGGGTTGTACCCACGGTAAACAATTCCAATGGGGCGGGTTATTCTTCAGCTTGGATAGGAATTGGTGGACAATTAGATACAACGCTGATTCAGGTGGGAACAGAACACAACGTCGTAAACGGCCAAGTGACGTATAATGCTTGGTATGAGATGCTGCCTGACTTTGCAATAAAAATAGAAGATATGAGTATTCGCCCACAAGATACTGTTATGGCTTCGCTTACTTTGATTAACCCAGATACTGACGAATGGAGCATACAGATAAGGGATGTTACGAACGGCCAGGGGTTCGGCAAAAACGTCATTTACAATTCCTCGCGCTCATCAGGTGACTGGATTACAGAAAGACCGACGGTGAACCGGCAGATCAGCTCTCTGTCAGATTTTGGAAACGTCACCTTCAAGGACTGTTTTGTGACCATAAATAATGCAACAGGTCGCATAGGCAACTTTAGCTACTCTAAGGTGGATATGATTAACCAGCAGAATTTCAAGTTAGCTTCTGTTTCATCTCTTGGCGGTGATGGCTCAAGCTTCACGGTTAGTTACCAAGCAAGCGGATAGTGATTTAGTGCGCCTGATTCATCTCTTGCTTTTTTAAGTGAATAGCCGCCACTGTGGGTTTAACGTTCTTTTCCTCAACCACCAAGATAATCTGCGATGTGTGCGGTGCGAAAATGCCGCGTTTGATGTTGATGCCTGAGATAGCGCCAATCGCCACTGATGCCACGCCCGGAGAATCCTTCATCTTGTCACCGATGAGTGTGACTACGCCTAAGCCGTATTCGATTTTCATGTCCTCGTCAAAGCCCTTGAGTTTCTCCTCATTCTTCTTGAGAAAGTCTGAGTCTAAGAAGAGAAAGTCGCGGATGCGCTCCCCTGTTTCCAAGGTTTCAGCGCCCAAGTCCATGAAGTCGTTTCTGCGCTCCCAAATCCGCAAGGAATCTTCCAGCGAGTGGCTTTTTTCATCATTCATTGAGACGATGGCACAGCCTGATTTGCCTGCTAGGCACTTTACGACTTCGCCCCCGCTCTCTTCAGCTTGGATTACTGAGCTCATTTTGGGCTCGTCAATGGGCACCACAATCAATGGTTGGCTGAAGCGTCTTGCCATGGCAATGGCGGGGCTCTGCACAATTTTCATCCCCATCATCGAAGCCTTATGCGCCTCGTTATAGGTTAGTGCTTTAACATGTTCGGTTTTTTGTCCCTTGACCACTTTGGGGTCAGCGCTTTGCACTGGCACATCCTTGTAGAGGAGTGTCTGGGTTGCGTAAACATCCTTAAGAATACATGAAACAAAAACCGCAGTCAAATCTGAGCCGCCTCTGCCCAAAATCGTTTCAAGCCCATCTGCAGTGACACCCAAGAAACCTGCCATACAAACAATCTTGCCTTCTTCAAGCGGTTCAATTAGTGAGTGGATTCTTTTCTTGCTTAACTCATAATTGGGTATGGCATCCTCAAAATTGTCGTCAGTAACAACAGGCCAATCCTGAGTTGAGAGGGCGCATGAGTCTAAACCGTTGCTCTTCAAAATATAGTCTGCCAGCTTGGACATGGCGAGTTCTCCGCCGAGCGTGAGGATGCGTGCTTTGATGTTGCCGCTGAAACGCTTGTTAACGTCCTCAAGAGCCGCCTGTGTTTGTGCCTTGTACTTTTCCAAGTCGTCTGCGGCTTGCCTTTGCCATTCCCCTTTAACGTGGCTTTTTGCTAATCTTTGGTAAACTTCAAAAACAGGCTCCAGAGAAAGCGGAGTTCCCTGTGCGTATGATTCGCCGATTCTTATGAGCGTATCTGTGCAGCCTATGGGCGCGGAAAACACGACGACTGGTCCAAAACCGTCTTTTCGGTTAATTTCCTTTATGCGTTTTATGATTTTGGGGATTCTTTTGCCTTCTGTGTCTAGGAGGCTGCCGCCGAATTTTGCTATTGAAAGCGCTTTGATGCCGATTCCACCCTATTAGGAGTTAGCAGACAGAATCTAGCTTTAATAATTTTCTAGTCAAACGACAGTTGTATTCTCGAAGTATTAGTAAATTATATAGCATAACAGCCTGAACTTAGTAAAAGATGGTAAAAATGAATGAAAAAGCGAAATATTTAGCCATACTTCTTCTAGCAATGCTAGTTAGTGCGACTACTAGTTATATAATAAGTTACTCTACTGGTGCGAAAGGTTTAGAAAACCAGCAAGCCTCAGGAATTCAAAGTCCAGACGGGAAAAGAATCGAGCTTCAGACACGGGAAATAATTCTTGATGCAACAGGTCCTGATTATGTCATAGTTGCTATTGCCAAAGCTGTCGACAATCTGACCATTGTTTATCAATATACTTGTCTTAACGGCACAGTGCTTACTGAGAGTATTGATTATGGAAGTTACACTCCCTGTTGGAATGGCGATATAATTAGTCCGGGGATGATTCCCACTCTTAATTTCGGAATACCTCAACACATAATCTCTGCTTCTTCGTCGCTTAAGGGTATAGGAGATATGGGTGGTGTGGAGTGGGACGTTTCACCTCAAGTTGAAGTCATAGACATCTATGGTTACACATAGACACATTAATGGGCTAAAACAACAGTACCGAAATTGGCGCTGTTGCTACATGCAATTAGACGTTACTCTTGCGAACGGTAACATGCCATAATTGACATCGTTAGCTAGTGCTTAGTGAATTTTCTTGCTTGTATCTCCAAAATTTTGTGGCAACTAAAACAACGCGTGAACGTTAATTCAAAACCGTTTAGGATGTCGTAGCGTTTTTGTGTATAAGTTTGCTGTTTGTCATGTTGGCAGTTGGGTTGTATAGTGTAGACTTGTCTTTTTTCTTCCATTGCCTTCTCCCCACTAACCCTTTCGATTTAATCATTAAAAAGACTTTGCAAAAAAGGGTGCCTGAGGCGTTTTAGGGCGCGGCTTTGATGTCTGCTTCAACCTTAACTGGAACTGATTCCTTGTAGATGTAGATTACTGGGCAATTAGCTTCAGTCCTGCGCCAAGCCGCTTCCGCCAGAGCCTTGCGTGCCTTCGAGGAAATGTTGACTTTCATTGTCACAGAGTTTAGTGTGGGCACGTCTGGCGATTTTTCTGCTTCAACTTCAATTTGAATATCGCCGGCTTCAATCTTGCTGTTTTTGCACACATCCGCATAAATTATTACGCCACAGCCCGCCAAGGACATCAAAGCCAACTCTAGAGGGGTTGGTCCTGTGTCATCACCGCCTGAGGCTTTCGGCAGGTCGCAGATAACGCTGTGCCCTCGGCTATTTTCCGCTACTAAACGAGTGTTTTCCAACAATTTTGCACTGGCTTTTATTTTTGCCATTAAAATCACCACTAACAAAGGAAGCGCTACTTTCGATTTAAGAATTCTGCTGTCCACGACTATCTTAATAATTTAGGTATCAAACATGAAGCGTTAAATACCAAAAAACTGCTCTGATAACCCATTAACTCTTGGAGAGTTTGGCTTTGAAAAAGAAGGGTCCAGTATTCATTATTCCTTGGCGATGCACCTACGCATGCGACAGCAACTGTGTGCATTGTGTTTCAGCTGGGAAAATGGCTGTTCCAGACGAGCTTGACACTGCGGATGCCAAAAAGATTGTTGACCAAGTCAACGAGTTCGGCGCATCCTTTTTCGGCATCACTGGGGGGCAACCGTTTCTCCGCAAAGACCTCTTCGAAATGCTTAGTTATGCTACAAGTCTGGGTTTAGGCACCAGCATTATCACTGATGGTCGCCTCATGGATGAGCAAGCCTTTCAACAGATTGTAAAAAACAAGACCAAAATCTCAGTCAGCATTGACGGCGGCAAAAAAACAAACGATGCCATCCGTGGAGAAGGCGCTTACGACGCCGCGGTCTCAGCGATAGAGAAACTCTCCAAAGAAAAATTACTCAACGTTCTCGTCTACACGTTTGCCAACAAAGGCAAAATAACAAACGCAAACGAACAAGACATCAGGCACGTGCTTGACTTAGCCAAAAAATACGACGCACGTTGGGTCGTATTTCACGGCTTCATCCCCTATAGTAGCGATAAAGAAAGCCTCAAAGCAGACCTGACACCCCAACAGTACGAATCGGTATGCAACAAACTCTACGACTTAGCCCAAGAATACAATGGCAAACCAGCAATCAACGTTTACATTCCCTTCTACGCCCGCGTGGCAAAACAGCGAGGCATGCCCGACTTTGACAACTGGTACAACCACTTCTTCCTTGGCAGATGCTTCATGGGCAAATTCTTTAGCGTTGCAGAAAACGGCGACGCCATCCCCTGCAGCTACAATGACGCTTACCGAATCGGCAACATAAAAGACAAAACACTCAAGCAGATTTGGGAGGACATGCAAAACTCAGACATGTTCCAAAAAATCAGAGAAAAAAAATTCAACGGAAAATGCGGAGTCTGCGAATTCCTCGACATCTGCGGAGGATGCCGCTCAGCAGCACTATATTATACTGGTGACATTTTGGGGTCTGACCTACGATGCGCCTACATCCCAACCGCTTTACGAAAATAGTTAAATGCCATAGGTAAAACTGAGTAAATGCTTACTATTACGCTCTATGGGGTTTCTTCTAATTAATAACAAACTTTATAACAAAAATTATTAATATAAAACCCTTGTTAGGTTCAAGTAAGAAGGTTACCAATTGAATAAGAAAATTGTAACTTCAGTTTTCTTGATTTGTATACTTTTTTTTGCATTGCAACGAACTATAAGATCGAAGCAAAATCGCCTGAAAAAATAACGTTTCCTTTGGGACTAAACGTATACTCACCAATCGACAAAACCTATTCTAACCCTATACTCTGCAATATTAGCTTCTATTGTGGGTTAGGTGTACAATGCTCTTTAAATTACAGCATTGATGGTGAATACCAAGATATCATTCGTATGCATTTCCCAGCAGTTTTAGCATTTGATAAAAATTATGTCCTACTAGCATCATTTTTTTTGCCCGAACTTCCGGCTGGTAAACACTCAATAGACTTTGGAATTGAAGAACGACTCTATAATTATTCAGGTGAGCCACCTTCAGATATACCCTTTCAGCGATATACGACTGAAGGTTTCTTATACCCCAATTATGTCGCTTCCTGGGTAAACACTGTTCATTTTACGGTTGATTCAAGTGATTCTGTATTTAACATAACTATGTTATCGATAGATAATAGAACATACAATACAATGAATATCCCTTTGAATTTCTCAATTGATAAGCCTGCAGAATGGATAGCATATACTCTTGATGGAAAAGAAAACGTGACCATCTACGGCAATACGACTCTTAGAGACTTACCCAATGGGCTACATAACAACGATTTATGCGGAGGACAAATATGGTAATGTTGGCACTTCACAAACAGTGATTTTTATGGTGCTAAGCTCGAATACTGTTGATATAACGGTCGCTATTATTACGGTAACAGCGATTGCTTGCATAGGCATAGGTGCAGGTATAATTATTAATCGCAAAAAATTGAAATAATTCTAGCGCGCTTTTTAGCCCATATATTGAAAATGACAAAATTTATAAACAAAAATATGTGATTATCATATTGCTGTGCTAAATGCATTGCGGGCGTGTCACCGCCCAGCCCCCAAGCGAAGGGCAAAAAGAGAACAGGTACCTCCCTTGCAGCATGGGGACAAGACGAATTCGGGTATTTCGAAGAAATTTACATTACTCATCAACGAGGTTTAGGCGGATACTACGATCCGGCTCCCCCATTGGTTCATATGATGGATTGCATGGATGAATGGTATGACCACTATATGGGATATAGAATTTGGTATGATTACAACGAGCCAGTCCCTTGGGATACAGACGACCCTTTCGGCGTAGGTTTTGAATATGAAGTGCAGACTAGTAACGACATTATATATACAGCGGTGGGGCTATATGGAGGAGGCACAACTGACTCGTATTTCCCGTGGCCACCCGCTCCGTACATTATGTGGTTCTGCGAGGGGTCTCTAGCCCAAGTTTACTCTTATCAGTAGGAGAGTTGATATATGGCAATAGTCAGATGCATACCATGTCAGAAATCAGACAGACCGATAACGAAGGTTAAAAATCATAAACTACTCTATTCCATCTTTTCAATATCAACGCTTTTAATAGGTATACTGATTGCTACATTCCTTCTTCCAAACTTTCCAGCAATAGTAGCGTCGCCGCAATCGAATGAACCTAGAACAAGTGCACAGTTAGGTCCACAGTTTGATGTCGATGTAATCTACGCTTATGCAGGCCCCTATGAGTACCCAAGCAATTTTCTCAATGGTACAATGATGGTGAATGGAACAAAGATTAAAATGCAGCCTGCGAGCCTTTATCCAGATATAATCTATTTCAATTTCACGCATAGAGCCGGTGCTGAAAAGGAAAGCGTGGATGCTAAAACTGAAGTTTACCTCGTTGAGATATCATCCGATACAGGGATAACTGAAAGGTTCGTAATATTCTTCGGAACAAACTATAATCCAGATTTTGGAGCTACAAACTCTATTCACCCACCTTCAACTGATAAAATCGATAGCTTAATTGATACAGAAACAGTGCTTAAAAAGACGGGTTTGTTCTATCCCAACATGGTCATAAATGAATCATGCTGGTTCAAAGTTGGAACGCTTGATACCCAAATAAGCCAGCCCAGTGGACTTGGTTTGTGGAAGGCTGGCGAACCCCATTCAATTACTGTAAGACTTCAAAGAATAGGGTGGTTAACATTGACTGGAACGGTTACTTCTAGCATACAAGCAAGCTCGAAAGACATTGTAGAAATCAGCCTAACCAAATCAGGTCAAGGATTCCTATATAACAGTATACCTAAAGAAGCTATGTCACAAACAGACGCTTTCCACCCAATCGACTTGTACAAACCTCTTTCTTAGACAACATTTAAAATTCCCCTTTTTTTGTTCTTCCTTAGTACTCGATTCCTAAGAATATGCATTCTTACAACTAATGGAAGAGAGAAGATTCCAAGAAAGGCTTTATTCTGAGCTAAGTCAATCGCACTTCGAAAGAAAACGCCAAAATAGAGAACCGGAAAGTACAGTAGAGCATGTCGGATAGCGCTATTTTAGCCCATGTATTTAGTATGTTGGTCGATCTTGTTTAAGGATTGCTGCAACGGTTGCAGCTGTTCTGCGTCTGCGTCTAATAACTACTGCGATAGCTAAAACAGCGATCAATACAACTATGACGATGACTATGGCTAACCAAGGTATCGTGGCTGGAGTTATCGTCTGCATGAAGGGTATTTTCACGGTGAAGGCATGTTGGCTCTGAGTGTACACGCAGGAGATAACCCATACATCAGTGTGAGATTTACTGGTAAATGTAACGGGGGTGCCGTCTACGTTTACTTCTACCGTTTGGATATCGACAACGAGGGTTTTTGGAATACAAACATGAAAGTATCCTGTTGTGCTTGAGGTTCCGTTCGTATTGAAGCTGAGTTCTTGTTTTGCATCATTATATGCAAGGTTGGATATGGTTGAGTTTGACACTACCGAGAACTGGTTGCCTGCTAAATCAGGCATCGTCGCTAAATTTGCGGTGGCGTTCATCCAGTGTAGCGTATCGTTTCCGTCCCATTGGGCACTAATCAAGTAATTGCCTGTTGCATTGGGAATCCAAACAGCTTCATAGCCACCGTCAGCGTGAGTTTGAACCAGCGAGAAGTTCTCCCAATTGTTTCCGTCGTCAACGCTGTAGCTAACGTATATGGCGGCACCGCTAATGCCTGTGTTGTTGTAAGTAAGGGTACCTGTTACTTGCACTTTGGGGTTGCTTGCAGAAGCGGTGGTTTTGCAGTCTATTGTTATTGTGGGTTTAGCTGAAGGTTCAGGTCTAGGCGTTGGGACAGGAGTAGGGGTCGGTTCAGGTGGGGGGGTCGGGGTTGGCGTCGGAAAAGGATTGAACGCTTGATAGACCAGTGATATATAGGCAAGACCCTCATCATGGGTTATGGGAAACGCAAGAGAACCTGCGAAAGAGCCACAACTAAAAAGCATTACAAGGGCTATTCCAAGTAACATATAGATACGTATCATGGAGGCACCAACCTAACACTTGTTTTCTTATGATATTCCGAGCGGTGATATTGGACGGCATGGTTATAAATTTTTGCAAATTACAGCAGACAGCCGAGTTTCTAATGGCATTTCATAAATCAGGGTTGTCGTCATTTAATTTGAGAAACCATGGGTGTGTACATCAGGTTCACTTCGCTATGCCTTAGCAACTTAAAAAAGTGAATTTTAAGCAGGTCAGTGACCAGAAAAGCCAGCAGTGCGTACCCCCAAACAAAAGCGGCAAGCCACCAGCCGATGGGACTCATGAAAACACCGTAAACCGCTAATAATGTAGCGAAAACCTGCGTGATTTCAGTCGTAAAGAATAGCTGATTTGAAGGCAACGGGCGGGTCCAAAAATGGTGTACGCCAGTTCTTGCTAAGTAGATTGTCAAGTGCCCAGCCACTGTCATCTTTAAGAAAATAAGCGTTTGCAAAATATCCGCAGGTAAGTGTAATACTTGTATGCCGATTAAGAAAAGCCCAAAACTGCTGAATACCCCAACGGCACCCAGCAAAGAAGCAACAATCAGCACATCACGCATGTTCCATCTCACGGGATTCTCTTGAACTTTCACTTTATCGTAAGCAATCATCATAATAGGCAAATCATTAAGCAACGCCAAAATGACAATCATCACAGCTGTTAACGGATAAAAATTAAACACAATAATAGCAAAAGTCAAGAAAATTAATACCCTGATTGTCTCTGCCATGCGGTAGATAGCATAGTTTTGCATGCGCTGAAAAATCTTGCGACTCTCCTTAAAAGCATCGATTATCACCGAAAGCCCTGGTTTGGTAAGTACCACATCAGCCGCTGATTTTGCTACATCAGTTGCACCTGCCACCGCTATGCCCGCATCTGCCTTCTTTAACGCTGGCGCATCATTGACACCGTCACCAGTCATTCCAACAATGTGACCACGGTCCTGCAGAATCTGAACAATACGGTATTTGTGCTCTGGAAAAACTTGAGCAAAGCCATCCGCGTTATCCACTATACCCTTTACTTCAGTGTCAGGCTTGTCTACAAATGATGAAGCAGTCAAAACGTTGCTTCCAAGATTGACTTCTCTGGAAATTTCTTTAGCAATAGCAATATGGTCACCAGTAACCATCTTGACAGTTACACCCATTTTCTGGGCGGTCTTGATTGTTTCAGCAGAATCCTCGCGCGGTGGGTCATAAATGGCTAATAAGCCAGCAAATTGCCAGTCGCCTTTTTCATTGCCTTTCACAACTCCAAGCGCACGGTAACCGCGATTAGCAAAACTTGTTACAGCTTCATCCACTTGGTTAGCAAATTCAATAGTATTAGAGGCCAAGGAGAGAACGACCTGTGGAGCACCCTTAGAAACTTTAAAGCGGCTACCATCCTTATCCTCAATTGTTGCTTCTGTACGTTTCGAAACAGGGTCAAAGGGTTTGAAGTCCACTACAGCGTATTGACTGAGTTCTTGCTTGACAGCTTGAATAGACTTTGCTTTGTTTAACACTGCATCGTCAATGGGGTCATGGTTTTCTTCTCGGGAAGCCAGTGACGCAAATAAGAGCACATCACCTATTTGGAAGCCATTAAACGTCTTTGCTTCGGCTACGGTTAATTCGTTCTTGGTTATCGTTCCAGTCTTGTCACAACATAATACATCAACGCCAGCCATTTCCTCAATGGAGACGAGTTTGCTTACGATGGCTTCTTTTTTGGCAAGCGCCATAGCGCCAACAGCCAAAGTTACCGTTAAAACAGCGGGCAACGCCACAGGTATGGCTGCAACAGTTAAGACCAACGCAAACTGGACAATTTCAAGCAAGTTTTCCGCGCGGAAAACAGCCGTGATTACCACTGCTGTAACCATGATAGCGGCGAGGGCAATCAGGTAATTTCCGATTTTTATGACAGCTTTTTGGAAGTGGCTTCCTGTCTTTGCCTCTTCGACTAGCTTTGTCGTTTTTCCTAAAAAGCTCGCTATACCTGTTGCAACAACGCAAGCATCCATCTCTCCTTGCCTTACAATTGTCCCTGAGTATGCCAAGTCCGAAACACGTTTTTCCACGGGTAAGGATTCGCCTGTAAGCGCTGATTCATCAAGCAATAAATCATCGCCCTTCATGAGCTTAACGTCAGCTGGAACAATGTCGCCTAAACGTACTCTAACTACGTCGCCAGGCACAAGGTCTCTTGACGGCATCTCACGCCAAACTCCATCCCGTAGCACACGTGCTGTAGGCGCCAATCTTTTCTTTAGCATCCCAATTGCGCTTTCAGCTTTGCGTTCCTGCCAAAAGCCCACAATCGAGTTAACCATCAATAGGGTCAAGATAATGCCGAAGTCTTCCCAATGCTGAATCACCAAAGACAAAACCGCGGCTGCCTCTATCATCCAAGGGATAGGTCCCCAGAAGTAGCTTAGAAATTTTCGAAAGGGACTAATTTTTTTCTCTGGAATTTCGTTATAGCCAAATTTCTGGTATCTTCTCTGTGCTTCTTCGGAAGAGAGACCCGTTTTTAAGTTAAAGTCCAAAGGGCTAGAAGTTTTTTCAGCATCTTGAGAAGACAACAGATAAAACCTTCTATAATTAATAGTTGATTGCTTGATTAATACGCAGTCTTATTCTTAATGTTTACCTAATGCCTTAAACACAAAAATTCGCAAACTGTTTCTCTTTATTTATAGGGATTCCTGTATTTTCTTCAGTTTATCCGCCAGCGATGAAGCATAAGACGCAATCAAAGCCTTCTCAGTCTCGGAAAGCTCTCCATAGGCTTTCAACCTGTCAGGCGCCAAATCGACAAGGATAATCCAAACTTCGTCTAGAGCGGCTGAAATTTCTGCTCTTAAGTTGATTTTTTCAGTTTCTAACTCGAATGTTTCCTTGATCTGCTTGATTTCATTTAGCATTTCAACTATAGCCTCAAGCGCTTTGCATTTTGATTCAGGGCTTATCTTGCCTACCCTGCGGTATGTGATGGTTTGTTCATTTTCGCCTGTTTGCTTTAGAAGCGCCTTTATCCGTTGCAAATTATCTTCTATAATGTAGAGGCTGCTGCTCAAGGCTCGCTCGTGACTTTCGCTTAACTTTGTCACCAAACCACGCCCTGGAAAAAGCTAAGGGTTCCCTATTTTGAAACGTCTTTTGTGTTCTTTTCCAACATCTGCGATGATTTGTTTGAATATGTTAGGCAATTCTGCAGAAGCCAGTGCTTCTTGCGCAGTTAGCCACTTGTACGCGGTTGCTTCTTTAGAGAAGATTAATCTGCCTCCAACAACGTCAACTTTGTAGACGGCGATGATGTGATTGACAGGGTCGTCACCGTTTTCAGTTAAGAAATCCTGATAGAGACCGAGAAATTTAGTTGTAGCAACATGTAAGCCTGTTTCTTCTTCAACTTCACGGACAACTGTTTGCTCTATTGTTTCATTTGGCTTAACGTATCCTCCGGGAAGGACAACCATTTTATGGTAAGGCGCATCGCCTTCAATTATGAACAAGATTCCTTCTTCTTTTCCCTCAATTACAGCATAGGCGCTAACCAAGACCTTGCCTTTGGGCACATCTCGTTGCGAGATCAGCTTTTGGTCGCCTCCGTCACCTTATCTTTGTTTATATCTTTGGTGTTATGTGCAAACTCGGACTTTTGATAAGTTTCTATTGCTTTTACCACTATTTTCACGGCTTCTTCAGCGTTTTTCCATTCCTTTATCTTAGTCCATTTGTGCGGCTCAAGTCTTTTGTAGGTCTCGAAGAATTCTTGAATCTCAATCAACTTGTTTTTTTGTATTTGGGATGCATCCTCAATTCCTTTGAATCTTGCATCGTCAACGAGCACTGAGAGGATTTTGGGGTCAATGCCTTCTTCATCTTCAATTATCAATGCGCCTATTACTCTAACTCTAGCTATTGCACCCACCTCTAATGGCTCATAACTTAATGCCATGATATCTAAAGGGTCGCCATCCGCAGAGAGGGTTTGGGGGACAAAGCCGTACTCAACGGGGAAAACAACTGAGGACGGAATAATGCGGTCTAAAACAAGTACTTCCTGCATTACGTCGTATTGGTATTTGTCTCGGGAACCTCCTACTACCTCAATAACCATGTTGAGGAATTTGGGAGGCTTATCTCCAGCTGGAATTTTTTTCCACAGATTCATTTTTCCACATCACTTTCTTATGGTGTATTTCGGTTTTTAAGTTATCGTAAAGGATGATTTCCTCTTGTTAAGTAAAGAAGAATAACTCCTCCAGATGCCGACAGCACTGCTGCATACGAAAAGGCTACCATCGGCGATATGACTGCCCAAAGCACTCCAACTACAGCGCTGGATGCAAAGTCGCCGACACCCTCAACTGTTTGCAGCACTCCAAAGCCTGTTCCTCTTGATTCAGATAGCAACAGGTCAGCCGCCGCTGTTCCCTCCAGCGTATCTGTGATTGCTGAGAAGAGACCCGCTATGAGGAAAAGCGGTACCAGGAATAAAAAGTCAGGTGTAAGAAAAGCTGTTCCTAGGCAGGCTATGGCAGATATGAAATAACCTGCGGCAAGAATTCTTCGCCTACCTATCCTGTCGCTTAATGCACCTATCGGAAATGAAAAAGCAGCATAAGATCATTTAGAAATTTTATTGTTTTTTCAACGTTTGGAAATTTCACGTTCAGCATGTTCAGGATGGCAAGTCCATAATAGGTGTCTTGTGCACTAGATTCGGTGCCTTGGCAAAAAGTGTAGCCACCGTCGCTGTTCTGACGATTAACTACGTAATCAATGACTTTCTTAACCCAGCCCACGTTACTAAGCCCGGCGTCCACGACCAGCCAGCTACCCAAACCCAAATCAGAAAGCAAAACGCAACGTTTTCCACAATCCACTGGTTGATGTTGTAAAGGGCAGAGGGCTTACTCAACAACAACTACTAGAAATTTTCTCGGCTCAAACGAAAGTGACATTAACCGCTTCTACATAACCGCAAGCATAGTGAACCACTTATGCCAAGTGCAGAAACGCTAGTTCCCTTCATCACCCAAAAAAAGAAGAACGACCAAGAACCAACCATAATCGTAGATAGCCGCGAAGCAAGCAGCGCCCAAAAAATCGTAAAAGGCCTAGTCGAAAAAGGAGTAAACGTCAAGACCGAGGTTCTAGAGAAAGGCGACTACATCCTCTCAGATCAATGCGCCGTAGAACGCAAAACCGTTCACGACTTCGTCTACACGCTTACACGGCGCTACCTCTTCGAGCAGCTGTTTAGGCTAAAAGACGTTTACCCAAAATCGCTGATTGTTCTTGAAGGCTACTTGCCAATAATCTACAAGTTCAGCCACATCCAACCCAGCTCCATCTGGGGAGCAATGTTCAATCTTGCAAAGAACGGCATCGCCATAGTTAACACTGCATCGCAAAAGGAAACCATTGATTTTCTTTACACGGCGGCGAGGCAAGAGCAAATTGTTGAAAAACGAAGTGCAGTTGTGCATGCGTTCAAAAAATGTGATACGCTCTCTGATGCTCAAGTGTATTTTATAGCGAGTTTGCCAAGTGTTGGGCGAGAGAAAGCTACGGCTGTTTTGAATGCTTATCAGACGCCTATGAATGCTTTGATTAATGTGGACGATTGGTCAAAGTCTGTGCAAGGTCTTGGTCCTGTCATTACTAATCGGGTTAAGGATGTTTTAAGTACACCCTACAAGGCGTAACTCAAAAGTATTAAATAAACTGTAACATGAAGCAGGATTCCATAAAGGTTAAAAGCTAAACGTGTTAAATAGCTGATAGGCGATTGATTGGAAAAAGTCAAGATAGCCATTACAGCTCTTACAATAGCCATTATGATAGGTCCATTGCTTTGCATGGTCTTTATTTATCGTGACAATTTAATCGGGCTGGTGCTTCCTCCCCAATTTGGCGGTTCAACGAGTAATGAAGAATTTTTCAATCTGGAAAACCTTGCCTCTATCGGCTCTGATATTAAGCCGCCTGAGCTTGTGGGAAGCCAATACTTCTCTGAAAACGGCAGCTACGCGTTGGCTTTTAACTTCACTAACCCAATAGCTGAGGAAATTTCGGTTGATTCATTTACCGCTGGCGTCTATTCTAAGGATGGCACTTTTTTAGGTAATGTGTCGTTGGGTAATCCCTTAAGTATTGGTCCGAATGAGAGTGGACTTATCGATATCGCGGGCAGTTGGAGCCAAGAAGCTTTAGACTACTTTAAGAGCCATTCTAATTCGGATACAATCGATGTTACATTCAAAAATATTAACGTAGCAGTAGCGGGGCTTGAATTTCAGCTAGATGAATTGCCTCGTGAATTATTAGGTCCCATTCAGTTACCAGTAGGAGTTTTGCCGCATGAGGATTAACTGGTTTGGTCTAGTTGCAGGCATTCTAACATTGTTAGTGATAGTTCTTTCAATATTTATGCCATGGTGGGTCTTAACTGTTGGCGATAGCTTGTTCAAAATTAATGCTTCGCCCTTGTACACTAACTTTGGGTTATTAGGCGACTCGTTTACTATACCTCTTTTGTTGGCACTAAACATATCAAGCATTCTTCTGTTCACCGCGGCTGGCATTATAATGCTGATTTACTCTTTCGTTCCTACCAAGCCTTATGCGATTCATTTGCTAAACTTTTCTTACAAGAAGCCATTGTGGGCTTTAGTTGGTTTTATCGTTGGTTTGCTAACCCCCGTTGGAATCGCTGCCTTTTTAGGCATAAACATTCCTTTGATGGGCACTTCAGCTCTAACATTGCCGGAGAGTTTGACCTTTGGACTGGGTGTAAACTTTAAAGTGTTTGTTTCAGGTGGCTTTCTATTGCCATTTTGGCTTGCAGTTTCTGCAGCTGCCCTTTGTATTGGTGCAAAGCTCTACCATGGACGGGCGGCTAAAGTGTTAACTGAAAAAGTTGTTGATGTAAAGCCAACGGAGAGTCCTGTTGAAACTAAAACCGTATAAGTGAAAAATTCTCTTAGCGCAACCGCTTATCATCTATTAGTAAGTGAGTAACTTTGTTGCTCTGCCAGCTACCCCTATCCTCCTATTTAAAGCACCGATTGCCCAGCAAGCTTTTGGTATTGAAAACCGCCAATACGACCTACCCCTCTATAGATTCTGCAACGAGTTTCTAATAGGCTCCAAATATGCTATGTTTTATAAAAATAATCAATCTCGCCAGTGCTCTTTTTGTTGTGCCGCTGGAAAGTGAATGGAGCAGTTTTAATTAAGAAAAACTGTTGAAGAAGCCCCTTGTAACTTCTCGTGCTGATCTTATAAGGGGATGCTTCGCCTCAATCTTTCCAACTATTGCACGTAGGCGAGCTATTCTAAAGTAAATAGGCGGATGCGGGTCCATACTTAGCCATTCTTGAAAACGGAAGGAAGGTACGCGCTCGTAGAGCAGCCTTTGGAAGCCTATCTTTTCTAAGGCGTCGGCTAAAACATGCGGTTGACCTATGACCATGGCTGAAATCAAATCGGCTCTTGCCTCAAAGAATTTGGCTATAAAATATGTCAGGGTTAGCAGTGCCCACAAGTAAATGAACAGTAAAAGGAATGATGTTGTCGGCAACAGCCCAAAAATTACATAGAACCAGAAGAGATATTGAACCGCTGACAAGCCGTATAACCACAATGGGTCGCGCCCTTTCAAATGACCAAACTCGTGTCCCAATACACTTATGATTTCCTCCTTGTTAAGGTGTAAAAAGGTTCCTGTTGTTATCAGCACTACGCCTCGGCTTGGGCTGGGACCAGATGCTGCCGCGTTAGGAAGAAGAGTATTTGAAACAACGATTTCAGGCACTTTGTAGCCAAATTTTGCTGCTGTGTTTTGCACTATTTCGTAAACGTTTACTTTGCGACTTATCAAATTCTCCTGTTTACATGCTATCCCATACTGAGAAAAAACGCCCTCCGCCACGCTGCAATCGAGCCCGCCAGTTTTTGCTATTGTTGTTTCATATATTTGCTTCTTTAATTTGGTAATTTCCTCTTTGGAAAGTTTCTGCACAGGATTGTCCTCTCCGGCAGAGAGCGGGTACTGAAGAACATGGATGTATGGATTCTTCTCGGTAATGTGCCAATCAGCCGTTCTAGCAATTATCTTGTTGGAAAAGAAAACAAACACAAATTGTATTGCAAGCAAAACTATCGGAACAAACGGTCCAATGAATAAAAACAGGATAATACCCACAGTCATGAAAAAAGCAATCAGCAAAATCTGTGTCTCCAGAAAAATCCGACGAAGGGACTTATTCTCTCTTCCAGACATGGCTTCAGGAAGTATTGATTCGCCTTCTCTCCAAGCGAAAAAGAGACTGTTCTTTTGCACTTGCTCTTCAAACATGTTTACTGCAATCACAATGTCTTCTTTTGACTTCAAAATTTCCTTTTCGGGCAACGTCTCAATCGGTTCAATAGTCACGTTTAGCTGTTCGTTGCCATGAGCTTGAACACGTAACTTTCTCTTTCCAGAAGCATCGATAACGGAATAACTGATTGAAAACGTTCCAAGCGAAATATCAGCAAACCGATTTTTCTGAGGAAGAAGAAAGAATCGGTACATGAAGTCGTAGAGTTTGCTCATGTAACTCTGGGGAACATTGGGAGTTATACTGTAAGATTGAGTATTTTTTGATATAACTTCCATAAATATCAGTCACTGCCTTTCGGGCTAGACATTCATCAAAAAATAAGCCGTTCTCTCTATTATCCTTTAGTATCAAAAGACATTAATCAAACAGGCGTATGCTTTTTCAGAAAGTCACTCTTGCTCGACAGCAAAGGCAAGAGTTTCTCTACAGCTAAAAACGCTATTGCAGCATACGCGATTCCACCCACAACATCCACGATATAATGTTCGCCAAGGTAGACGGCGCTAAAAAAGACACCAATTGGAAAGATTAAGATTGGGAGCGCTTTTTTCTTCCAAAGTTTGATGGCGAAAAAAGAAATTAGCGAGGGCAATGCGCAATGCATGCTCGGAAAGGCAGCGTACAAGTTGGGACTTAAGAAGTCAAAGAGTGTCTTGTAAACAGGAATACCCAAACTAGCATCAACTGAACCAGTCAGGATTCGCAAAACCTGCGGCCCTGAATAGGCGAGGTTATATGTTGAGTTCAATTCAATCCATGGGGGTGCCACTGGGTAAAAGAGGAAAGTTATGAGCGCACCGTAGGTGCATATTCCGAAAGCGACAGTGTACTTCCAATAGTTTTTGTGGCTTACCCGCCATAGTATATAAGCAAAGATTGTTGGTGCAAAAAAATGGAGAGAATAAAAAAAGGCTCCCATGTAATCAAGAAAGGGCGTCCGGATTGTTTGCTGAAGAACTATGGTCGGAATTTGACCAAATAAGGCCGCTTCCAATCGATAAGGTCCCAAATGTAGATTATTCTGGGATATGCTTCCCACTAAGCCATACATCAATTCATATGAAATAAAGACTGTGATAAATGGAAGCCAATCTTTGAGAAAACGCCATGTGCGCTTGTTGTATGCTGCATAAATTAAAAAAGCTAAAATCAAAAGTTCGGGTCCAGGAATTATGCTATATTGGACGCTAAATATTCCTATGGCTATTAAGTATACTGCTGGGAAAAGAAGAGAGAAGAATCTTGACGAATGATAATCGAAGGGTAACTCAAGTTTTGATTTTTTCTTTTCCTCTTTCTTGACCATCTTTCTAATAACCAGTTTTTCTGTAGGGACGTTGACTCTTAATGTATTTTTCGGATTTATCCTTTCCCTATCAAGCAGCCCAAGGCTTCCTTGCAATTATGCCAAATTATTGTTTTTTCTCTAATACAAGATATTAACTAATTAATGAAAAACTCAAAAAAAAATAAACAAGCCACCGCACATTGTTTAATAGAAAAACGTATTTGGCAAAATTTTGGATAGTTTTGGCTACATTATAGTTGTAATCAAAAAAATCACATTAGACTAAAACATGAAAAATAAGTTACGTGACTGATATACAAATCAGTAATCAAACGGAAAAATCAGCTTGGCGAACCACGGTAGCAAATCACTTGGTTTCTTCTTTTAGGCGGCTATCGTGCTGATCCGCCAAGCGCTTTTCATTTTCTAAAAAAGAAGAGATTTGGTCTTTTTGCCGTTTTCTTAAGTATTAAAAGTAATGCAGCGAACGTTAATAGTATTGGCGCAAGTATGAATACTGATATTTCTGGTATCCATTGGTGTCCTTCCCAACCGAGAATTATACCGCCATCGCCAACAGCATATCCCTTGGACGGTGTAGTTCCAGTTGCTGGTACAACCACAGAAATTCCCCTGAGAGTTTCTGAGGCTCCACTGCTTATGGCATTCCATAATGTACCGTTCCAATACACGACCATGCCGTCAGTTCCTGATGCCCATCCGTCTCCTGTGTCGCAAACGAAGACTGAGTGTAGGGTTGCGTTAACGTGATCGACCGGTTCACTTGGTGGTGCAGTGCCTGATTCAGGATGATACATTATGATGTCTGTCCATTCTGACCAATTTGACCCGTTCCAGTGCAATATGACACCTGTGTTCTGTTCGCCGCCGACTGCCCAAGCATCTGTTGAGTTGAACGTGAATACCGAATACAAGTTAGAACTAGTGGGGCTTGATACGCTGGTCCATTCGGTGCCTGTCCATCGCATGATTACTCCGTTGTCGCCTACTGCCCAAGCATCTGTTTGGCTGACTGTAGCTACTGAGCGAAGCGTGTTGGGTGTTACATTTTTTTGTCCTGCCCATTGGGTTCCGTCCCAAACAACGACAGTGCCGCTGGCGCCTACTGCCCAACCAAAGGAGCCGTCAAGCATGCTTACTCCATAAAGTGGTACCCCAGTCAAGCCTGTAGTGTCAACTGTCACATCTGTCCAAGTACTCCATGTTGATCCATTCCAATATAGTATGACGCCGTTGTTGTTTAAGGCGCCAACCGCCCATCCGCTAGAAGCGTTGCCAAAAGAAATTGAATTTAAATTGGCTGTTGTTGAGCTAGACACAAGGCTCCAGTCTGTTCCATCCCATTTTATTATCGCGCCGTTGTCACCTACTGCCCATGCTTCAGATGTGCTGACGGGGGTGATGTGGTTTAGGTTTTGGCTTGTGGGGCTTGTTACCCTTGCAGGTCCCTGCTGCGCCGAAGCTAAAGGTATACTGATGAGAAGCGGAAACAATAGTGCAAAAAATATTTTTCTAGTTGAAAAAAGCATTGTTTCACCTGATTTATTGGCTGACTCTTTAATTAATAAGAATTTGTGACTGTGTTGGAGTAACAACTAAGACAAAGATATTTCGGTTAAGGTCTGGTTGCAAGCTACACGAGAACGTCTGAAGTCGTTAGTCCACATGTTTTTCTAACCCTGATTTTCTTAAAGGGTACCGCGCCAACAATATCAAGAACACAAGTATAGTTACAGCAGCTGCTAAAGGATAATCGCCTATCCCTGTCGCTAACCCGATAGCTGCCGTTGCCCAAAGGCTCGCAGCAGTAGTTATGCCTTGCACCTTGTCTTTTTCAGACCAAATTGTGCCTGCGCCTATGAAACCGATTCCCGCTACTATCCCAGCGGCTATTCGAGCTGGGTCAACGCTAAACCCAATCGACACAAGCGTGAACAGGCATGACCCCAAACAAACCAGCATATGCGTTCTTAACCCTGCAGGTTTGTGGGTGATTTCTCTTTCTATCCCTACTATGGCGCCTAAAAGCACGGCTATTAGTAAACTGGCAAGAGTACTAAAACTAAGGATGGTCTGCATAAATACTGAATAGTCCTTTAGAGTATAAAAGCGCACTTATCGCTGGTGTTATTCGTCGGTTGCTTCAATCATTTCTTAGGTGCAAGCTATGCCTTTCTCAAAGGGTTTAAGATAACTTTAGGTCTTATCTTGCTAATGCCGAGGTTTGAATTTAGGCGGTATATGTGGAAAATTTTTAAGGACTCAGCACTGAGTTATACGAGCAATGCCTGACTTAAAAATCAAAAAAATTCTGCCCGTCCTTGTGTTCTTTCTTTTAGCACAACTATTCATTTTACCAGTTTTCACAAGCGTTAGGGCATCTGCGTTTGATGACGTTAAAGTAGGCATATATTATTATCCATGGTACAATGGTGACTGGGCAGTAAATCACGTTAACTGTGTTGATACGCCCATCTTGGGCACGTATGACTCTTCAAACACTTCTGTGATTATGCAACATCTTGATTGGTTTAACCAGTCAGGAATAGACTTTATTATATTTTCATGGTGGGGAAAAGGTTCTGCTTCTGACAACAATACCCAACAAATCGTCAATCAAATAACTACAAACTACACGGGTATACAGTTTTTCATGATGGTGGAACCTTTTGGCAATGGCTGGGCAGAAGCTTACAACAGCACAACTGGAAACTACAATTTTACCATGATTTACAACTACCTTTATGATACTTACGCGTCAAAATACTCCTCTAATTATTTTCTCTTGGAAAGCAAACCTGCCATTGGTTTCTACGACGACCACAGCAGAAACCTAACGGCAAACGGCGTCCCACAAGACCCTCGATTTAGCATGCGCCTAATCGGTTGCCACAGCGACCTTGATGATTGGGAATATCAAGTTCCAGACCCAACGCTGTCAACACAGCCTGTTTCAGTCAGAGATGGCCAGATAAGCGTTTGCCCAAGATATGACGCAGATGGCTGGCAAGTAGACGTAAACTATACACAGGGATTATATGGTCAGCAGTGGAGCAGAGCAGTAAATGAAGCACGCCAAGGTAATGTCAAGATAATCACGATTATATCTTGGAACGAGTTTGCAAAGCGAACAGCAATTGAATCCCACATCGACAGCACGGCGAACGTGTCGCCGTCTTATCTGCTGGACCTCACTAAGGCATACATTGACTACTTGCACTTGAGAAAATGTCCCATGATAAACGGCATATTAGCACACGAAATGAGTGAAACACAAGCCGCAACCATAGCAGCCGACGGCTTTACCATCCTCGCTGATGTAGAAATAAATGACCCTAACAGCAACTGGCAAAATATTTACCAACTTTCAAAAAAATACAACATACCCTTAATCGGGAAACTACTGCACCGCACCATGAACTTCAACGACTCATTCACCTTACAAGACTGGAATCAAACAGTCAAAACAGCAGTTGAGCAATACGGGGACATAGTGAAGACGTGGGAGATTTGGAATGAACCCACCGATGCTCAATATTGGCTCGGATACTTTGACGGCACTGCCACTACATATTCCGAAATGCTGAAGGCGGCTTATATGATAATAAAGTCAGCGTCGCCAGAATCTACAGTAATCGCTTTTGGAGGATTACACCTCTACTCTGGCAATGAGCCTTTAGTTGAGCAAGGCTTTGACTTCGCTAAACAAGTTGTTTCGCTGGGAGGCATGGATTATTGCGATGCAATCAGCCTTCACGCTTACCCTTGGGGAGCATATTCTGCTAGGGCGCAAAGGGCATTCATAAACTCCATCGTTACATATCGTGAAATTACTGGAAAGGATGTTTGGATAACAGAGATTGGGCAACAATCATTCTACCTTGACCTCTTTGAGCCTGAACAGGTTAATTTCCTCAATCAATCCTTCACTCTTCTGAGTACCCAAAACGTGAAAGCTTACACGTGGTATGAACTAAATGATAGAGGAAGCGATACTTTCGGCTTGTTTGATATTAACGCAAACCCCAAAAAGGCATACACCACATATGTAAACTTAGCGAACCCAACGCAGACTCCTAATCCAACCCCAACTCCTACACCAATCCCTATAACACCTACGCCTTCGCCTACTCCAACATCAACCCCAACAGCAACGCCCTCTCCAACCCCAACGCCGACACCAGCACCTACACCTAAACCCACACCAACCCCGATTATAACGCCCCAGCCAACTGCAACACCTCTTCCGACGCCAACAGCAACAGCGACACCGAATCCGTATGCCGCCAATAATACACCTGTAATTCTTTACGTGGGAATAGCAGCACTGACGGCGGTTGCAGTCGTACTGATAATTATATTTTTAAGACAAGACACTTATGTGAAGAGCAAATAGTCGGTGGAACATAATTTATTGTCGCTGAGCCACAATCATGGCGTGCGCTTTATCGAACGGGTCCAACACCACGATTTCTTTAACATCAAAGCCCCTCTTCCTTAAAACTCGGGCTTCATGCTGGTAAACCGCGTCTGGAGCCATAGTGACATCGATGCTCTGCGACTTGCATGCCAACATAACCCACCCTTCTGGCTTGAGGAAAAAGTCAGCGTTGTCCGCCAGCAACTTTGCTTGTTCTGGTTGGGCAACGTCACAATAAATTGTGTCTACTTTGCTTGAGATGAACATGGCGTACCTTTCTGGCATTCTTGCGTCGTCTAAAATCGGTGAAATGTTGGTTCGGTAAGCGGCAACATTATTCACTAAGTCTCGGAGTGACCGCTGAGCAAACTCGACACAGTACACGTGACCCGTGTCACCCACAATGTCTGAAACGTGGCTGGGTGTTGTGCCTGAAGCCGCACCCAAATATAGCACTCTGTAGCCTGGTTCAATGGGAACGTTTTTCAAGCCCTTGATTATTGCGCCTGCAAGCTTACTACGAAAAGCATCCCACACACGGTACTCAACACCCTTGAACTTGACGAGCCGTTCGCCATACACGTTTAAGCCTGGCGTGAGGTTTTTTGTGCCTAACCTTTGCGCGCCATCTTCTAAGGTGACTTGGTAGATTTCTTTAAACTTAGGGTGTGGTTTAACCTTGACGGGCACGCTTGTCTCTCCACTGTTTACGCCTGCGCTTTCCGCCTCTTGGAGGCCCTTCGTGCCGTGGTCTTTCCCTGAATCCGCCTCGTTCGCCTTCTCGGAAGTTTTCGCGTCTTTGAGGTCGTTCTTCTCGCCGTTCAAACACTGGTTTTGATTTGGGTTCTTTTGGTGGCGGCGGCTCCTTGTATTTTTCGCGGATTTCTTCGATGCGCTTGTTTATGTCTGCTTTGAGTTCTTCTCCAATGTAGTGGCCTCCTCCAAACGCGTCTGCTCGGGCGGCTATGGCGAGTTTCCCCGCGATAACTCGGGCGATTTTTCCTCTCTGCCAGCGTTTTGCATCATGCAACAGCGTGTGCTGGAATATCAAGCCGTGTTTTGGTGGACGCGCACCTGTTTTTAGTGAGCGGAAAAGTGCTTTTTCTGCGCCTAAAACTTGTATTGTGCTGGCTGGTCGCATAGCCAAATTCTGGAGGCTACCTGCAATGGCAATTAAGCGTGCACCCAAAAGTGCTCCTGCAACAGCACGCACATTCGGTGCCATTTCCTCCATAGTTTTATCAACATAGTCTTCCATGCTTTTGCGCAGGTTATAGAATTCAAGCACGTCTTTGGCTAAGGCTTGTATTTGTTCTATGTCAGTCTCAGCGATGTCTGCGCCCATGGATGATTCAGCCGCTTTGGCTACAAGCTGGGCTCGCTCTTTGGGAATATTTTCTTTTTCCAGCGCTTCAGCGGTGTAGTTTTCTTTGGCTCCGAGGTTTATGACGAGCCTCGCGTAGGTTTCATGTTTTTCAATGAGACGGTCAAGCTCTGGGAAATAAACGCCATACCACTCGCGTAGTCTGCCCATGAACAGGTTTACGGTTTGGTCTAAACTGTCGAGTGTTTGGATGCCTTGAGCAACGATTAAGTCACGCTTAGCAGTTGCACCTTTAATCCTTAATTTCGCAAGTTCCATGCTGACATTGCGGTTCCAAAGGTTCAGCTCTTGCTCGTCTTTGACGAAGCCGCTTTCAAGCGCGATTTCCCCCATATGCGAGTGCAAAACTGCTGCTTCCGCAGGCTTAGCTACCTCAACGTGGACCTTTAGTTTCCGTTGGGCTTCCTCTGCTAAACTGGCTGTTTCAAAAACAAACGTGTCATAATCTACATTCTTTAACAGGGTGATGAGTGAAGAAACTTGGTCTGATAGCTTTCCCGTCTCGGTCTTTAGCAGGTTTTTTGCCGCTGCTTGTGGCTTTTTTGGAAACAGCGCCTTCTCGACTAGGTTGTTTTTTTCATTGAAGGCTACTACGCCGAAGGGAAACTGGATTATGAATGCTTTCATTTGTTTAGCCCCGAGTAAACTAACTATTGTCAACACTCTAACTTAATAAAGAATTTCTTTGCCGAACCCTGAAGGCATGACAAACAACTGTTTCGGCACGCTAATCTTTGACAGGTAAGCGGATGGTGAATGTTGTTCCCTTGTCAAGTTGGCTTTCAAACGTTATTGAGCCGCCCAATGCTTCAACTAGCCGTTTAACGACTGCTAGTCCTAGCCCTTGACCTTTAGCCTTGGAGGTCACCAGTGGCGTGAATAGTTTTGGTTTGATTTCTTCAGGTATGCCTTTGCCTGTGTCAGAAATTTTAATGATGATGTATTCCTTTGTTTTTACCGCTGTTAATCCCAGTGTGCCACCGTCAGGCATTGCTTGGATGGCGTTGTTGATTAGGTTGGTCAGGGCGCGTCTTATCAAGGTTGGGTCGGTTTCTATTTTCGGAAACCCTTTCACATCTATTTTTAACACAATTTCATCGGGGAGACTAATTGTTTGAAACACACTGACAATTAATTCGGATAAATCAACATTGGAAAATTCTGGTGTTATCGGCCTAGCGTAGTCTTGCAGGTCCGATACTATCTTGCTAATATAATCAGTTTGCTCTTGGATGATGTTTATGCTCTCTAGCGCTGGCTTTTTTTCCTCCTCAGGGTGAGAACCACTGGTGATGACGTCTTTTGCTAGATATAATTCGCTAACAATCGCTTGCAGAGGATTTCTTATATCGTGCCCAATCATGCTTGCGGTCTGCCCAATTGCCGCAAGACGTTCAGTTTCTTTGCGTTCTGTTACATTTTCAAGAATTCTTCGCCGATATGAGTGAAGTTGGAGGGCGCCCAATGCACCGACGACATTGGTAAACGCTAGGCTTAGAAGGGCTATGAAAAGTGCTGGCATCTCGAATACCTCAAAAGTTAGCATGAGGATTGCGACCTCTCCTAAAGTGAAAACTAACGCTGGTATTGCTTGGTAGATGAATCGGTTTGGGATAACAAGATAGTAGACAAAGACGGCAGTGTCAATAACAATTATGTGTGGAAGAAAATTTTCAGGGCGCGTAGAATTTACGATTAATATTCCAACCGAAATTGTGAGTAAGTAAAGGAGAGTTGACCTGTCGTAGGAGCAGTAATTCTCTACTTTACCGATGAACATAAACTGCCAAACACAATATGCAAGCAAAACCAGCCTTAAGGCCACCAACTCGTAGAATACCACTGACAAATTAAAAAACATGTAATCACTTAAAATAAAAAGCACTATTATCGCTGCAAATAGAACAATAACGATTTTAGCCTGCGAAATATCTGCCGCAAGAAAAAGCCGTTTATACTCATCCTTATTCTCATACGAATTCTGCCTCAAAGCGCATTTCAACCAACCAATAATTTTCCGTATAGGCTGAGCACCCCTTCCGCTTGTTTCCACGACGGCTTTATTTTCTTCCTTAACAATTTTCAAGCGTATTGCCACCCGAAAAAACGTAAAAAGAGCCTTCACATAGTTTATGCCCTCATTATGAATTAAGTATTTTTGAACACAAAAGTATAACAAACGAATGGTAATTTTTTACAATACCAACAGAAGTTGATTGCAAGTTGTTAATTTATTCATTATGAAATGGTTGCTTACTTTAATCTACCAATCTTTTTCGTTTTCAAGCGCAATTTTCAGATTTGTTCAACAAAAGTTTGCCATAAAAAATCCTTCGTTAAGTTTAAAGTCAACCGTTGAATAATAAGTAGAGCGCCAAATTTGAAGGGCTAAGGAAGAAGGGGTAGCATGGTTAATCCGCCGCATCGTACACGAGGAGTAAAAGTGCTTAAAGCTGTTTCTTCACCCCTCAGGCTGCAAATTTTAAACTTGCTCTTTGACAAAAGCGCCCTCTCCTACACTGAACTGATGAATCAACTTAAAATGAACCCAAGCCGAGACGCAGGCAGGTTCGCTTATCATCTCAAATTCCTGCTGAAGGCGGATTTGGTTGAGGCAGATGTGGACGCAAAAAAATATTTTCTAACGGACCTTGGCAAAATGGTGCTTGACGTTGCTGACCGCGTGGAAAAGAAAGCGGTTAAGCCAAGGGGCATGGTTGTCCGCACGTCCCATTTAACGCTCGAAGAGTTTGATGCCAATAAAATCGCTAATTCACTGATTAGAGAGGCAAAAGTTCCCGCTGAACTGGCACAGAAAGCGGCTAAAGAAGCTGAGAAACGCCTCATGAAGTCAAAAACAAAGTATCTTACTGCTTCGTTGATTAGAGAAGTTGTGAATGGGATTTTGGTTGAGAAGGGTTATGAAGATTACCGACATAAACTTACCCGCGTCGGCATGCCTGTCCATGAGGTAACCGTGCTCATCGAATCCAAAGATGCCACACAGGATTCAGCGGCTACAATCAGTAAGGCAGGACAAACCGTCTTGGGAGAATACACATTACTAAATATATTTCCAAGAGACATCGCCGATGCTCACCTCTCAGGAGCAATTCACATTGATGGTTTAGGAACATGGATACTCAAACCCAACGAGGTCATCCATGACATACGGTACTTCTTCCAGCACGGTATAAGACCCGACGGCACTCTGCAGGTTTCCATGGAACCGCCAGCCAATTTTAAATCAGCACTCTCCATCGCTTTTAACGTGCTATTACACACAAGCAAAGAAACCAACAGCACACAAACATTCAACTACTTCAATTTGGCGCTTGCACCGTTTGTCAGAGGCAATGAGGTAGCTAAACTAAAAGAAGCCCTGCGCCTGTTTATTCTGAACCTCAACCAACACGTAGACGCATCTTTGGGGCTTGAACTTTCCATTCCTAAATCGGTCGCGGAGAAAGAAGCCATTGGACCACAAGGCAAAGCAGTAGGCAAGTACGGCGACTATGCCAAAGAAAGCCAACTGTTAACTTCGCTTATTCTAGACGTTTTCTTAGAGGAAAGCTCACCAAAGCCGTTGCTTAGCCCAAAGCTTGTCATAAAAATTAACAATACCACCTTTGGCGACGAAGAGTCAAAAAACATGCTTCTTAAAGCACACCAGCTAGCGGCAAAAAGCGGAGCCCCATATTTCGCCAACTTGACAAAAAAAGAAAACGAAAACGTGGCTTTCGCTGCCTCAGGAGTTAAATTTGCATCTGACTTAACAGGTGAGTGGGAAACCGATACTCTGCGCACTGGATGCTTGGGCTGCGTTACCATTAACTTGCCAAGAATTGCTCAAGAATGCGAGAAAGATAAGAACAAATTCTTGGACTTGGTTAAGGAACGCTTCGAACTTGCTGCTCGTGCCTTGGGAATAAAAGGTAATGCTCTCAAGCAGTTTGGGAAAAATTTTCTGCCGTTCCTTTTGCAGAAGAGTAATGGTGACACGTATTTCCGTTTGGAAAACTGCTTGCGCATAGTTAACCTTGTAGGGTTCAAGGAGGCAGTAGAAGCATTCACTGAAAAGAGCATAACTTCAGAGGAGAGCCGCAGGTTCAGCATGGAACTAATTGCCAATGTGCTGGCGTTTAAACAGAAGCTTGGGAGAAAATACGGCAAACGCCTTTACCCCGTCGTGCTGGGCAACCATGAAGCTGCTGAACGCCTCGCGCAACTAGACATCGAACGTTACGGGGTTGCCAAGTTGAAGTTTTCTGGAACAAGAGAAAAACCCTACTATTCAACGCTAAATAGAATCCAGATAAAAGCCGCTGAACCGCTCAAAGCGCCGACCAGCATGTTTGAGATGGCGCAGACCATGAAGGGGTTGAACTTGGGCGGAAGTTTAGACGTTCTAGAATTAGAAAGCGCAGAATACAAACCTGAAGCACTCATGGAGTTAACACGACACCTAATTGAGAATCAAGCTACGGAATTTTTCACTTACAATAGACAAGTCAGCGTCTGCAGTAACTGCCAAAAGAGCTGGTTTGCCACACTGCACAAGTGCCCCTCATGCGGCGCGATGAGCACGCTGACAACGTTCGACCGCTTTTCATCAATTTAAAATTATCTTACTGCGCCTAGCACTAGTGCAAGGAGTGCCATGCGTACGACTATGCCGTTCCATACCTGCTGGAAATACCTTGCTTGCGATGTTGCATCTACTTCGGTGGCTATTTCATCTATGCGGGGTAGAGGGTGCAGGATAATTAGATCTTTTTTAGCGTTTTCCAGCGTTTTTAGGTCTACTCGGTAGGTGCCTTTAACTTTAGCGTATTCTGTGGGATCAGGGAAGCGTTCCTTTTGTATTCGAGTCACATATAGAACATCCACTTTGGGCATTATCTCATCTAAATTCGAGGCTTCAGTTACTGGGATTTTGCTCTTTATCGTATCAAGAACATCCTTGCGCATCCTAAGCGATTCAGGCGACACAAGAAACAACTCAACATCATAAAGCGCCAAAGCGTAAGCCAAAGAATGCACCGTTCGTCCATAGCGCAAGTCGCCGACGAGCGCAACTTTTAAGCCGTCAATTCTGCCCTTTTCCTTACGCATCGTGTAGAGGTCAATGAGTGCTTGCGTAGGATGCTCCTGAGCGCCACTGCCGCCATTAATCACTGGAACTTTAGAGAATTCTGCTGCCAGTTTCGCTGAGCCTTCCAAGCTGTGCCGTAGCGCTATTATGTCAGAATAGTTTTCTACCGTGCGAATAGTATCAGCAAGACTCTCGCCTTTACGCACAGAGGCGATGTCGGGTTCTGCAAAGCCAATGTAGTTTCCGCCGAGTTTGAGCATCGCCGTCTCAAAGCTTAGTCGTGTACGTGTGCTTGGTTCAAAGAAGAGTGTTGCCAGAATTTTTCCTTTAAGTATGTCTGAACCGCTTTTTGCAAGAGGCTCCATTTTCTTGCTAACAGTTAATATGTGGTTGATTTCTTGTTGAGAGAAGTCCTCGATAGATACAATGTCTCTTCCTTTGAACTCCACTCTATGGCACCTAAAAACATCAAAGCCCCTAACTGCTAAATAACACTTTGTATGCAAAACGTGACTTTTAGGTCTTTTCAGCTTAGTGCTTATATGCTTTTGTTGTTGCCTAGTGACTGCAACACAGTTTTAATTACTACACGTCGTCAATAATATTTCAATTTCTATTGGAGCTGATGAGGTGTTTTAGTATGGAAGCAATGTTAGAACAACTCTCCAAACGAACAACCCAAAAAGAAAAAGTTAATTCACATGGATACATGCCTCGAGTACACGAGGTCCGTGCGCCATGCCAATGGTTAGAACACTGCTACGACGGAAAATGCCCGGCGTTTGTGCGGTTAAACGGTAACTTTTACTGCGCCAGAAACAGAAATCACACATAGTCGTAACAATCCCTTCTTTGTCTATTCCCCATCACGTCTTAAATCTCAAGCGACTATAGCCTTCCTTAAAGATTGCAGTAGCGAACTACCGAACAATTATGACTGGACAAGGCGCTAAATGAGCTACCCTCTCACTGATGTTACCCAAAAAAAGCTCCTTAACTCTGCCCAACCCCTTATGCCCAACCACAATAATATCAAACGCGCCCTCTTTTGCTTCAGCAACAATTTCCGAGGCAGCGTTACCTTCCCGCAACTTTGATGAAACAGTCACATTAGGCTTAAATTCTCGGGCACGATTCACCGCTTTCCTTAAAATGTCCTCATGAAACCGGTGAAAGTCCTTATAAAAATCCACAGTGCCGCCTGCATAAGCCATAGGCTCAGTAGGTTCAAGGGAAACTACCCCCATAGCGGGCGATTCTGAAACATTCAGCACCGTTACATTGGCATTGTATTTTTCGGCGAGGTCTAATGCAAAGTCCAGTGCCCTGTTAGAATTTTCCGAGCCATCAACAGCAACCAAGACTCTCTTAATCAAATAATAACACCCAAGCAAAATATTATGCTTTCACAGAATTAATCTTTTTTTCTCACATTGTGTCATCGTTTGCTTGATTACTTTACCGCTCAGTTACCCTTTAATAATATAAGCATAAAGTGTTATTCTATAGAGGAGAGATGGCTGGGGGTTTACCGATAAAGAAACAAACCCAATTCCTACTAGCACTGCTTATTACAACAGCAGTTCTGCCAGCGTTCGCTACTGTCTTACCTGCTAGCGCAAAAAACCAAGGCGTTTGGACTAGTATGGCGTCAATGCCGACCGCAAGAGGCGGATTCGGCGTCGCTGTAGTAAATGGGAAAATATATGCCATAGGCGGCTTAAACGGAGATGCGCCACTCAATGTTGTTGAAGAATATAACCCTGCGACAAACCAGTGGACTACCAAAACTCCTATGCCTACTGCGAGAAGCGGTTTTGCCATCGCAGTTTACAAAAACCAAATTTACGTAATAGGCGGAACAGTAGGCTCAGGATATATCGGAAACAACGAAGTTTACGACCCAGCCACGAACACTTGGCAAACGAAAACGTCCATGCCTACGCCTAGAGCTGATTTATGCGCAAGCGTGGTTGGTGACAAAATCTATCTTATTGGTGGAAAGAAATACGATAGCAAAAGCCCATTCTACAAAGAAACAGACATAAACGAAGTTTATGACCCTGTGAATAATAGCTGGAGTACAGGACCTGCGATGACTATGGGAGTTCAGGGTTACTCTTCAGCAGTGCTAAACGATAAAATCTTTATTATCGGAGGCTCAAGGGAACCAATCTCAATAGGCAATACCATCATAACTGACGCCAACCAAGTGTTTAATCCTAAAACAGGCGAATGGAACATGTCGGCTCAATTACCCAACGTTAACAGTTATGGAGCAGCGGCGGCAACCGAAGGATATATGGTACCTCAAAGAATATTCTATATTGGCGGGTTCTCTTCAGGAGAATTTACTGGTCTAAATAGAGTGTATTTCCCAGAAAATAACTCTTGGAACATTGCTGAGCCAATGCCTACCGCGAGAGCGTATTTGAGCATCGCAGTTGTTGACGACATTCTATACGCTATTGGAGGGTTCGATGGCACAAATTGGCTTAAAGTTAATGAGCAGTATAAACCAGCAGACTACGGCACAGTTGCACCAAAAGTCCAAATTACCTCTCCTGAAAACAAAACCTACACTAAGTTATCGCTAAGCTTTACGGTTAATAGAGCAACCGAATGGATGGCTTACAGTTTAGATAACCAAGCCAATGTAACTATACAAGGACCAATAGAACTTGTCGGCATCCCTCAAGGGGGCCATAGCATAGTTATTTACGCTAACGATAGTCTGGGCAACATGGGTTCTTCGAACACTGTTTACTTTTCCATCGACACTATCGGACCAGACATCACCATTATAACTCCAAAAAATCAATCCTACGACTCAACCAACATTCAATTGTCTTTCATCACAAATGAAAATGTTACATATTTAGCTTACAGCCTAGACGGCCTTGAGGAAGTACCAATTCTTGGAAACGTAACCCTCTTAGCATTGTCCGAGGGGGCACATCGTTTAACTGTTTATGCAACGGATGAAATGGGAAATGTTGCAGAGAAGACAGTTTATTTCAGCGTAGCACTATTCCCCACAATCGCTGTGGTGGCAACCGTTACTATACTAACTATAGTGTTTGCTGCAGGATTCCTGTTTTTTAAACGTAGAAAAGCAAGTAATAAAAAAGCAGTTCAAGCATCAAACAGCAGTTAAACGGTATCCTACACAATCAAAACAAAGGCTGAAATAAACCTAAAAAGCAACTAAACCACAGAATAGCGCCGCATCCCCCTGCCACTACTCCCATGACTATGAATTTTCGGATTACCTGTACCAGCAGGAGATTGTCTTTTTCACAGAAAATTTTAAGTAATGACAAACTAACGCATTCAGCAGAGGTCAATGGACTTGGGTTACACGATTGATTATGCCGCAGGCGAACGGGCAGGCTGTTCTTCACAAATAGTGATTGCAGACCGCATTTTTTACGTAAAACTGCATTCCAATCAGCCCTCCCAGTATTTTTCAGGCGACCAGAAAGGCATCATCCAAAAGGAGATTTCACAAGCGGAGTTCGAGTTATGGCTAAACATTTTGGCAGATAGCAAAGCAGATGTTTCTGAGATTGAGAAAAAGTTGAGTTTAGGCAAAAAATACTAGCTATTAATTCTGATATCGTTTGGTTTGTTATTTCTTATCATTACTTTTATATGGAAAGCATAATTGCTAAAATACGTGCAAAGGGGCATAATTGTATGACTGTTCACCTGGTTCCATGGGATATTAGCCGCAACATGATTGATGAGGCAAACCGCCTCTATGACGCTGCAGGCACCTTTGACTGTATCGAGAAGGGTGACCTTGTTGCCGTAAAAATTCATGTCGGCGAATTTGGTAATCCCTATTTTGTGCAACCGTTCTTTGTTCACGACGTAGTCCGGCGGGTTAAAGAGGCAGGCGGCAAACCCTTTCTAACCGATTCTAACACGTACTATCATGCGCAGCGTCATAACGCTTATGACCACATGATAAACGCGTTGACAAACGGTTTTAACAGGGCACCATTCATTGTTGCCGATGGCCTAAAAGGCGAAAATTACCGATTAGTAAAAACAAGAGGTATCCTGCAAGAAATAGAAGTGTCAGGCGCCATAGCGGAAGCCGATGCCATGATTGTAGTTTCCCATTGCAAGGGGCATGAACTTAGCGGTTTTGGCGGTGCCATCAAGAATTTAGGTATGGGTTGCACCTCGCGAGCTGGAAAACTTCGGCAGCATCGCACGGTGGGTTTAGAAATTGACACTTCAAAGTGCACAGGATGCGGAAAATGTAAAGAAGCTTGCAGTTTAGACTTGCCTGAAATCATCGAGGGAAAAGCAAGGAACACCTCGCCTTTATGCATGCGTTGCTCTGTATGCCTCAACGTTTGCCCAATGCAAGCTATAACCTACGTTAACAAAGAAAACCTCTCAAAGGCGCTTGCTTCAGCAGCTTTTGGTGTGCGCTCAACATTCAAGCCAAAAAAAGTTTCCTACGTCAGCTTTGCCAAGGACATATCGGAGTACTGCGACTGCTTGCCTAACCCAGGCAAAATTGTCATGAAAGATATAGGAGTACTTGCAGCTGACTCGCCTGTATCCATTGATGGCGCATTCCTAGAGATGGCTGATTATAGGGTTTTCAACGATGCGACGCATGTAGACTGCATGTTGCAGGTTGAGGAAGCCAAGACGTTGGGAATAGAAGGGGACGTAAAACCAGAAATAAGAAAACTCGCCTAAGTCAAAAACAAATGCTTGAAATATTCAGGGAGCCTATGTGCTTATTTTTGGCGGGGGGCGCACCCGCTTTTTGCCTAGTTTAATTCGTAGTGCTATGCGGTAGAGTTTACGCAAAGACTTCACCAGTTGCTCAACATTTGGGGCAGTAGAATAAATAAGCGGTATCTGTTCGTACTCAGCTATGCGCACGGATTCTTCGTCAGGGCGGGTCTTATGGAAAACTACTATTCTAGGCTTTAAGCTACTGACTCGCACAATCATCATGGGCAAGCATCCAGATTCAACATTAGTGAATACCAGTGCTCTCTCGGTCGTGGCACCGAAAAGTTGAGCGTAGTCCAAGCCAGAATATGCCTCAACTGCCTTGCGGCTATCTATAACAGTGTAGCCGTTAACCTCTTTAACGTACTTTTCCCTGCAAGCAACCACTTCTCCGCCGATAGCTTTGCACAGGTATTCGACACGTACAGGAATGGGAAATTCACGCAAATCCATCACTGCCATGCTGGGTGAACTGGTTAGTTTTGCGAATTCTCTTATGAAGCGGCTACCCTTTTGCTCGTCAATCTGCAATAATGCAAGTACAAACCTTCGGATGAACTTTGCACCCGGGCTTTCTCGCCTGCCACTTTCATAGTCACTAATAACGGAGGCGGAGAGCTTCATGGCTTCCGATAAATTCATCTGAGAAATTGCGAAAAGTTCTCGCCACTTACGCATGGTTGCCCCTGGCTTATTTGAGAGGATTATTTCTCCAGCGATTCTTCTAGCTAAAACTTCTCGAAGACTAGGTGACACAGACATTGGCATAATTCTCCATGCGTACTCTTCCCTTTCAGGTTGAGGTATAAAACTTTAGCGCTTTTTGAGACAGGCTTCGAATTCTTATATGTCCTGAGTACTATCTCGGAGTCTGAGTGCTGAATTGCGTTTATAAGGAAGATTAGCGTACTAATGCAGTAACGTTCAAAAGTCAAGCCGACGGATAGAACGTTACTAACATTGCAAAAGAAACAACTATAAAAAGGAGTGAAATAAAAATGGCAGAAAAATCTAATGACGTGATTTTCGTTGGAAACAAACCACCAATGAGCTATGTGCTCGCTATCATAACAGCATTCTCTTCAGGAGCCCAAAAAGAAATAACTCTAAAAGCACGAGGCCAAGCAATCACCACCGCCGTTGACGTTGCAGAAATCACCAGAAGTCGCTTCATCAAAGACCTTAAAGTGACAAAGATCGCAATCGGAACCGCAGAGATGCCACCAAGAGAAGGCGAAAACAAGTCCAGGATGGTTTCCACGATAGAAATTACTCTATCTAAGTAGAACCATGGCAGGACAAACCAATAAAAAACGGGAGTTTTAAGCTCTCCAACCTTTTTACCAAAAAAAGAGTTACTTGTTTTTGTTGAGGTAATCCTCGACTTTTTCAACAACTTCCATGAACGCCACTGTTGCCGCAGAATTTTTTTGTGACAAAACAAACGGCGTTCCCTTATCCGAATCCACACCGACCTTTGGGTCAATGGGAATGCTGCCCAAAAAAGTCATGTCCGCTTGCTGTGCCATGTCTTTTCCGCCGCCAGCCTGGAAAATCTCGGTTTTTTCACCACAATGCGGACAAATAAACCCGCTCATATTCTCCACTACGCCAATGATTGGCATGTTTAATCGTTGAGCGAAAGTTATGGCTTTCTTGACTATGGAGCTTGACAACTGCGAAGGCATAGTAACAATTACTACACCGTCAATTTCAGGCAAAAGTTGAGCGATACTGAGCGGTTCATCACCTGTTCCAGGCGGCAAATCGATGAAGAGGAAATCTAGTTCGCCCCAAACGATGTCTGAGAGAAACTGGCGGATAGCTCTCATTTTTAGGGGACCACGCCAAATGGTCGGCATCTGCTCGGACAAAAAGAAATCAATAGACATAACCTTCATGCCCAATGGTCCCTCAACAGGGAAAACACCTGGCGGGCCAGTTTTGACTTGTCGTCCTTCTAAGCCGAGAAGTTTTGGAACGCTTGGTCCATGAATATCTGCGTCTAAAACGCCGACTTTTTTTCCTTTTTGGGCGAAAGCCGCGGCAAGGTTCACGGTTATGGTGCTCTTGCCTACGCCTCCTTTACCGCTTATTACGGCTATTTTATGTTTGATTTTTCCCATTCTATCCTTGAGCCTTTGTTGCTCTTCGGATTGTTGTTGCCTGTAAGCTTCCAGTTGAGCCATGTTTCTTTCTAAACTCATAAAAACACCAGTTCAAATGTTTGTTAGGTGATTCTTAAGTAAGCTAAAATAGTTTATGGTGCTACAGTAACAAGTCAGCAGATAGTTTTATGGTGATAGAATTGGTGAACCTACAGGATATATGGGAAGCACAAAAAGTCATAGCGCCCTATGCGAAGCAAACGCCTTTGAAACGCTCAAACTTTCTAAGTGAGGTATGTAAGGCTGATGTTTATTTGAAGCTTGACAACTTACAGGTCACTCATTCATTCAAGATTCGCGGTGTCATAAACAAACTGTTGCACCTAAGTCCAGGAGAGAAGGCTTTGGGAGTTGTGACGGCTTCGGCTGGCAATCACGGGCAAGCCGTCGCTTTTGGCGCTCGGGAACTCGGCTTTTCTGCTAAGGTTGTAGTTCCGACTAACACGCCGAAGGTTAAGGTTGACGGGATAAGGCAGTTTGGCGCTGACCTTTTGTTGTATGGTGACACTTATCCTGAATCTGAAGCTAAAGCCAAAGAAATCGCCAAACAAGAGGGGCGCCTCTACATTTCGCCGTACAATGATGAGTTAATTGTTGCTGGGCATGGAACTGCCGGGTTAGAGATTCTCAAAGAACTGCCAAATGTTGATGCGGTTATTGTGCCCGTTGGGGGTGGAGGCTTAATCTCGGGTGTTAGCATAGCGGTTAAAAGCCAAAAAACGAGCGCTGAAGTTATTGGTGTTCAGTCCGAGGCGGTGCCTGTTATGTATGAGTCTTTGAAGGCTGCCAGAATCGTTTCCCCACACAGACACCAACCTTACACTGTTGCTGAGGGGCTCTCTGGCGGGATAGAGAGGGGCTCCATAACCTTCTCAATCGCGCAACGGTACGTTGACAGGGTGGTTTTGGTTAAGGAGGAAACGATTAGGAAAGCGGTTTATTTGCTTTGGAAAAACGAGAATCAAATCGTTGAAGGCTCAGGCGTTGCAGGCATTGCGATGTTGCTGGAAAACAGTGGCTTGTTTATCGGTCAAACGGTGGCTGTAGTTATTACTGGCGGAAACATTGACGACTCACTGTTCAAAAGCATCGTAGACTCGCAACGGGAATGCCGTTAGCCAAGTTTGTAACCTATTTTGCGCAGAAACTGCCGCCTTTCCGCTATGTCGTTATCAGTTTCTATGCCTTTACTTTTCAATCCGTCCACAACACCGATGATGCCTCTTCCTTGCGTAGTTTCAGCAACCAAAACTTCCAGCGGGTTGGCTGTTGCAGCATAAATCGTGCAGACCTCGGGCACTTTCTTGATTTTATCCAAAACATTCAGCGGGTAAGCGTTTTTGATGTAGATTAAAAAGCTGTGACCGCAGCCTATTTCGAAGGCTTTCTCAGCAACCAAACGCCTCAGTTCCTCATCGTTTCCTTCTTGCCTGACAAGGCAGGGTCCAGAACTCTCGCAGAAAGCCAGCCCAAATTTGATGTTGGGCACAGAGTTAACCAGTGCTTCGTAGAGGTCTTCAGCGGTTTTTATGAAATGTGCCATGCCTAAGATGACGTTGCAGTCTTTAGGAGGATCAATTTTAACCTGTTTAAACTCCATTATCCTTCAGGTCTCCGTGTTTATGTTTATCTGATGCAGAAATATAACTTTTAACCGTGTGTTTGAGCGAGTGAAGTCAATGATAAATTTTTATATTTCTCATTACAATGCATACTGACGTTGCAAGAAGCAATTTTTGCACCGTAAATGTTAGAAGGAGTTGAAAGTATAGTGTCCGGAAAAGAAATGCACAAGGCAACTTGCTCTGAATGCGGTCAAGAATGCGAAGTTCCATTCAAACCAGACCCAAACAGACCAGTATACTGTCGAGAATGTTGGTCAAAGAAACGACCCGCAAGGCCAAAACGATATTAAGCTAATCGCTTAATCAACCGTTGTATGCTTATTCTATTTTATTTTTTAATCAACCATTTCCTCTTGTAATTCGCCTTTGCATCAAACAAAACCTAAATATCATCGAATGCTAATGAATGGAAGAAAAGCAACGGGCCGGTAGTTCAGTTGGTATGAACGCTTGACTTGCACTCAAGAGGTCGGGGGTTCAAATCCCCCCCGGTCCACTTATACATGCTTTCTAGTGATTCCCGGTACTCTGGCGGTTGCTGTGGTTAACCTTGTTATTTGCGTTTTCTGAAGATTTTGTTGCGGTCAAAGTCGCATACGAACTCAAAGCCTGATTCTATGAGCTTGCAGGTGCATTGAAAAAATCCCAAGAAACGGGAATTGAAAGTAAAGGCTGACGCTGTATGGGAAACACTCGACTAAATACTTGAGGGGAATATCAGTTCATTAATCAACCATTAACTTGAATTACGCCCTTGTTTTGAGCCAAGACGTAATCTTCGCCTCAATCTGGTCTCTTACTTCCCTAAACTTCGCTAACTGCTCTTCTTGATAACCCAAAACCGAGGCGGGGTCGTCGAAGGCGCTGTTAATGCTAGGATCTATGCTCATCTAGCATCGCGCATTTAAGGAATTTTTTAACAGCTGTTGGTCAGGGATAGATTTGGGTAAATCTTTTAATAACAAATCCCCCTAAAAAGGGCGCAGACAACCAAGAAGGGACGTGAATAACAATTTTGGTCATAAGCCCAAACTGCCCAAAAGATGTAGATTTGGTTTTTTGGATGCGTGAACGGTGCAATGCAGAAGAATATTACTTAGATAAAATACAGCAAGCAGGCTTTAAAGTGGAAATCATCGGTGAAGATAAAGAAATAAGCAAAACGAATTACAGCGGAATAGCTCTCGAGAGTATAAAAATTGAAGCAACAGAACGGAATCGATGAAAAATGAAAAAACAAATGCTTGCCGTCTTATTTCTTGCAGTTGTGTTGTCGCCATTTTTCGCGAATGTATTAGCAGCTTCTTCGGGCGATGATTGGTCGATGTTTCGCGGAGATTTAAAACACACTGGCTACTCAACTACGGCTCCTGCAACATCGAATGAGGTGCTCTGGAAATTTGACACGGGATCAACTATAGGTGCATCCCCAACGATTGTAGATGGAAAAGTCTACATTGCATCTAACGCTGGCTCAATCTATTGTCTTAACGCAAAGGATGGCTCCCAAGTATGGAAAGTTAGCTTAAGCTTTAGGTCGATAGTAAGTTCCTCTATAGCTTATTCTGAGGGACAACTCTACTTTGGGAGCTTTAACGGTTATGTATACTGTTTAGATGCTGCTGACGGTAGAATCGTGTGGTCTTATTCAACGAGAAATAGTATTCAGTCGTCTCCAGCAGTCGCAAATGGTCGTGTTTACATCGGTTCTTGGGATGGAGACCTCTACTGTATAGATGCACTATCAGGCAAAAAGATTTGGAATTACACTACAGGTGCGTTAGTGGATTCTTCTCCTGCAGTTGTGGATGGCAGAGTTTATTTTGGTTCAGCTGACAAAAACGTTTACTGCCTTGATGCTACATCAGGAGAAAAAATCTGGAGTTATGCTACAGATAAAACCATACAATCTTCCCCTGCAGTCGTAGATGGATATGTCTACATAGGTTCACAGGACAGCAACATCTATTGCTTAAACGCTTTAACTGGCGAAAAGGTGTGGAACTCTTGGATAGAAAGTTGGGTTGACTCTTCACCTGCCGTCGCCAACGGGTACATCTACGTAGGTTCAGGCGTATCCGATACCCCAGATAAAAATGTCTACTGCTTAAACACGCAAACTGGAGAAAAAGTCTGGAACTACCAAACCTACGATGGTATCTATTCCTCTCCCGCCGTGGCCGGTGACTATGTTTATATCGGCGGCTGGGACGGCAACATTTACTGTCTCAACGCGACAGATGGCGCGGAAATCTGGACGTACACGACACAAGCTCACATCAACTCCTCGCCCGCAGTCTCGGATGGAATCGTTTACATTGCATCATGGGACCACAATGTGTACGCTTTGGGGTCTTCGAAGGCGGCAGGTCAATTTGGTGGCGTTGATAGCTGGGTAATCGTCGTTGCGGTTGTGGCTACCGTGGTGGTTTTAGCTGCCGCTATGTTCGTGGTTAGAGGAAAAACAGGGTTCCAAACGTCCAAAACGGCGATAGCTGATTAACGGTTTCAGCTTCAGGTTCACCCAACTTACGCACCTGCCATCCTTAACTCCAACGCCACAGAGAAAAGACAACAAAGCGAGTTAGCTCTCAAGACACTACAAAACAAGACACAATACCTGCTTACTATTTTCAAGAAAATAAAATTGCCTTTATGCTCTTTAATTAGAAAAAATCCTTTTTTCTGTCTAAAAAAGGGAAATTGTCTGCGTAGAAGAGGCAGAATTTGGCGATGCCGCCACCAGTTGGGGTTCAAATCCCTTGGTCCACTTTTACCGTTACTTTTTTTACTAATTTTTGTCTCAGCGCTCTTTATGATTTTGAAGTTTTTGATTTTTTCTAGGCAGTGACATCTTCGGTTAATGATTTCTAACCCTTTTTTAGGTCAAAAAAGTTTATTTTGGCAAAGGGGAGCAGGATTTAATTTGTTATGTTTGGTTCCAGATGTGTTCAAAGTAGCTTTGGGCTAATTCTATGAGGCGGGGGTTGTTTGACCAGATCACAGATGAGTTTGAAAATCCAAATTCAGGAGTGTTAATAAGAATAATCTCTTTTTTGTCAAAAACAGCAAAGCAAACAGAGGGTACTGAATCAAGATATTTTATTTGGATATTAGGGTTTTTCTTTAACTCGCGAATTTCCTTTGATTCACGAGGACCTGCGTGGTCTTCAGTCATAACCCTGAGAACTATTGTGTTGCATAAAGGGTTCTGAAAGTTTTCAAGGATAAGTTGTTTGCATTGGAAAAATTCCTTCTTTGAACATAAGACGCAAATTTGTTCCTTTGAGTTTCGCATAATTTTATGCAGTTTAGCGATAATTGCATCTCCTCCAAGGATAGTAGTTAATTGGCTGTCTTCTGACCACTGTGTGTGTAATGTCCTTTCGCTTAAAAGTCCGATGAGCGCGCTAGCTCTTTTGCCTAACTCAACAGTTTCTTTATTTCTTCTCAGCATAAGAATGCTTACTGCATCTGCAATGGGGAGAGGTTTGAACTTTGTTGGGAACGTTACGATTTTTTCAACCAGACCAAGTTCTTGCAAATCTATTAGTGCACGATAAGTGTCAGGTCGGGCTACAGTTGACTTCTTTGCCACTTCTTTTACCGAGGCAACCCCTATGTCTAGAAGGGTCAAGTATGTTCGTGCTTGAGATCGTTTGAGACCAAAAGCGATCATTATTTTTGTGCTTTCGTCGTTTTTGTCCAATGTGGTTTTACTCTCCCGGGGCACAGGTTAAACAGAGATGTAGTGTTTCGTTAGACATAAGATGTGTGATATATAAAGTGTTCTCTGTAAGCGTCTTTCAAGTGGAAGAATTTCCACCAACAACAGCTTATAAACCAAAAACTATGGCAATAACGCTTTAAATTGAAAGGTGACCAAATGATTAGCGAACCAGCGGAAAATAAAAAACAATCAGAAAACACAGTTTTTGAAGACTTCGACAGCCTAGCCGTTAAAGCAATTGATGAAGCCCTCTCAACACTTGGAGAAAAGCCAAAAACAGCAATCTACTCTTACCTCAATAGCAAATATCACATTGACAAAAAAGGGATTCCGCAACGAATCGAAGACTTTTCAAAAGCCCTCGAAGACCTGCTAAAATCAGGCGCTGCACAAATGGAAATTCTATGCAGGGAAAAACTTTTTTTTCACGTTAAGAAAACATGCGGCGAGTCAATTTGTGAATGGATCACCCCAAAATTGTCCTTCAAACAATATGTGCAATTTATGGAACAACAGTATAAGAAAAGTAAAAATGTAAAGGAATAGAAAAACATGCATTTTACACCAGTGCTTGCCTTCGTTAAAGGAACGTAACTTTAGATTTATCCGAACCATATGAGCATTTGGTTTTGTCGCAAGAGGTCAGGGTTCAAATCCCCCGGTCCACCAGAACTTTCTTTTTCGGAACAATTAAAAGGTGGCTCATAAGAATCAAATTTCATATTTTATAATTGACTGCTTGGCAGATGAGCTTTCAGTGGGGCGAGGCAGTACATAGCCCAGCCCATATATTGACTTTGGAACTGTAAATAATCATCTTGGTCGGTGCGGAAGTATTTGAATACCTGTGCATAATCAGGGTGGTTGGGGTTTTCTTCAAGCCAACGTATCAGTCCATACCAACTATCCGAAATGTACCTGTCCCAGTCGTCACGGCTGGAACGGATGATGCCTTCGAGTTCATATCCTTCATTTCGGGTAAATTGAGCCAGTTCTGGTTCCGTGTGGGTAGTTGTCTGTTTTTGGGCATATTGCGGATGTACTTGATTGCTAAGCCAGTGAGTTTCACCGATGCCGAGGCGTCCATTCTGATGCACAGTCCGCTTCATCGCCTGGATTGTATGTTGGAAGCCGCCAAAAGCAAAAGTTGCCCCAAGGCATGTTGCGGCATCGAAGACCTCCTCTTTGAACACGTAGTCAGCCGCGGGAGAGCATACGATTTCGATTTGGTCCCACAGCCCTCTCTTGGCCAGCTTATCTCTGGCTCGGTCGCAGAAATCTTTGGATATATCTATGCCAATACCGGTGATACCGAATTCCTCAGCCCAGAGAATGAGCGATTCAGCGCAACCACAACCGAAGTCGATAACCCGACTGCCTTTTTTTAACTTGAGCAGTTTGCCGAGTTTGATAATTTTTTCGGGTGTAGAGGGGTTGAGTATCTCCATATAGCGGTGTGAGATGCTCATAAGTTCAAAGAATTCCGTGATTTAAGCCTCCTTTAGGAATGGTGACTTCATTATAATACCAGCCATTAATGATTGCTATGGAGAATAATGCGGTAATAATAAAGTATTTGGCGGCTGCTTGTTCCATTGTGTTTCGCTTTTAGTAATCTTCACAAAGAAAAGAGGTGCTTTCGAGCGGGACCTCGAGCTTGTCGGGGGGTGGGGGTTAAAATCGCCGGTCCATTAGAATGGTTTAGTATTACAAGAGTTTGATTTTTTGGTGCGCCCTCACACTAATTAAGCGCCAAAGAGAATATATCCATAGTAAGGAAATAAGGGAAGCTACTGAATTGTCTAATCAGATTGTTGGTTCAATAGCTAGGCTGTCCGTTCCGTCAGTTAGTGCCTCAACGCCTGTCACTGAGATTGCCTCAATAATGACTAAGCAGAACATAGGTGCTGTTATAGTAACCAGAGATTTTGAAGTCTTAGGCATTGTGACTGAAAGAGACATAATAGAGCGGGTTTCTCTTGGAAAAAGAGACCTATACGGTTTAGTCGCTCAGGACATAATGACTTCGCCTGTAATCACTATACACTATGATAGAACGATTCAAGATGCACTCAAAATTATGAAGGATAACAACATAAGAAGACTCATCGTTGTTAAAGGCAAGAGCATCCTTGGATTAGTAACTGAAAGACGATTGTTACTCGCAAGTTTCGCTGGGCATACCAAAAAAGAAACCACTTCACACTCATAGCTTACCGCGATAACGTGAACTTGCTTTCTGGAAGATTAATAGGCGTTTCTACTTGTGGCAACGTCCACAACCAGCAAGCAATCCACCTCTCAATCTGATGCCAAAAAGCAACGTTTCCCACAACCCGCTGATTGTTGTTGTAAGGGGGAGGGGCACTCACAACAACTACTAGAAAAAACAGCAAAGACTAAAAAAATGGTTCATCCAAAAATGGTTGTGTGAAGAACCATAAAATCCAAAACGCCCACCACATACGACGGTATCCAAAAAGCGATTGTTAATAGCGCTATTTTTCTGCTTTTAACCGCAAACGTTGTTGACTGCGGACGCCAAAGCGCCACAAGCCATGCCGAAAAAACTAATGCTGGAACCGAAAAGATAGCGTGTAAACTGTTCATCACCAACCGCAAAGGTGTACTGGCAAATGTTTCTGAGGAACTGCCGCTGAAGGGATCCATAAGCAACACTGAAGAGAAGCCAACTATCCATGCGCAGACCACTATCAACATTATTATTTGATGGACAAAGTAGTTGCCTCTCAGCCTAAACCACATGCTCAGTATAACTAGCGCTGTCCAAATGGTTTGCATGATAAGGTTAATTTCGGCTATAGTCAAACCAACGTGATAAAAAGGAAAGAAAAGTATACTCAAAATTTCTGCCAAAACCACCGTGAGAATGGTTATTAGTGCAATTTTGCCTTGTGAAGGGCGACGCAACGCTGGTCTTCTCAGATTTTTGCCTCTTACAAATAGAAACAGCGTGGAGGACGCCAGCACTGCTACAACTACACTCAACGCAACTACCAAGTAGAACAAAGTCTGATTTAATACCTGAATCTGAGGGCTCCACATGTTAGTGGCAATTGCTTCTATTGTGACCGTCAAGTCCTCAATGTACCAGCCATCCTTGTTTGTAATGTTTCTATAGACTTCAGAGGAGGCAACAAACACGCCAGTGGCTTTATCCCATTCTTTGTGTCTAAACGAGTCGTTGCCATATGTTACAGTTCGGATAGCCCCTAACACTGTTTTTTGTTCTTGGCTTTGGATGGTTACGTTAACAGGTTTTTTGTTGTGTATTGAAGAATCGTAAAACGTGTCTCCTGGACTAAGGTTGGAGGGAATGATTATCCATCCGCCAACATTGCCTTCAGTAAAGTTAAACTTCCAAATAGCATTGCCTAATGTTCCGTTAGCATACCTAGAAGTTAGATTCACTGAGAACGCTGTGCTCTCAACGGACAGCACTTCTATCTTAAACCATCTGACATCGTGTGTTGGAGGAGGAGTCCCAACGCCACTCACGTTAACGTTGTACTCAATCCAGTCACCTTCTTTGACTCCTACCGAAGGCGTAGCATAAGCAAAAGTTGACAGGGCAACAAGTGGAACTGTAACTATGAGGGTTGCCATGATTAGAGCAGCGAAGGCTTTCATATCTATCAATCAATGGCGGGCGATTGCAGCCTTAAAGCGTTTTTCGTCAAGAAACTTTGAGCAAGCCAAATCAATGGTTAGTCAAGAAAGTTTGACTAAATTTTTGAATGATAATTTACATAAGGAAACCAAGTCAATAATGTCAAGAGGGTTACTGCTCAAGCAAGAAACCTTAGAAACAGCCAGTCCAACAGTATAAACATAAATCTTCTTTTTTGAGCCCCTTATTGTTCGGTGCTTCAATCACTGCCTTAACCATTTCCTCAATCGTTAAGAAGCGCAGTGTCGTGAACCCTATCCGTTTCCTAATTGACTCAACCATTGTCTCATAATCACTGCGTTCTGAGACGACGGGGTTAGTTCCTGGCTTTATCTCCTCAGTTTTCCTGTAAGTGGCAAGGTCGCTATGTTTAGTTGCAAGGTCATAAATGCACGGGTGGAATTGAGGCGGCGAAGCTATGCGTCCATGGATTTCTTTTGGCTCAAAGGGCAAAATCTTCTCGCGTAAAAGATTGCGAAGTTGAGTCCCCCGCCTAATTGAGTCATCAACTAAAATAATGCTTTTTCCGCGAATCATCTGAGGATTCGGTACCTGCTTGTATTGGGCAACAAGTTCACGTTTTTCCTGAACAGGAGGAATGTAGCTTCTGCCCCAGCCAGGAGTGTATTTTACGAGTGGACGGCGAAGCGGAGCCATCAAATCCATTGCATCGTTGATTTTCTTCTCGCATTCCTCTTGGCTTATCTTTCCAGCATTCAAATCTGCGAGTGCTTTTTTGGCAGTTTCCTTGGTTAACTCGATTTTTCTTTTGGCGTACCCAACTGAATGCGGTAGGCCTGAATCAGCGATTCCTAAAACCAAGTCTGCTTTAATGTTGTCGTTCTCCGCTAAGAAGCCGCCGCAACGTTCTCGCACAATTTCTGAGTTTATGCCATAGAAATCTGAGGCTGGAAAACCAGAGTAGATGTGCAGGAATGGGCAATACTTCTTTTTTCCTTGTGTGTTAATTCGGGTTACGAAGCCGTTTTGCCCAAATGCAATGATTTCGCGGTAATCAAGGAATTTGTCGATATGGTATCCTAGGTTTGGAAAGGCTGTGGTTTCAGAAGCAACAACCCAACTGCCCTCTTTTGAGCCTGCAACGAGGGGAAAAGTGTCTCCTGCGGCGTAAATAGTTCGGTCGCGTTCTGAGAGCAAAAGCAACGAGATTGTGCCTTCGATGGCTTGGTACATTTTTTGTATACCATCAACTATACTGTTTCCCCTGCAGATGAGCTCGCCAACAAGCTCTGTTTGGTTTAAGATGTTTGTTCCATGTTTTTGCATGGATTTTTTGAAGGTTGCACCATTCTCGGTCAGGGAAGCATATACTTGTTGGGGGTTTTTTATCAAGCCGACAGTGCATAAAGCGAAGGTGCCGATTTTTGACTCAAACTTTATCGGTTGCTCCTCTTGAGTATCGCTAATTACACCGATGCCTAGTTCGCCGTTTAGTTTTTCATAGTACTTGCCAAAGCGAGACTTGAATTGGCTGTTGCTGATATTGTGGGAGATGGTTTCGATGTCACCGTCAAGTACGGCTAATCCGCCAACCTCTGTTCCTAAATGAGTGTTATAGTCAGTTCCAAAGAACAAGTCTTTAATGCAGCTATTTTTTGATGCGACACCGAATAAACCGCCCAGCATGAACAACACCAATGCAGTTAGCATGTCGCTACTTAACCTAAAAGGCTTACTATCCGTCTTCAGGTTTTAATCCCGCAAATAACAAACCAAAATTTTTCAAACCTCAAACTGGACACTTAGTACAAGAAGACCCGAAAACCCTTTTTTATATGGTTAAGTGCACAATTATTTTATATCCTGTCAACTGGAAACTAATCTTTTGGTGGTAACTGTGGAAAAACGTGAAGGCTTACTTGCTTATTGTGGTCTTTGTTGTGAAGATTGCCATGGGTTCAATGGGCGAATCCCAGACCTCGCAAGAGACCTGCGGGAAGAACTGCGCAAATCAAGATATGATAAATTCGCTGGGTTCATATCTCAATGGGGATTCGGTAAAGACTTTAAGGATTATGACGAATGCTACAAAGTTCTTGGCGCAATGGTAAAGTTTCGTTGCAAGAAAGGATGTAAAGGAGGCGGTGGTTCACCGTTCTGCAAAATCAGGAAATGCGCTCAAGAGAAGGGCTTTGAAGGCTGCTGGCTGTGTTCTGGTTTTGAGACGTGTGAAAAGCTAGAGTTCCTGGTTCCTGTCCATGGAGACGCTCACAAAAAGAATCTGCGGAAAATCAAGCGCGATGGAACTAAAGCTTTTGTTGAGGGCAAACGGCTTTGGTACAGCCCACCTAAAGGAGCTAAATGAAAATTCATTTACGATTGATGAGCGTTTAAATTATCGCATGTATAATAATCCCTAATAGGTTGGTTTGGATGAGTGGTAGCGATTTTATCCCTGTTATAAGTGCCGAAGAGGTTAAAGAGGGCACCATTAAGCCAGTTACAGTTGTGGGCAGAAGCGTACTACTGATTAAACGCGATGGACAAGTGTATGGTGTTGCAAGTCGTTGCCCCCACATGGGCTGTTCTCTTGCTAACGGAAAACTCAATGGGTACATTTTGACTTGCCCTTGTCACGGTTGGAGTTTTGATGTACGTAACGGTCAGTATCAAAGCAATAAATCGATAGTGTTAATGACTTTTGAGTGCAAAGTCGAAAACGGCCAAGTGCTCATGAGAATGTTCGACGACTTCTAACATACACAAAAAAAGTGGCGAACAAAACATGGAATTAGATGAACTAAAAAACCTCTCCAAGGAGCAAATTTCGGCAGTATCCAAAAAATTAACTAACGCTGACGTAGATTTTCTTATACCGTTTTTAACTGAAAAGGATGACAAAATCAGATACAACGCATTTCTGCTCTTACAAGCGTTTTCCAAAGAGTCACCAATTGTGTACAATTATTGGGATGTGTTGGAAGAAAGATTATCAAGCGACAACTCCTATCAGCGAAGCATAGGCATAATGCTTCTTGCAGAAAACGTACGCTGGGACAAGCAAGACAGGTTCAGCAAAGCAATCGGCAAGTACCTTCGTTGTTGTAATGACGAGAAATTCATAACTTCCCGCCAGGCCATCCAAGGACTCCAAACAATAGTGAAAACAACCAGCAAATACAATCAGGAAATCAAGCAGGGTCTAGCCAAGCTGAAGCTTTCTCAGTACAAGGAAAATCAGGTGTCACTCTTAAATCGGGACATAACCAATGTTCTCAAAGAGATTGGGAAGAGCCATCTATAAAACTTGAATTAAGAAAATTTTCTACGAGGCAAGATTTTCTGAAGTTGCTTAAAATTTGGCAATTTGCTGTTATTAAGCTATATATAATGGATTTTATAGTTTTCTGAAAGCAGAATTAGCGGTAGTTCGAGGGATAACAAGGCTTGGATGAAGTGTTAGAAATGCTAGATAAACTAGCAAAACGCATACAAAAAAGTGTTGATGAAACCAAAGAATCATCTACAAAACAATTAGCATTGTATGAGCAGTTACAGAAATTGCCAGAAGCAACGCAAGAGCAAAAAATGAAGGCGTTCATCGGGCAGATGCTTGATTTGTACCGTTTAGAACGCTTAAATTCTCAGTTGAGTTTGCTCTACACGCTTCAGATTTTTGCTTTCAAAGTTAAAGTGCTTGAGGTTTCCGTTGAGAAAATTAACGAGCAACTTGTCAAATCTGGGGTCTTGCAAAAAAGTGGTGAAGTGGAAGACATAAAGAAGAACATTGAAGCACTCAAAATACTCATTGAAGCACAATATGAGTCAATGAAAGAAATAAACGAAACGCAAGTCAAAAATTTGGGTTATATTCATTAAAAAATAATAAAAAGGCAACCTTGGTGGTTTTTCACCACTCATTAGGTTGTATTGCCAGCATAGTTTGTTTGGCTTATCCTACGATCTTTTCCCAGCTTGTAACGAGGTCGAGAACTTCTTGACCCGCTTTGCCGCCGTAGCTCTTTAGGCGTTCCCGTGTGTCCTTTTCTGCGATTGCTTTCTTTTGGAATTCAACCATCTGTGCCGCTTTGTCTGTGAGGTATAAGAGGCCGTCTACGCCTGCTCTTGCCATGCGAACTGAGACGGTTAAGAGTTCGCTTGGTGTTGGTGTTTCTTTGGGGTCGTCGCCTGGACCGATAACGTAGAGTGCAGCGTTCAGTTTGACGTCTTTGAAGAGTTTTTTGAAGTTGCGTGTGAGGGTTTCCCAGTACCATGGTGTTGCGTAGTTTTTGCTGAACATGACAACGAGGAATTCGTCGGTGAGTGGTGCTAAATCATCGAAGTTTACGCCGAAGCGCTCATAGTTTGTGACTGGGTCTGGGAGGACACCGATGTAGAGTGGTTTCTTTGCTTTGTTGCGTACGCGATCGCTGACTTGTGCCATGTAGTCGGTGATTTCTTTTCGTCTCCATTCATACCAACTCAGACCGCTTTTTGCGTGGAGTTCTTTGCAGCGTGGGCATATGCAGTGTCCGTGTTCGGCGAAGTGGATGCTGTTTAGCCAGATTCCTTGGCTTTTACGTGCTACGTCTTCGATGTAATCAAGTTGCTCAGCGCGGTGTTCTGGTTGAGTTGCGCAGAGAACTTCCCAGCGTACGTTGAAGTTGTCGTTTGTTCTCCATGCTGGACCTAGTGCGGATTGTGATATCCAGTCTGGGTGGAGGCGTGCTGTTACGTTGTCTCCGAAGATGGCGATGTTGCTGTGCATGTCTGCTTTGGGGGGCATTCGTCTGCCTACTTCTGGTTTAACTCGGAAAAGGTCAAAGTCGAAGCCTGGAACTTTCTTTGCTTCAAACATGTATGTACCGAATTTCAATTTGCTCTACCTTTTTAGAACTCAAAACGCTCGGCGATGTTATAAAGTTTTGCTTAAAAAGGCATAAATTGGTCGTATACTGAAAAAGGCTGTTGGTGATGGCTCGTTACTTCTCTTCAGGAGGTTTCTCCCATAACTCCAGCTTTTCCTTCTTGAGTTCTGTGCGCTTACGTTGCAAATACTTGTAGACAGTGTGGTGCTGGCATCCGTCAATAATCATTTGCACAGCGTTACGTGCAGAATCAGCTTGTTCGAAACTGCCGATTATGCCAATGGTGTGTCCATAAACTACTACGTCAGCTTCTGTTAGTTCTTCGATGAGTTTGCGTGTTTTGCCGTCAGCACCAATGATTCTGCCCTTTATACGTTTGATATCGGATTCTGAGCGCCCGAAAATCAAGCGCAAGTCTACAACATCAAAAATGTCATCTTCGTTTCGTATGAGGCGGAAGGCTGTTTCTGGGGGGAAGCCTCTGCCAATGGCAGTGACGATGTCTTTTGCTCTTAATAGCAACGAGGGGTCTGTTGCTGTTTCTGATAATGTGATTGTAACGCTGCCTTCATTATCGATGTTTAATTTGACTGTGAGTCTGCTTTCTATGTACTGTTTAACTTTGCCTTCTGGACCAATCAAAATGCCAACGCGCTCTTTAGGAATTCTAACAAACGTATCAGGACCAGACATTACTTTCCAACAACCATATCGTGCAATTCTTCAATTGGAATAACTTTAACGTTTAGCCGACTAAAGAACCTATTCAAATTCGTCAAATCCCTTCGTAACATGAAGTCAGCCATCGGATGCTTCACAGAAACTGATTGAGACATGTCAAAAATTACAGGTTTGCCCTTCCACATTAAAATGTTGTATTCGCTCAAGTCACCGTGGACAAGCTGGGCTTTCTGGTAAAGACGTTTAAGATAAGTAACTATTAAACGGTAAACTCTTTCAGGATTCTCAGGCGGCTGCTCTTTTAATGAAGGTGCAGTAACGCCTTGCTTTCCTAGAAACTCCATGACTACTACGTTGCTTTTTACGGCTATGGGTTGGGGAACGTGAACTTTGGCTTCTGTTGCTTCTTTTAGGTTGCGGAACTCTTTCTGCGCCCAAGCACTAATCAAAGAGCGCGTGTCTCGCTTCACGCCTTGGAAGCGGGGGTCACCCTCGATGTACTTGAGCATGCCTTTCTTGAATTCAGCAGATGAAGTTAAGTAAATTTTTACTGCTAAATCCTTGCCTTCCTTGTCAGTAGCCCAGTAAACCCGTGCCTCCTTACCTGAACTCACAACGCCATTTAACTCATAAAAAATGCCATTATTTAGCATCTCAAAGACAACCATACGTGTTGCCTGATCAAAGACCTCTTCGACAGTTGCGCGTTCGTTGGACACGTCATGAATAAGCATTCTGTCTCTTCGTTCCACTGCTTTTTCGCGGTGTGCAAGGCGTTCCTGAGCTTTTCTAGACATAAATATTCACCATCTTATGACGTGCCAACTATTTAAAATCACTTAAATCAAATAAACCATTAAAAACATAAGCGCAAGTGCTTCTCGAAGGCAACCAGTATTCCGATTGAAAGTTTTCTTTATGTTCCTTCTGCTGTTTTCGATTTTGCGCGTTTTACTCACCTATCGTGAGTGATGCTTATTAGCCATAACTCCACCTTCACTACTCACCAATTAAGGAGAAGAAAAGAATGCAAATTAAAAAAACAGCAGTTTTGATTGCGCTCGTATTAATTTCAACACTCGCTATCACTTTCGTTTCTACTAGTGCACAAGTTTCTGGCGAAATGGCTTCGTACGCTTACATTGCAGTTGCACCCGACCCTGTGGGTGTAGGTCAAACCACATACATTTCAATGCTTGTCGATGTTCCTTTACCTGGCGCATCAGAAGCTAACGATGTTAGACGTCATAACTACAAACTCACAATCACTGCACCTAACGGCGACACAGAAACAAAGAGTTGGGACATAATCTGGGATACCACAGGCGTACAGTTTACCTCTTATACGCCAACTCAAGTTGGAACGTACACCCTCAAATTTGAGTATCCAGGTCAGGTATACACTTGGGGTTCAATCAGCGCCGCATACAACAACACCAAATTCCTAGCCGCATCTGCAACCACAACACTCACAGTACAAGAAGCACCCATCAGCGTTACACCCGATACTCCGTTGCCCACTGAATATTGGACCCGCCCAATCTTCGGACAAAACCACATTTGGTCTACCATTGGATCACACTGGCTTGGCAGTGGCTCAAACCAATTTGGGCTCTTCCAGCAAGGTGGCTATAACCTATGGCAGCAAAGTGGTACAGGTCCTGGTAGTTCCCACATCATGTGGACTTACCCAATCGAGTCAGGCGGTATAGTCGGTGGAACAAACACTGGCATCGAAAGCTCAACCTACTATTCAGGCGGCTCATACCAAGGCAGATTCCAAAACGCAATAATACTAGACGGCAAACTCTTCTTCAAAGCACCACTAAGTGACATGCCCACCTCAGGAGCATATACAGCCCTTGATTTACGCACGGGCAAAGTGCTTTGGACAAATGCCAACATCTATCCAACCTATGGCGAACTCTACAGCTATGAATCACCAAACCAACACGGCGTTATTCCAAACGGCTACTTATGGCAAGTTTCAGGCACCACATGGATGGCATATGACCCACTAACAAGCAACTGGCTATTCAACTTAACAAACGTCCCCACAGGAACCAACGTATACACTGAAAAAGGCGAAATAGTAAGATACATACTAAACTACAACACAACCACAAAAACTGGCTGGCTAGCACTCTGGAACTGGACAGCAGCACCAACCGTAACCTTAGGGTTACCTGGTTCTGGAACTAACGCTTTACAATACCGACCCGTAGGAAAAACAATCGACACAAGCACAGCATACTCATGGAACAAAACGATAACAGCCGATTTAACTGGAAATCAAGCGCCCTCCATCGTCTACGTTTTACCCGGTGACATTATCCTTGGCAGAAGCAGTGCAATAACTGCAGGTGTCGCAAGCACACGAGGCACTCCTAATCCTTACACGGTTTGGGCAATGAGCCTAAAGCCGGGTCAAGAAGGACAACTCTTATGGAAGAAATCCTACCCTGCACCATCAGGCAACAATTCTAGGACACTCGGACCACTAGATCCAGTGAACCGGGTTTGGACTATGACTGATGCTGAAACAATGCAGTGGCTAGGATATAGCTTAGAAAACGGCAACCTTCTATGGGGTCCAACAAATACACCGACACGTGCTATGCAATTCTTCAGTAGCGGTTCAGGTGCCGGTCAAAGAGGAGTCACAGCTTACGGCAACTTGTATGTTCAGGGCTTCGGCGGAGAACTGTTCTGCTATAACGTGAAAGATGGATCACTACTTTGGAAATACAACAACACAAACAGTGGCATGGATACCTCTTGGGGTTTGATGCCAATTTTCATAGCGGCAATAGCAGAAGGCAAAGTCTATGCGTTTAACAATGAGCACTCTCCAAACGCGCCACTTTACAAAGGCTACTCTATATACTGCTTAAACGCAACCACAGGCGACGAAATCTACAAGATGCTAAGCTGGTCAGGCCAAACTGGTGGAACAGGCACATCAACAGCGGCACTAGCAGACGGATTCTTAGTCTACTACAACTACTATGACAACCAAATCTACTGTGTAGGCAAAGGCCCAAGCAAGACAACAGTGTCTGCTCCAAACCTCGCAGCAGCACCATGCCAAAGCGTACTTATTACTGGCACAGTATCTGACATCGCCGCAGGCACTTTACAGGCAGAACAAGCAGCACGCTTCCCCAACGGTGTTCCAGTGGTCTCTGATGCAAGCATGAGTAAGTGGATGGAATATGTCTACATGGACCAGCCGAAACCAACTGACGTTAAAGGTGTTCCAGTCGAAATATTCGTAGTTGACTCTAACAACAACTACCGCAGTATAGGAACTGCGACCACAGACGCTACGGGCTTCTACAGTCTACAATGGACACCCGACATCTCGGGCAAATACACAGTCTACGCCACGTTCATGGGCTCTGAATCATACTGGCCATCACAAGCAACCACAGCATTCGCAGTAGATGAAGCACCAGAACCTACAGCGGCACCAACTCAAGCGCCACCAACCGTGGTTGAACAATACTTCCTGCCTTCAGTAGCAGCAATAATAGTTGCCATCATAGTCATCGGCGTAGTCATAATCCTGCTGGTACGCAAAAAAGTAAGCTAAACTCAAATCAAATCCACCCCTTTTCTCTTTTTATTTTGGGCTCAAAGCAAGAAACACGAACTTTTTTAATAGACAAAAAAGGCAACAGGTTACTTTGTTCACTAACGATTATCTTGCCTATGCGATACGTTTAGACTTTGAGGCCACTACGTAAGTGTTACTATAAAAATCCATGATGGAGATGCAGGGGGCACACACTACCATCGCATTGAATATTTAGTTTAGCTGGTTAGAAAGGGAATATACTGTTGAAATTACAGGGTTAAGATACCCTTGCGCCTCAAAGTGTCAGCTTGCGCATGAGTGTAACGCCAAACCACGTCGCCACGTTTGTCACTTTGAAAGTCCCAAGGCGAAACAATAACGATATCGCCCTCGCGAATCCAGACGCGCCTCTTCATTTTGCCGCGAATTCGGCATAACCGTTCAGCGCCATCCTGACATTTAACCAATATTCGGTCAAAGCCAAGCAGTTTCACTACAACGCCTAAGACTTCACCCTGTCCAGGATAGACCATTTCACTGATTGCGCCTTCACTTAAGACTTTTTTCTTTCCCAAACTTAGACCCCAATTTTCTGATTTGAAAAGAATAGGTCTATCTTGCTTAAAAGCATGTTCATCGAAGATGCATATTCAAAAGAGAGAATAAAAAGGCAGTCATAATTAAGGCAAAATAGACACACTGCGCATGTAGACGGGAAGACTCAAAGCAAGAAGCCTTTTCCTGAGCATTTGACTAATGCCTGAGCATATTTGAATCCTAACATTCAAAACTGTTATGGGCAGGTTGCTTTGCCTCTTACGTTTTGCTCCGCACATTTGGGTTTTCCTCTTTGGGCTCTCTTAACTACGTACATGGGGGTTGTTGTACGTAGAAATACAGCACATGACCATGTACGTAGTAAAAAACCAAGTGACCCAGCTTTATATAGGGGGAGGGGGGTCTATGGCAGAGCAACAAAAACTCGAGTTTTATAAGTATAAATAAGGGCTATAGAAAAAAGTCAAAGCAGAACGCAGAGGGTTGCTTTGTTTGTGGGGTTTGGAGATAGTTTGAGGGGGAGAAGGGAGAGCGTGCAAAAATAATTGTTTCTCCAAACCTTTCCACCAACCCTTGCATTCTAATTTTCAGATTTCTTTTTTTGCCCTCCATTACCATGCTACAGTGCTTTGAACGCTTCAAACCACCGATTATACATCGATAGCATATCCAACGAAACTGATGGTTTGCGCTCTTCTAGAATCTGGCGAAAATCAGCCATCGTTAAAGCACGAGGCTTCGCTTCCTTATCCATCGCCTGACCCGACTCAAAGAACTCACCAATTAACTTGAGTTGCGCCGACTGGCATACATCTCGAATGTCGCTTCCGGAAAAGCCCTCAGCTAAACGCGCCAACTCATCCAAATCAACGTCACGCGCAAGATGCAAATTACTCGAATACAACTTTAGCATACTCAAACGTGTCGCGTGATCCGCCAACGGTACCAAAATGCGTTTCTGGAAACGACGAATAAACGCCCAATCCAAATCCCACGGCTTGTTGGTTGCGCCAATCACGTAAACGTGTAATGCTTTGCCTTTATCAACAATCCCATCCATCTCTTTGAGGAACTGATTCCGCACACGGATTTCGCCTCCAACCTCGTTGCTGTGCGCACCCATCAAAGAGTCCAATTCATCAACAAACACAATTGCAGGCTTACCATCATTTGAAGACTTGCGCGCTGCACCAAACAACTTCGCAACATTCTGCTCAGCCTCACCCAGCCACTTTGACATAATCGAAGCCGCATCAATAGAATAGAAATTCGCATCAATCTCAGTCGCAACCGCAGCAGCCAACAACGTCTTACCACAACCAGGAGGACCAAACAACAAAATCCCACGAGGCCAACCAAGCGGGAACAAATCAGGACGCTGAACAGGATAAACAATAGCCTCCTTCACAGCCTTCTTAGCAACATCTAAACCAACAACCTCATCCCAATTCACTTTCGGCTTCTCCGTTATAACCAACTCCTCAGCCTTACCACCACCGCCATTACCACCGTTGCCATCCATCGTCGCAGAACCACCACCATCAGCATTCGTTGCATCGCTCATCTCAACAGGTGAAACAGCACCCTGCAGAGCTTTAATCCGCTCTTGATACGCAATAGCTCTCTGAACATAAACCTTGTTTAGACCATACTCAGGATAAAGTTGAACCAACTGCAACAAGCTTTCAATAGCCTTCTGATAAAGCGTAATTGCACGGCCTTTCTGGCCTTGCTTATCCAAACGCACAGCATCTAAAGCGTAGGCTGTTGCAGCTTTCTCCAATTCGTGTGACGCACTCATTTTTCCCTTTCTCCTATTCAGGTGATCTTAACTCTATCCTAATCTTACCTTTAGTTCCCAAATTCTCCAACGCACGCTCAATTTCCTCGTTCGATGTCTTTAACTCACTCGAACAACGACTCAAATCAATCTCACCGTTAGTCTTACGTACATACTCTAACAAGACATCTTCCAAAGAAGGCTTGTCAACCTTAAGCGAAAACTCCTTAATCTCAGATTTCTTATACGAAAATAGCGACCGCGTTGGATCAAACCCAGCCTCTTCCGTTGTTTTGGTGCCAAACACCTGTGAAGAACTCGCTGTTAAAGCAACCAGCTCCTTAATCGGTGTCTTCTCCTTTACAGGTGCAGTAGCAGGAGGCTCAGGAAGGCTCTCAGCGATTTTCTGCTCCAAAAAGCCCGAGACCTCTTTGAGGATTTCTTCGCCGCCTTCAGTCTTTTTACCAACAGGAATAATGTTCTCGTCGGTCGTAATCTTGGCAGCATGCAGCGTTTCTTGGATAGCACTGTTAACATTATTCAATTCGCTACTAACGTCAGGCAAAACTTGGAACAGTTCCTGCGAAACACCTTGCAGTAACCGCAAAGCAGGTTTCAAATCAGAAACAATGTCACCGAGTTCCTTGATGGTTTCAAGACGAAGGATAACACGTTCAATAGCTAACTGGACATTGTAGAGAAACTTTACAAGCTTGCGCACTTCCGCAATCTCAGTTGCACACATTGCGGCTCTTTCTTTGTTATTTTTCTTAAGAGCACTCATGCAGGTTTCAAAGAGAACACGGTCGCGCTCTTTTAAGCGGAAACTCGCTTGCTCAAGTTTGTTTTGTTGAATTTTAAGTGTATAAATGGATTTTGTGGCGACTTCACGCACTGGAGAGGGAGCTGGGTTAGTTAAGTTTTTGATTTTTATTCCCTCCGTAGCGTGTCGTCTCCACTTAATGTTGGCTATAAGCCAGCTTTTCCGACTTCTTTCACGTAAACAACAACGGGAGGTTCAGGCAGTTTTGTTGATGTATTGACTTGTTCAGCGTAGACTTTAGTTGTTTTTGGTGCAACTTGTGACTGGTCACTTTGTGATACAGCTTCGCCAAGCAGGACGCTGGAGAGTTTGCTTTTTGTTAGTTCATAATCGTTCTTTTCCGCGGTTGCACGTTTTAGTGTTTCCTGTAAAAGATTGAAGGCTGCTCGGTAGCTTTCTTCGTCTATTTTTCCTATTTCGTGTTCGATTTCTAGGTTCGCGATGGCGTAAGTGAGTGAGGAGATTTCTTCTTGGCACCGTTCGATTTCTATGGCTGCATCGTCAACGACTATTTGAGCGTCTTTTTTGAGTTGTGCCAAAACGCTTTCGAAGCTGGAGTGCATTTCTTGGTAGAGTTCTGGTGCGATTTTTTTCTTTTCGGCTAGTTCTTTTAGAGCTTGGTCTTTGCGCCAGATTAGTGGGATGTGGTCGCAAAGTGTGTTTGCTTGGTTTTTGATTTTTGAGATGAATGTGACTTCAGCGCCATTGAATCTTAGGCTTTCCATGGGCTGTTTTGAGAATTGGCCGTCGCCAAATTCTATGAATACTGCGTCAAATTTCCCGTTTGGGGTTAATGCGAATGATGCTACTTTTCCGATTACTCGGCCGTATTCGTTTTTGATTGGTTTTCCGATTGAAAGAAAAAGATTGGAGTTGGACAATTTTTTTCCTCCTTAGTTTAGAATTTCTCCGCTTCTGAAGTTGGGGCGGCTGGGATTCCTGCTGGTAGGTCTGGGAATTTGTCTTTGATCTTCTGCTCTGCGACTGTTGCTGCTTCGGTGAGAATCTTGGCTGCGTCTTCGTTTACTGTGTCGAAGTTGAGTGTCATTCCGCTGCCTTGGCCTGCTTCGATCATGATTCCGCTGAGCATGTTGCCGATTTCGCCTAGTTCGTTTTCTGCTTCTGGGAATACGCTTGTTAAGCCTGCTCGGACTGATCGTAGGACTCCTACGGCTGGGCCGAGTGTGGATACTACGTCGCCTAGTTCTGATACTGTTCGTAATCTTAAGGTGATTTGTTCTAGGGCGAGTTTGGCGTTCATGATTAGTTTTGACATTTTTCGGACTTCGGCTAGTTCGTTGGCGAATACGTTTGCGCGTGCGCTGTCGTGTTTTGTGTAGGCGTCAACGATGCGGGCGAAGATTGCTTTGTCTCTTTGGCTGAATCGGTCTGTTGCTTGGTCGAGTTTTTGCACTTGGAGTTCGATGCGCCTGACTGCAAAGTCGAGTCGCGGTTTTAGTGGACCTGGTGGTTTTACCGCGTCTTTTATGCGATTTGTGAATGGCTCATCTTCCCGTTTACTTTCCCATTTCTTAGCGAATCTTTCTGACAATTTGATTTACCTCTATTGAGGACAGAGTGCGGAAAATGGTCTTATACGTTGTTAATATGTTGGCAATATGGACGTATATATGTAGAGCTATATGTGTTGTAAAAATGGGTTGGGGGGTTTATACTAATGGAGTTAAACATGGTTGTGGCGGTTTTGGGATTATACATAAATGTGTTAGTTAGACTAAAATGATGTGTGGGCTATTGCTATGCTAAAGGTGAAAATGTATGAATAGCAGATTGAAAGTGTTCGGTTTGATTGCTCTTTTAGGCTTCGTTGCAGGTGTCATTGCGCAGGTCACAGCAGTCTTTGTTATTCCTTGGTTGGTGTCGGTTTTGCCGTTGCTTGGCGGTTTAACAAGCTTTATTGTTGCTGGATGCGCCGGTGCAGTCTTGACTGTTGTGCTTGTTGGCGCTTGGGCTTACCTGACTGGTAAAAAAGAGCCGTATTGAGCAGAGGCTTAATTTCCTAGCCTTCTTTCTTTGGCTTAGTTAGCTTGCTTTCTTGTTGAAAGTTTTTGTTTTGTTTTTTCTAGTAGTAGATGATGAGGGGGTGCCTTAGTTCATCATCAACCTGTGGGTTTGGCAGAGCAGTGTTTTTTGGGTTTTGTTTGTGGTTTGGGTTTTGTGTTGATTGTGGGGTTTGTACAACCAGTGCAGGATTGAACTGACGGGTTAAGCGGTGTTTTTGTTTGGGCGGTTTGTTGAGGGCGTTTGCGTGCGTTTTCTTCTAAAGATGCCTTGAGAGAGTTTGGTTGCTTAAATTTGTGTTTTCTAAAAGTGCTTTTTGTTTGACAAAATTCTTTAAATTTGCAGCCTGCGCTGTCTTGATTTGAGGCGCAACATGTGGACCTGCGAGTCGTGATAGCTTCTTCAGTACGGCAAAAAATCCTAAAAGTACTCGCGCAAAAACACGAACTCCAAGTCATGAAACTCGCCAGCAACGTCGGCACCACCTACAACGAGCTGAATCGAAACCTGTTGATTTTGGAGAAAGAGGGAATTATCATAAACGAGTACCGCGTGAAGGTCAGGCGTGGTAAGGTTAGGGTTTTGCGGCTAAACAGGGATAATCCCAAAACTGATGTCCTGATTAAAGTTTTGAAAACCTTAGAACAGTAAAAGCGAATAGCCACCACTTCAAATTACTTGGTTTTCATACGTTTCGCAGTATATTTCTCATGTATTCCGCCTTTCATTTAAAAACGAACGCTAATTTTTTTGAGCAGTGATAAAAATGAAAGAAAAACAATTCAACAATCGAATCAAAACAGAACATCAAACAACAGACAACAGTCCATGCAGTTACAGGAGGGAAATTGAGTGACCATAACAAGAATCCAGTATAAAAGAGGAACTTCAAATCAAAGTACAACAATAAATGTCACGCTAAATAATACGCCTACTGTCGGAAATACCTTAATCGCTGCAATAGCAAACGGTTCTGACGGCGGCGATTGCCACGTTTCATCTATTTCTCAAAGCGGCGTTAGCTGGAGTAAAATTAGATCTTCAGTAAGCGCTAACAATGTAGCAGAATCTGAAATATGGCTCGGCAACGTTCTTAGTAGTGCATCAAAGAATATTACTGTTAACTTAACGCAGTCACTTTACTATCACATATGTAATGTTTGTGAATACAGTGGCTTAATGTCATCACCCTTGGATAAAAGAGCAAGCAACAGTGGGTACGGTAACACTGTAGATTCAGGAACAACCGCTACAACAACTCAAGCAAATGAAGTATGGGTAGGAAGCTTATGCGGTACAAGCGGTTCCGCAGGTTTATCAAATCCAACAAACAACTTTACCATGCTAGACGGAGCCCTCACTTGGAGCATAGAAGCAGCATACTGCGAAAAAATCGTAAGCACCACAGGAACCGCTAACGTTTCTGCAACCACCAGCGGTACACCAGCTTGGGCAGGATGCATTGCAACATTCAAAGAAGAAACTGTTGAGTATGAAGACCTTGAAGTGGGGAATTTGACGGTACATGAGGATGCAACAGTTGCAGAGACGTTAACTGTTAACGGAGACACTACTTGCAATGGACATTTACAATTACCAGCATCAGGGAGTTCAATTACATTCGCTAGTTCAACCGGCGGAATAACAGGCACAAACACGGGCGCAATAGAATTCAAAGACGCATACAACAACAAAAAAATGCGAATACTCGGAAACTACGATACAGACAGCAAATATAAAATAAAAAACGATTACTTCAATGGTTCAAACTGGAACTTGCTATCAGCCTTAACCCAAGATGGACAACTAAAACTTCCAGTTCAGAGCACTGCAGCAGGACTAGTGACTGCCAGCGGTGCAAGCATTGAAACTAATGCGCCCCAAATAATGTTAACTGGTAACAACGCTTTGCAACTCCCAACTCAATGCCTTTTGCCATTTCCCCATGCGTATTCTACTCTTGGAAACGGTAATATCTTTTTCAAGGACACAACGCAACCTGACGGGCAACATCGTTTTCTTGACGGGCAATGCTCAAGTTTCTTTCTGGTAATGGTACAAGACCCCGCAGATCCGTTGGGAACTAATTATTGTCCCATAATTGCGACAGATCATGGTTTGTGGGCTGAAAAAGATATTCAAACCTACGGCGCTCTATTCTGTACAAGCGATCCTTGGAAAAGCTACGGAGGTGGAGCAATCATGTTAGGCCATGGTTTTCAAGGCTCAACCGACCCCCCCACAGATTACCTTAGCTGACTCCGAAACAGTTTATGGGTATCGGACAGGCACTTTTGTCTATCCCCCGGCTATTGGACCAGGTCATTGCGTAAACCGTCCTGACCTTGGAGGATTATATAGATATAATGGAGACTCTCAACAATATGTCCCTGCGGGCGACCTCTGCGCAGGTGCATTCGATACATTGTACATAAAACGAAGCAATGGGGCAACTGGGAATCTAAGCGCTATCATAGTGGATGTAGGTTGTACTGTTGATGCGTCTGGTGTTGAAGCAAATCATTTCTGCAGCATACAAGGCAACAATGTTGTCACCAAATCTACTGGATCAACAAACGTTTATGGTGTGCCTGTTGCAACAGTCACATACGCGTTGCAGAGTAATCAAGGCCAGAAGGTAAAAATCATAAAGTCAGGTCGAGCACAAGTTTACGCAGCAGAAACACTAAATGCAGGCGACAAAGTAACATCAAACAATGTTGGAAAAGCAACAAAGACCAATGGAATATACACAGTAATTCAAGGCGCAGCAGCTAATAACTTAGCAACCATCTGGATAAATTAACAAAGAATGAAAAGGTGACTAGATAATGTCTACACAAACTCAAACAGACCCTATAATGCAACAGGTTGGTATGTTGAACCTGCGAATCAATGACATGATGACCCAACTCAACGCTGTCGTTAAGCTGATGATGGATGAGAATTCCGCTTTAAAGAAAGAGAACGAAGAGCTGAAAACTACACCCACAAAAACTTAAGGCAAATATCTTCGAGGGAGCAGTTAGTGCTGCTCTTTCCCCCTTTTTCTTAGTGATTAAATTCTCATGCTATCAGAAGGAATTTCGTTCAAAAAAGTCCTTGTTTTTCATAAACTTTTTGAGAACCTTGTAAATTGGTCTTGACATCCTGTAGAGTGTTTTTCTGTTTTTTACGAACCGCTTGAAATTTAATCCAACCATAGCTTTCATACTATTGTTTAGAAATGCCAACTCTTCGCCTGAAAACCGCTCGTTTATTTCTTTCTCCAGTTCGCTCTTCATGAACGAGCCTGACGAGAGAATAACTATCCTCCACCAGAAGGGGTCATCATTCGAACGCTTAAATTCTTCAAAGAATGCCTTGAAGCCTTCGTGGTCGTTTATTGAAAGGTAGCGGATTTTAGAGTATAAAATGCGCATTTTATCCGATTCCAAGAAAGGTCTTTCATTTATGACATTGAGGTAGAATTCGGAGGCTTTTTCATGTTGTAAAATTTCATCGTAGTAGAGGGCTGTGTGGAAGTCTGAGGTAAGTTTACCGTACTCTTCTAAGGTTTTAGTGTCATATGGACGGGGGTCTTTTTTCTTTAGGCATACTGCATGCAGCCATTCAAGCTTTCGCCTTTCTGGTAAGGAAAATTTTGGCGGCTGATTCCCCTGTTCTTCTTCGATAGAGCAAATTTCCAGCCATTCCACATCAAAGATGTTCTTGAGGTGATTCTCAACAAAATCCTCATCGATTATTGTAGTTTCGCAACAATCAATAAAATTGGAGTTATAGAAAACTGATAGGAAGAATTTTCCGTTCGGCTTTAAGATTCTGCTTATCTCTAACATTGTTTTTAGTGGATTGTTAAAGTGATCAAGGCTGTTGCGTGAATACACTACATCGGCAAAATTGTCTGCAAAAGGAAGCGTTTCAGTTGTGGAGGCTATATGTTTAATGGCGCCTTTTGTTGCCTGATCCTGAGCCATTTCGGGTGCAAGTTTGATGTATTCATGCGCAAGATGATCAACATTGAACTTAAAATCTGACGCAACATGCGGTAAGTCATCACCGCTACCTCCTCCTAAACTAACTATACGTGTATTTTGATCTACCGTTGTGTGGTCTAGTTTACTTTCGAGCTATTTTGGAGGAACAAAATCAGTTGCAGACTTTCTTGCGGAACTGGTTTTATGGTGTGAATGTTTGGATAGTACTGAATCCATTTCAGCTTTCTGGTGCTCATCAAGAACATTAGGAACAAAACACGGAACACCGTCGATAATTGGGTAAGTCCTTTGACAGCCCTGACACAGCATTGAGACACCAGTAACCTTTAAGTTTCCTTTGCAGGTTGGACAGACTAAATTTTTCTCCCAATGCTGAGCCGCCCACATCTTTAACTGAACACCAGTAGCTTCTTTTGCTCTTTTTCTAACTGGCGGTAATTATTAAACGTTTTATATTAGCATCAAAAGACGAGCACGCCCTATCATTCCTGTGTCTGGGTGTAGGGTGGGGCTTGTTTTAATGCTGTCAGCAGTTCTTGAGTCCAAAGCGCAGGCAGCGGACACGACTTAATGTCTTTGAGGAACGGTATTTTGTCTGGGGCATTTTTTAGTTCGTGCAGGTTTTCCCACTCCACGGTGATGTTTTCTGAAAGCTGGTCTTTCTGGACGCCACTGTAAAGAGCGCCCTCTTCAAAGTTTTCGGATTCGCCAGCCGTAAACGGACCAACCAGCGTTCCAGTCTTGTCATTAAACAAGAAAACAATGTCGTTTCCTTTGATTTTTGAGGTGTCAACTTGCCTGTCCGAGCAAGAAAACCGTTTGCTCTTGGTGCACTCGGTTATGTCGTAGGTGGTGCATAAAAAAATGTATCCAATTTGCATAAATAACAAGAACAAAAACAAACTTAAAACACTATCTACAAAAAGAAAAATTGAAACTGTGTCTAGTCGGTTTCTTGCTCTTCTTGCACCGTTTCATCTGGCTGATTTTCCTGCGCTTCTTCCTCTGGCTGCTCAGCTGGTTCTGCCTCTGCCCCCGCCTGCTTCTCAGCCGACAACAACATGCCAATCAGCGCTTTCTCATCCACTTCCGCTCTGGTGCGCCAATCCAAATAGAGCATGCCTTTGTCGTCCTGCATCAAGTAGCCGTAGCGGATGTAGCGGTCAACGTTTAAGCCAACTTTCCAGCCGGGCATTTTTTCCGCCAAAAGCGTTTCTACGTCTTTTCGTGTGGCTTGCCCCTTCTTGCTGATAATGAACGAGATTGTTATGGCTAAGCCTGCTAAGTCGTCGATACGCCAACCCATCAGCTTGTCCTTGCTCACAGTGCCGCCGCGCAACGTTACAAAGAACCGTGCCCTGTCCATCTCCTCAAGCGTTGGCTTCTCTGGTGTTTTCTCTTCTTCAAATATGGTTTTCACTTGCAAATCAAGCGGCTTCAAATAGTCATCCAGCAAATCGAGCACTTTCAGGTAGTCTGAACCCAACGCCTTGTGCAGTTCCCAGCCTTTCACGCCTGGCTTCTGGTGCCGCTTGTAGAAGAGCATCTGTGTTGCCTTCTTGACTTTGCTGCCGTAAACGCCTTTCTTCTTGCTCAAGGTGTTTCGCCTCTTTTCCATTTTTGCCAATCTTCGCAGGACACGGCAATCGGCACTGACGTTGACTGCACCGTCAAAGCCGCGTTTCGGGGTGTATCGTAAGGTTGGAGGAAGACGGTTTCTTCAAGCCTGTCAACTTCCAAAGTAGCGTAGCCGTAAGTCACAAGGAAACTGGTTATGAAGGCGCGTTGCACGGTTTCCTCGTAAGTGTCTGCGCCGATGAAATCCCAGTAGGCGATTTTGCCGTCAGCGCTCTTCTCGGCGGCTTTGGTTTTGAGTTCGTGCCAGTAGCACTCTAGTTCTTCTGAAAATTCCTTGTCGCTCAAGACGCGCTGTTTGATGAGTTCGTCACGGCTCACCGCGCCCATTGCTGTCTCAGAAACTTCAATGTCTTTCCACCGCTCGCCCATGGGCGGAAGTGCTTCCCAATACAGCAAGCCCTGAGCTAAACCGTGAAGGCTAAGCTGCTCGAACTCGATGATTGGGCTCCAAGCGCCAAGAAAAACTTCTACCATGCCCTGTTTGTCTGTTTGGCGGATTTTTTCTTCCAGCAGGAACGGGTCAGTGTAAAGGGCAGTTGAGCGTTGCTTGACCCATTCGCTCTGCATCTTAATCACCGTTGCCAAGTGATGAAGTGCTTCAGCGTCAAGTTTTAGCTCGTCTGGGTGCTCCCAATGCGGAAAATACTCCTTAACAACCCTGATGATTTCGTCAATTTCCAGCGTGAAGGGATCAACGGTGTGGTTTTCGATGGCGATGCACATTTCAATAATGCGTTCCAGCCGCTCTTTGCCTAGTTGCTTGTGGTCTTTTGTTGTCTGCATTAGGCGGTTACCTCACGCACGACTGATTTGCCTTCAATGTTCTGAACCGTGATGACGTTGGCATCTTGCTGGGCAAAAGTGATTTGGCTGGGCGTAATCACCACGTACTGAGCACTCGCATCCTTAATGATAGAAACCAGAACTTTCGCAATCATCTCGCGGTTTTTCGGGTCCATGTGGATGTCGTACTCGTCTACTGCTCGGAACGACGAACGCACGTGCTGTTGGAGGGCTAAGAGGAAAGCCATAGTAGCTGTTGTTCGTTCTCCTCCGCTTTGCGTGTAAGCGTCCAGTGCCACGGGTTTGCCGCCCTTGAATCCCACATAGATTTCTAAGCCTGCGGTTTCAATGTCTTGAGTGTTTGAGAGCTGCACTTCGCCCGACGCAAGCGTTTGGCTCATGATTTTTTGGTACTCTATGTTGACGCGTTCAAGCAGGCTCTCCATTACGCTGTGCCATGCTTGCATGCGGGTTCTGACTTCCTCGAGCGTTTTCTCTCGGTTCTCTGCTACTAGTGCGGCTTTTTCTTTGAGTTCTAAGTAGAGTTTTGAGTAGGATTCGTATTGGCGTTCGATGTCTTCTGAAACATCAGAGAGCGCCGCTAAGTGCCCCTCAGTTAAGCGGATTTCATCCAAAACATCGTTGGCGCTTTTGAGGACTGCAATGCGTTCGCCCGATTCTTGTGCTTTCTGGATTGCCGTGTTTAGTGCTTCTTGTGCTTCTTTTAGGGATTCTTCAACGCTTTTTAAATCTGCAATTGTGCTGGCTTTTTTGAACTCTAGCAAGGCAAGGCTCACGCGCTTCTCTAAGGCTTGCGCAGTTACTTTGTCAGTGGAATCTTCCAAATTGAGCAGTTTGGTTTGGTTTTCTTTCACTTGCTCGTTTGCCCTTTCGATTTGTTGCTTAGAGTTTTCCAGCATTTCTTTTAGGTTCTCGCTCCGTAGCAGTTTGAGTTGGCTTGGGTTTGAAATTTGATTTTCAATAACTTGGGTTTCACTCAACAGCTGAGTAATCAGCGATAAGACGGATTCGTTTTGTGCTATTTCACGTTCCAAGCTTAAGCGCTCATCAAACAGTGATTTGATTTCTCCTCTGAGGGATTGCTGTTGGGTTTGTTGGGCATCAATTTGGCTGATTGCCGCTTGCCACTCGTCCTCAATCTTGCCCAGTGCTTGCTGAGTCTTGTTAAAGCTTGCCTGCAAACCCTTAACGGTGCTTTCGCGTCTTTCGACTTCTGCCCAAACGAGTTCACGGTCTAAGAATCGCCGTTTGAGTTGCAGTTGCTTTTTTTGTTGGTATTTCTCGTATTGTTCGTGCCAGTAATTGAGGGTTTGTTGGGCTTGTTCGAGGAGTTTGCTGACGGATTCTTCTTGGCTTAGGATGCGCATCAGTTTGGTTTTGGCTTGCACTACGTTTTCTCGGAAAGGTTCTAAGCCGACTGCGGCTTCAACCATGCGCAATTTTTCCGTGTTGCTGAGAACGCTGAATTGTTCCACCATGTTTTGGTGCATTATGATTAGCATGTTGTCGGGGTCAACGCCGAACTTGCCGAGCAAGCGTTCAACGTCTTGTTTGCCAACGGCTCGGTTTTCGAGTTCAAACCAGTACTTGCCGTCTCGGCGTAAAATGCGGGTTAGGAAGAGTTGGTCTTTTTGGTATTTGGCTACGGGGCGTTTGTTGCCCATCTTGCTGTTGTCGAGGATGAGTGTTACTCGGGCTTGGTCTTGTCCCCAGCGTATTAAGTCGCTTAGTTTTCTGGAGCGTTCCGTGTAGGATTGTCCCAAGCCAACGGAGATTGCCAAAAGAAGTGAGGATTTTCCTGCTCCGTTTGGTCCGCCGATTACGTTTACGCCTTGTTTTAGGGGTACTCTGGCGTACTCGTAACTCATGAAGTTTTCAAGGATCAGCTCTTGGATAAGCATTATTGATTACTTTTGCCTTTTGATGTGGAAAATAGTAGTGTGAAGACTCTCTTATTTAACTAATTAGGCATGTTTGCGCTGAAAATCAGGCTTTTATATACATGTTTTTTGGCGTGTGTTAACACTTTAATGCTTAAACGATGACTACAATGAAACTCAGCAATTATCGAGCGCTGATGCTAATGCGCTTAGGCTCTTTATAACTTGGTCGGGGCAGTACTTTTCAGACTTTTTCTGGATGCGGCGTTCAATGTAAATCGCCTTCATGCCAACCGCTTTAGGTCCCTCTATATCCGCGTCAATGGTGTCGCCGACGAAAACCGTTTCATCCACCGAAACGCCAAGCATCTTAAGTGCGGTTTGGAAGATTTCTGGGCTTGGTTTGCGCTTGTTAATTGCCCCCGAAATCACGATTACATCAAAGAAGTGGTCTATGTGGCTGGTTTTGAGCAGTTTGAGAACGCATTCGGGGATGGCAAAGTTAGAAACCAAACCCAGCTTGTATTTTCCATGCAGAATCTTTAGTATTGCCTCAGCATCGCTGTCTATTCGTACGAACTTCATGAATTCTTCACAGAACTCGCTTGTCGCTCCAGTCACAATGGGGTTGGAGACATCGTAGTTGTAGCCTAAACTTTTTAGTGCGTCAGAAATGCGAACGTTAAAGTGTGGTTCTTCCAAGTTTGCGTCTGCTTTAGCATAGAGTTCATCTCGCGCTTTGATGTAGGCTTGATTGAATTCTTCAAAGGGAACATTGATGCCGTGATTGTTTAGGTAACGGTACATTCTCATAAGTGAAGGACTGTAGAACTCATGATTTCTCTCGATAAGCATGAGGGTATCGAACATGTCAAACAGAACAGCTTTAATGGGCATCTGGAAATTCCTAACACTAAGTCTTGATAAAGCTTAAAATTCTTATCGCACCCTAAACATGCATTTTATCGGACGCTAACCTTTTCCGCACGAAATAGTACGCTGTGCCAACCATTAAAAAGATAACTCCAGCCAACCAAGCTTCAACAGACGCAAACAGAATAAATAACAAAAGCATAATGCACGTTGCCAAACCGAGCAAAGGCAGAATCTTCTGCCGACCGTTGTTTTTTAGTTTGAACGCTGAAATGTTAGTTATTGAATAGTTAAAGAGAAGCGCAAAGGTACTAATTGCCACAACCCTAGTTAAATCTACAAACAGCACTAAACCCGCCATTACTAATCCTGTCGCCAAAATCGCGTAGTAAGGCGTGAAAAACCTTCTGTGCAGTCGTGCCAAAGCAGAGGGTAAATCGTTGCGTCTTGCCATAGAAAACGCCATCCGCGAAACACCCAAAATCGCCGTCAACAACACGCTAGCAGTCGCTACTAAACCGCCGATGGCCACAACTTGAACAGCAAGCGGGTTTCCTGTAACGCTAATTGCTTCACTCAAAGGCGAACCAGAACTTGCAAGTGCGCCAGCCCCAACTAAGCCTACAGCAATCAAGCCGACTAAAACATAAATTACCATCGAGATTCCAAGGGACAAAAGCATCGCCAGAGGCACATTACGTTTAGCATCCTTCACTTCCTCGGCAAGAACGGCGATTCTTGCAAATCCTCCGTAAGCAAAGAAAATAAAAAAAGTTCCATACAGAACGCCGCTGGTCAGCGGCTCAAACGGCAAAAAATTGCCTGCAGAAACGTGGAAAACGCCGAAAGCCACAAAAAAAGCTAACACTAAAAGCTTGATTGCGACCAAAACGTTGTTTACGCTTGCCGATTCTTTTGCGCCAACCAAATTCAAACCTGTAAACATTAAGCACAAAACTGCGGCGACCACGTTTGTAGGCAAACTAGGAAACGCTGATGTTAAGTAATATGCAAACCCAAGCGAAACAGCCGCGCCCGTGAACGTGTTTGCGACTATCCACATCCACCCTGCCAAAAACCCAGCATAAGGCGAAACCAACTGCCGCCCATACTCGTACACGCTACCTTCCACGGGCTGCCACGCCGTCAGCCTTGCAAAACTCGTGGCAGTAATGAAGGCTATGATGCCTGCGATTATCATGGATATGACAAGCGCTGAACCAGCGTAACCCGCGACGATGCCTGTGACAACAAAGATTCCGCCGCCTATGATTGCGCCAACGTTTATGGCAACGGCGCTCCACAAGCCAATTGAACGCTTAAGCTTTCGGGATTCTTGCTCTTCCATTGTAGACCACGGCTAAACTGGAAAATCGGCGAAACACCTATTAAAGCTTAAAAAGTAAAAGTAATACTTATTGGTAAGAATGTATAATTAATTGGTGGAACAAAATGCCCACAAAAAATGTTGGACAAAAGGGACAAGTTGTAATCCCTAAACGAATGCGAGAAGCCCTTGGATTAAAGCCCGGCGTTGAAGTAACCCTTGAATTGAGAGATCAAGAAATTGTAATCAAGAAGCCTCAAGTTAAAGGTAGCTATACTGAATACTTCATAAGTACCGCTTCTCCGAAGCTAAAAAAACGAGTGAATATTAAAGAGTTAATCACTTCAGAAGTCGAAGAGCGCCATGGCCTACGTTGATTCTAACGTATTCCTGTATCCAATTTTGTACACTGCTGATGTAGAGCCTAAAGTAAAGAAAGCTAAAGAAATTTTGATAAATATAGAGAGCGGCAAACTGCATGCGTACACATCAACTTTGACTTGGGATGAAGTCGTTTGGGTAGTTCGGAAAACTATGGGGATGAGTGAAGCAATAAGTCAAGGTCAAAAATTGTTAGGGTTCCTCAACCTAGAATTCATCAGCGTGGATGAAAACATTTTGAGCCAAGCTCAATCGCTTATGACTAAATATAACTTGTCTCCTAGGGATTCTATCCATATCGCTTCAGCAGCCGATAGAAAATTAAACAGTATCATAAGCGACGATAAAGATATTGATGTTGTAAAGGAGATAAAACGAATTCAACTCTGACAGAACAGAGCGCTATTTTACTGAAGTTTTTCCCTGACGATTTGTGTCGGTTTTTAGGAACGTTAATATGACGCGGGTTCTTGAAAGGATGATAAAGAGTTGCACCTATAATTACCACAAACTTAAGAAGTTAACAATGGCTCGAGGGGCAAAATGAACCTAAAACTATGCGCCATAAAAAAAGGTAACCAACCATTCGACCGCGTCCAACTAGTCGTAGTAGACCTAGACAAAAGCAAACGCTACCCGTTAAACTTCGTGTGCATCCTGCCACGCTACTTTCGCCTATTGGAAAAACGCTCAAGCAAATTCGCTAAACTCTTTGGAGAAAAAAGCTTCTACGTAGCAAAAAAACTTCTAACCGAAGCCGCCCGCCATGAAGATGACCCTGAAATCAAAGAGGTTATAAACAAACGTTTAAAAGACATCGACTCAAAAGCAGATTGCAAGCTAACTAATTTTTCGCTGAAGAAATGAAAAGAGAAAGTAAAAAGTCATTCTCAATCAAGCCGAAGGCGCCCTTCTTGGCTGATTCCTCATCGAATGCTTTAACGCCGTCAGGCTTCAGGTTGGGCGATGCGATGGCAAAAGGCACAGGGTCACGTGTGTGCGTACCGATTTTTAGAGGCGTAGGGTGGTCTGGCAAAATTGCCACCGCACATGGCTCTCTGATGCCGTCGAGAATTCTGCCGAGTAGCCGTTTGTCTAAGTCCTCGATTGTTTTCACTTTCAGCTTGTAATCCTTAACGTGCCCCGCTTCGTCTGGTGCCTCAACATGCACAAAAACCAAATCATTGTCCTTTAGGGCTTTTAGCGCCGCGTCTGCTTTGCCCTCATAGTTAGTATTGTACAAGCCCGTGGCTCCAGGAACCGTGATAATTTGCATGCCAGCGTAAGTTCCAATGCCCTTCACTAAATCAACCGCAGAGATGACCGCTGACTTTACAAGGTACTTTTCTTTTAGCGTGGGCATGGAGGGTTTTTTGCCGCCGCCCCATGGCCAAATTAGGTTGCCTGGGTTTTTGCCTGCTTTTACTCTTGCAAGGTTCACAGGATGCGACTTTAGAATTCCTCTAGAACAGTTAATCAGGTCTCGGAGCATTTGTGCAGTGCTTTCGGCCTTGGGTGATTTCGCTTTTGGCAGAGCCGCTGAAACCTTTTCTCCGATAGCATCGTGTGGCGGCGTACACTCGATAAGCTCTGGGTTGGGGAAGTTTCGCAGTATCAAAAAGTGTCTGTAATCTAAGCCCACATAGAACTCGATGCCATTTATCTTCGCGAATTCTTTCTTTACTGCTTCTATGAGTTTGGCTGCTTCTGCAGTGGTTATGTGACCTGCCGAATAATCAGCAATTTCACCGTTGTTTTCGGTTATAAGGTTGCACCTGTAAGCCGCATCATTCTCTGCCAACTCTATGCCTCTGGATGGTGCTTCTAGCGCGCCTCTGCCTGTGCAGTAGATTTTTGGGTCATAACCTAGAACTGAACAAATAGCCACATCTGAGCCGGGCGTGCATTCGTCAGGCACGGTTTTGATTAGCCCGTTTCTACCTTTGGCGGCTATGGAGTCCATGTGTGGCTTGCGTGCCACCTGAAGCGGCGTTTTGTTGCCTAGTTCTGGCACTGGGTAATCTGCCATGCCGTCTCCGACAACCAGTAAATATTTCATTTAGCTCTTTGCTCCAAGCGTTTTTCCAAGGGTACCAGCCTGAACCCTGCTTTTTTTATGTTTCATTGAATAGTGTAACCGTGTATTTATCTGCTTAGCGCCAGATTTTAGAAATTTCACGAACGGTGGGGGCTATTCTGCGATAGGTTTCACTAAAAGAACTAAAAGATTCGGTGTCACCGAAGACACCCGCATCTCTAAGCCGAGCGCCGAGTATTTGGCTCCTGCTACTGCTGGAAAAGAACGGGTCTGCTCAACATTTTTGGCTACGTAAAACAAGCCTGATTCATCTGTTGGTGTCATACGATAACTAAAAACAAATGCATCATTGGCATAAGAATACGTAACGGATACACCCGGCACTAAACTCAACGTAGAATACCCGTCCTCAGCGCCCCCTCCAATCACTTCTTCAAAAAAAGAGGTTATTGCAGGAAGCTGCCAAACCAGCAAACCAATCAATAATATTAAAACAGCAATAGTGGCAAACTTGGCAGCGAACCCCTTTCTACCCGAAAAATCGTGTAAAAATTTAAAGTGATTGAATACCATTGTTGTTCATTATTAATAGGACTTGACTGCTTAAAAATCTTCCAAGACGCGACGAAATTATTCACGTAAAAGTTTTGCCTGAAAAAATTGATTTTATGCAGCAATGAAACGTAAGCTGTTTTGTTTACATAGCGAATGATATTGGAACATTAGAGGAAATTACATTCAATTTTCCTCTAGAAGTCCGAGGTATTTCTTCAACGAAATCTATATCAAAAGAAAATTTCGCTTCTCTTAACAGTGGATTTTCTGAGAATTTCTTCAAATTTTCCGTGAGAGTTTCTCGAATTTTCCTCTCGTCTACGTTAGGATTCGTTTTTTGTATGATTATACGCAAGTAATCGATTTTTTCTTGAATAACCTTGTACTGTTCGATTTCCCGCTCAAGTTTGAACGCGCCAAGGACTTCGATAAAATCAATCGGAGAAACAATCTGGTTACCAGGAAACACCAAATACGAGTTCTGCCTTCCCATCATCAACTTCATCAATGGAAGTTTATTTCCGCAACTACATTTTTCATTAATCGAAACCCCGACATCTTCGATGTTATATCTGAGAATGGGAAATGAATAGTTGAAAAGGCTTGTGTAAACGATTTCTCCTTCTTCACCAGCACTAACTTCGTTGCCTTCTTCGTCTACAAACTGCATGATTACTGAATCTACGTCCATATGGTACCCACCTTGCTTGACGCATTGCCAAGCTGCCCTGTCGATTTCTGTGCATCCAAACTGATCCAGATAGGGTGCTTTGAATATTTTTTGAAGAAAAGAAATTTTGTGTTTATCCACTAATTCCCCTGACCCAAATATCAACCGAGGCTCAATCGGTGCGCCGCCTTTCTGTTCGTAGTCTTTAGCCAGAAGAAATAATGCACTTGGGAAACCGTCCAATACATCGGGTTTTTGATTTTGAATAATTTTTAATCTTGTATCTCTATCTAGAGTGATTGGAACAATGTTCCGAATGTAGAAACCAAAGAGTTCTTGGAGCTTGCTTCTTCCACTAGAGTATTGGACATCAATAATAGTAAACCATTTATCCTTCGCTTTTTGTCCGCATGCAATGTTTGCACGTAAATAAATTGCCTTACGCCATGCATCTTCATTGCTGTCTAAGTATATAGAGAAGGGCTTTCCTGTAGATCCGCCTGTTGTAATTTTTTTGAGGCTACTGAGATTTTTCTTAATTGAGATTAAATCTTGAGAGGGTAGCTTTTTTAAATCAGATTTTTTAAAGATGGGGATTTTATGTAGGTCGTTTATTCCCCGAATGTCTGAGGGATGAATGCCTTTTTCTTGGAATATGCGGCGATAAAAAGGCACGTTTTCAAATGCGTTGTAAATTACTCGGCGAACCTGCAGATTTTGGTAATCTTTCAGTTTCTTTTCGTTCCACTTTAGTCTGTTCATAGCATTTAAAAGAAGAATATAAGTCAACCATGGATTTGGCAAAAATATACCATTTTGTAACTACTCATCCTTACTTTTTAACTTTCCCTACTGGTAACCATTACTGCGGTAGCTTTCAAGCATGTTTTAATAGTTGTTTGACTAGCAACTAAAATAGAGTTAAACAGTTTTTTCTGCGTTCCAAGAACCAGGAGAGCCGCAGAGTTGAAATTCTACACTGATTTTAAGTCAGCGTTTGTTTTTGCTAGAAGTGGAAAAACGTTCAAAGATGTAGCAAAAATTTTTGGTATATTTATTCTAAGCTTTTTTAGGAATCGTAGTCCCCTGAGGCTTAGGTCAATATTTGACCTGCCTGTTAGGGGATTGACGTTAGAGACAGATGTTAAATTCCGTATTAGAACAGTCTTTGACTTTTTTGTTTTTTCGAATGTATGGGAGCGGGAACTGGCTGATTTTTTTGAGTGGGAGAAGGGCATGACGTTTCTTGACGTTGGAGCACATATTGGACGTTACACAATCAGAGCTGGTGTGAAAGTTGGCGATAAAGGTAAAGTAGTAGCAATCGAGGCAAACCCTGACAATTACAATTTACTCTTAGAAAACATTAAACTAAACTTAATACAAAATTGCATTCCGCTAAACATTGCTGCTTTTGCTTACGATACTGAGCTTGAGTTGTTTATAGGTGCAGATTCAGCGAAGAACAGCGTTAAAGAGGATTCAGGAAAAGGCTACTGTGTGGTGCAGGCGCGAGCGTTAGATAACGTGTTGGCAGAAGCAGGGATAACACATGTGAACCTGATTAAAATAGATGTGGAAGGCGCAGAATACGCTGTATTACAAGGGTTAGCAAACACACTCAGGGCTGGGTCTCCTAGGGTTATGGTCGAAGTCTTGACCCAAGACGCACACCAAATTATACAGTACATGAATAATTTAAGTTACAGAGAGAAGCTTCTTCACTACAGCTCTGACTACAAAGAAGGAATAGCCTACTACAGCTTTGAAAAAGAAAAGTAGGCGTTTGTTGCATTTCAAATTTCGAAGAGTTTTAGAGACATGCTCTCTGGAGTTTGTTAAAGTTCAAAAAGCATTTAGCGATATGATTTATTAATTATGTGAATAATATGTAGCGTTGCCAGCTTTAAGTAAGATTTGGCAAAGGTTCATTTAGGATGGCTTCAAGTCCCTTAAAGAAAATATAATGTGATGGAGGCAGAGAATGAATAAGAAGATAATAGGCTTGCTCGCTATTGCAGTGGTCATATGTGCTTTAGCTATCGTTGCCGGGGTTTTTCTATTAACTCCTGCAAGTCAAGCGCCTCGGACACCTACTGGGCAACTTGATTTCACGGTTAGCGGAACAAGTGATTGCTTGAGATTCCTCAACAGTTCAGTACCTACCGTTTATGTGCCTTTTACGATAGCTGCAAACGAAAAATGGCAATTAACCATTAACGCCACAAAGATGCCTGGTGGCGCCAACGGTTGGACAGATGTCTATATCTATAAGGGCTACTGGGATAAGGGAACCAACAACATCTGCAAGTCAGGCGACCTATATCCAATTATAAGTGACATACAAAGCGCTGACTTCGAAATACGCGCCAACGCACCATACACACAAACTTTCAGTGACTCAACACAACAGAGCTACACTGTGTTCTTTGTTATCCCACCCGGCGGACCAGCAACATTCCATGTAACATTAAAACCAGTATAGAAAATTTTGCCATCTTTTTTTACTTAAATTTTTTGAGGGGGGTCAGGTGTTATCTTATTTAACGTGATTAGATGGGAAAACGCAAATAAGTTTGTAGGTTTTCTATTGGTTCGGACAATGAGGAAATCGAGGTACGCTGAGGCTGAAGGCGGGGAAATTAAGCTGGAGGCTAGTGAGTGCTTTTTCCGCTACCGAGTCCAAATCACCAATCTTCCTTGGTACGTTGTTCCAGATTTGGAACGAAACGTTCCTACTGTAGAACTAAATAACCGCCAGCTAACTCATGACACGGTGAAAACCGATGGGAAAATGGCTAGAAAGAATTGGCTCCATACGTTTCTGGATTTTAGTGGCAGCAACAATTTACCTTGCATACGGATTATACTTTGCAATTTACGGAATAGGCTTCTTAGTGCACTTAGCAACCAGCCAATACGTTTACAACCTAATCTCGCAGAACCCTTGGTGGTGGGGTGTACTCTACTACGGGAGCGAAGGCGTAGCTGGCGGCATAGCAACTTGGCTTCGCCCAATCGCAGGAGTGCTAGCGGTTTATGCTGCTTACCTGTTTTGGAAGAAAAAAGACACTGCCATGCCGACTATACGCAAAAATGTTAGCCGAGCGCTCCTGATAGAAGCGGCATTCTTCTTAATGCTTATTCCATCAGTAATTGCAGCTTTCGCATACAACCTGCCAACCACTGAATACCTATTCTACTTTGACCACACACCCGAACGCATTCTACTCTACGGTACAGCAATCCCTTGTCTTATAATCGCGCTTGTGGTCCCGCCGTTACTGCTTAAACTTCGAGCATCAATAAAACGTGACGTGTCAAAGGAAGTTATTCTCAAATGGAGCGCCCTAACAGGCTTAGCTTACGTGTTTGTGGTTTTCTGGTTTGACTACTCAATGCTTTGGGCAGCATCCACAGTGCCTTACGAGCGACCAAACCAACTCTTTGGCTGGGACTTCATACTCAACCCAACAAACTTTGTCAGTTTCGCCGTAACCCTCTTTGGCTTACTCGCCATCGCAATAGCGGCGCTGGTAACCCTGCTTCCAGCAATCAAAAAACAACCCTTCAAAGTCAACCTCACATGGCTCGGCGCGGTCATGATAGCGTTTGGAAGCTACTTCATCTTCAACACAATCTTCTACTTCGTCACAGGCGGCTACGAAGCACACCCAAGCGTATGGTACGAAGTTATTGGTCCACTGCACAACCCTAACCTGTGGGCATTCAGCTTTGTCTTCTTAGGCGCAGCACTGATAATCCAAAACAAGCTTCAAAAAAAGAACCTCTAAACCCCATTTTATTTTTTGTTGTAATCGGCATATAAGTATCCTAATTGTCAACCTATGCCCTACACCTATAGGGGGGCTATTGTTTTGCGGGCATATTTGGAGCCTATTAGTGGTTCTATGTTGAAACTAATAGAGGGGTAGGTTGCGCGAACCTATTTGCCGCCTATTAGAAACTCTATGCAGAAACCTATAGGGGGTAGGCTATATTGGCGGCTTTTTCGCTCCAAAGATATGTTGAAAAATCCCTGAAAATTCCGCTCTTTATATAGGGGGATAGGGTCTACTGGCAGAGCAACAGAACTTTAGCGGCGCAGCGTTAAACCGCCCCTAAATAAGGGGGCTATAGAAAAAAATCGCAACCGTTATTGCTCCCCTCTTTCTAATAGAAGCCCTTGTTATAGACCACTAAAAATGCCCTAAACCCCAGAACGGCTAGTTTTTCTCAAAAAACATACAAAAAATCAGTAAAACATTTAATTTTTAGAAATAGAACGTTTTTCGTTGATTTCGCCGTACTTTTAAAGAGAAAAGTTTAAGGGTAAATGTTTGTTTTAGGTTGCGAGTATTCTCACCTTGAGGTTTGTGGTTTGAAAACGAAAGTTCAAACAATCGAAGAACGCAAAGCAGAAGTCCTAATCAAGCTTAGAAAGTACAAGCTAATTGAAAAACAAAAATATGAAGGCGCATACGCCTACATCATCGAAATTCCACAAGACAAAGAAAAAGCACTAGTCTGGTGCATTCTAGGCGAGGCAACAGTCGGTATCGCAGCAATGAATACCCTCTACAAAATAATGAAAGAAAAAGAAATCGACCGAGCCATCGTAGTCACAGAAGGACGCTACACCCACGCAGTCAAACTTGGCGCAAAAAAGAAAAACGTCGAATTGCTACCAAAATCCTTCCCCGTCTTCGACATCTTTGAACATGCACTAGTGCCCTTCCACGAAATCCTAAGCGAAAAAGAGAAAAACCAACTCCTCGCACAATTCAAAGTCAAACCCTACCAAATGCCACAAATAAAATCAGGCGACCCCGCAGTCAAAGTAATAGGCGCAAAACCCGGCGACGTCCTCAAAATCACACGACAAAGCCAAACAGCAGGCGAACACGTAACCTACAGGTACGTAGTAGAATAAGAAACCTACTTCGCAATCATGATTTCGGTTGATTTCACGATTACAGTAACTTCATCGCCTACTTTAATATCTAAATCCTCAACTGCATCTTTAGTTATCACTGATGTTATGGTTACAGGCATTGCGACTTCAACCTTAACTTTCGCCGTTATTTCTTCTTTCTCAACGGCAACAACTTTACCCTTCAAACGATTCCGCGCACTCAACTTCAAACCTTCCAACTCCAAAACACCACTAGCAGACAAAACCTTATCCAAATAATCCTCCACTTGCTTATACTCATCAAGCAAACTTTTGCCCAAAGCAGTCAACCGCGCACCGCCACCGCCAGCTTTTCCACCCTTATAGGTTTCAACAATCTGCTGGCCCATGGCGCTTTGGATTTCTTGTATGTAGTTCCACATGTAACGGTAAGACATACCCAACGTTTCAGCCGCTTTAGAAATCGAATTTTCAGCATCAATTGTTTGCAGAATTTCTGCCCCGCCTTTACCAATTAGGGGTTTACCTTTATATTCAATCCACGCCTTGCATGAAAGTTTATGTTTTTTGTTGGCTAACAATTCAATTTAAGTTATTTGTGGTAAGGTTTATAAGGTTAATGATATGTATGAGCAAACACAACGGTAGCTTAACATGAAAACATGGCAAAAACTACTCGCCGCAGCAGTTCTTGCAACAATCGTTGTTATAGCGGGAACAATAGCATATTTTGAGCTATCGCCCAAAAGGCGTCTAATAATATCCGTCACCACAAGCCTATACGATACAGGGCTCCTCGAATTACTCGAAAAAGACTACGAAACTAAACACACAGACATAGACATAAACATCATAGCCGCAGGAACAGGAATCGCAATACAACACGCCAAAAACGGCGACGCAGACCTCATCCTTGTCCATGCACCCGCCCAAGAACTAACCTTTCTCGAGCAAGGCTGGGGATTAAACCGCAAAATCATCGCCTACAACTACTTCACTATAGTTGGGCCAGAAAACGACCCCGCACGAATAGAGGGCAAAGCCACAAACCAAGCACTCAGAGCCATAGCCAACTACGGAGGAAACCTTACTGACCAGTCAGGACAAACCAAAATCTGGATTTCAAGAGGCGACAACTCAGGCACGCACAGCAAAGAGCAAGCCCTCTGGAAAGCCGCAGGTTACAACTATACCGAAATCTCAACGCAACCATGGTACGCCAACGTTGGTCAAGGTATGGGAGCAACCTTAACTGTGGCTGACCAAAAAAACGCTTACACATTATCAGACATAGGTACATTCCTCAAATTCGAAAAAGACAACTCAATTTCGTTAACTGCCCTATTAACTGAAGAAAAATCTTTACTTAATGTCTACAGCGTCATGGCAGTAAACCAGACGGTGCCAGCAAACCAAACCATTCACGACAAGATAAACTATGTTGATGCAATGGATTTCATAAAGTACCTGGTTTCGTCTGAAACGCAACAGTTCATAGAAAACTACGGCAAAGCAGACTACGGTCAAAGCTTATTCTACGGTGCAGTGCAACCACTAAAAGATAACGCGCCACAACCAATCGTAAGTTGGATACAAAGCGCCGCTTTCTTTAACGGCACCGAATGTCCACAGCAATACAGAAATGGCTACCCAGAACTCTACACTTAGAGGACGACAAATTTGGTCGATGTACTTGGCGGTATAATAGAAGCTGGACGCTTAATCATAACAGGAGACCCAACGCTTTACGGAATAGTCTATCGCTCACTGCTTTTTTCAGGAGTCGCCGTCATCTTGGCTGCGTTATGGGGAACCCCAATCGCTATGCTAATCGGCTTAAGAGACTTCCGCGGCAAGACCATCGTGAAAGGTTTCTTTAACTCATTAATAGCCATACCCACGGTAGTGTTGGGTTTGGTTCTCTTTCTAATATTCTCAAAGAGCGGACCACTAGGCTTTTTGGGTTTGCTCTATACACCAGCCGCCATTATCATCGGCGAAGCCGTTCTTGTAACTCCAATACTGATTAGTATTTTGATAACCGCAATAGAATCAGTTGACCCAGAAATCCTGACTCTTGCAAAAACGCTCGGTGCTTCAGAATCACATGCCTCAATTGTCGTTTTAAAAGAAGCAGTGAACGGAGTGTTACTGTCAAACATTGCTAGCTTTAACCGAGCCATTGCTGAGTTAGGCGTGGCGTTGCTGGTGGGCGGTAACATAGCAGGGTTAACTGATGTCTTGACAACAGCTATTTCTAGATACACGCAAACAAACGATATTGGTTTCGCAATTGCGCTAGGAATACTATTGATGATAATTGTTTTCTTAATTAACATTGTAGTAATTGGTGCTCGCCGAATCAAAATGGCTCTGGTTGTTTGGAGGTCGCCTCAGTAAGGAGAGTGTTCAGATTGAGTGTAATCGCTGAATTAAAAAATGTAACCAAATTATTCGCTGATACTGTGGCGTTGGATAATGTCAACTTGCAGGTTCACCAAGGTGAAATCCTGGCTTTGCTTGGTCCCAACGGTTCAGGAAAATCCACAATACTAAAAATTCTCGCCTTCCTTGAGCACCCGACTGGGGGAGAAGTAACCTTCGAAAACATAAATGTCAACCAGAAAAATGCTGAAGAGTTCCGCCGTCAAAGCACTTTAGTATTCCAAAAGACCGCTCTCTTTGATGCTTCAGTTTACGATAATGTGGCTTACGGGTTAAAAATTAGAAAAATTCCGAAATCACAGTGCGATGAGGCAGTCAAAGAAGCGCTTCAAATTGTGAAGCTGGAGGGTTTTGAGAAGCGCTCGGCGAAAAAGCTTTCAGGCGGAGAACAGCAAAGAGTCGCCATAGCCAGAGCGTTGGTGTTGAAAACTAAACTTTTGCTTTTGGATGAGCCCACAGCAAACTTGGACCCGAAAAACGCTCAGATAATCGAAGAAGCAATAGTAAAAATCAATCAGGAGCTAAAAACAACAATTGTCGTAGCAACCCACAATATGTTTCAAGCCAAGGTTCTGCCCAGTCGCATCGCTTTGATAAATAATGGTAGAATTACCGAGGTGGGTTTGCCAGTGGATATTTTCGGGAAGCTTTCAAGGAACTTGGCAAGTTTTGCCGCTGTCGATAACACTTTCAGGGGAGTCGCTCAGTCATCAGCAGAAGGGACAACGATAGTGGACATCGGTAACGGCGTGCATATTGAGGTTACAACTCAAAGCCACGGCGAAACATCGATTTTTGTCAGCCCGCAAGACATCATCCTCTCAATGAGCCCTATTCAATCAAGCGCCAGAAACGTGTTTAGGGGCAAAATCAGCGAGATAACCGATTCGGGTGCTCTTGTTAAGATTAAAGTGAATGTGGGCAGAGTTTTTGTGGTTCAGATTACTAAGAGGTCGTTTAAAGAGATGGGCCTCAACTTGGCCTCTGAAGTTTATATCGCATTTAAAGCTTCGAGCGTCAGTGTCCTCTAAGCTGAATTTTTCGGTCTGGCTGCAACTCACTCAAAATCACTAATGCTTCGCCAAGCGGCATACCGAGTCTCTGCACAAGTTCATCCGGTGTAACTTCAACATTGGTAGGTAGAATTGAGTCTCGAACGTAGGCTTTGTGGGTTGGGTACATCACTGATGCATGAACGGCTTCGACGAGTAATTGCCAGAGCTTCTCTTTTGTGTACTCATCTAAATTCATTTTGTATCAACGGTGAATACGCTATTTCAGTTATTAGTTTACCGCAAAAACACAAGAGAACTAATAACAAAACCCGTGAAGCTACCTGTAATCCAGCGGAAGCCCCTAAAAGTTGTTATTACAATAACTCCATAAAAACGATGACGAACCACAAAGTATATCTCTGTAAGCGAAGTGTAAACCCGCGAACAACACAAAACGGAGCTAACAAATAGTGCCCATTCAAGCAGTAATATTCGATTTAGATGGAACCCTTGCCCATTTTAACCTAGACTACAAAGCTTTGCGCGCAGAAGTCAGAGACTACTTGATGCGGATAGGCGTTCCCGCTTCGGTTCTAAACGTTAATGAAAGTATTTTTGAAATGCTGAAAAAAGCAGAAATCTTGATGAAAAATAAAGGAAAATCAGCCGAAACATTCGAGCAAATCCGCAATCAAACATTGGCTATTGCAGAGACGTATGAAATTGAATCCGCCTCAACTACAAGTTTGCTGCCAGGAGCAGTTGAAACGTTAAAAGAGTTAAAGCGCATGAATCTCAAAATGGGCTTATGCACTTCCAATAGCGAAAAAGCAGCCAACTACATTCTGCAACGTTTCAAAATTAATGAGTATTTCAGCATTACGGTTCCAAGAGACCGAGTGAAATATGTTAAGCCTAACACTGAACAGTTTGAATTAGCGCTTAAAACTTTAGGTGTGGAACCACAAGCTACTGTGATTGTGGGAGATAGTACCGCAGATATGCAGAGTGCTAAAGACCTCAAAGCCGTCGCTGTCGGTTTTCCGACTGGTTTCTCTACTGTTGAGCAACTAAAAACCAGCGGCGCAAACTATATAATCACAGTAATGACTGATTTGCCGACTTTAATAAAGAAACTAAATGAGGATTAAGCGGCGGTAATTACGCCGTCATCTTTGCAGACGAGTTTTCTTTCCCTAATCAGCCTCTTTAGAACTTCAGAGAACACTTCTTTAGCTTCACTGCCTGAATGGTTGATTCCAAACACTTTGGCTGTTTCATTAATCAATGAATCGTCGCTTATGCCTAAAGCATATTGCGCTATTATCTTCATAGTTGCCTCAATCTCTTCGGGTGGAATGTACTGAGCCTTACGTTTAGACTCTGGAACGCCCTGTATCGGAACACGAATAGGAGTTTCTTTAAGTTGCGGGGGCCAGAGGAACCTGCCTTTAATTACAACTTTTTGCTCCCGAATCAGATTGTTTAATGCCTCTTTGACGGCATGCGCAATTTTCGGAGTAACCTGCTTTATACCCCATGTGGCAGCTAAACGTTCAACAGCATAATCAAAGTGAACTGGTCCCTCGTTTTGTATGAGTTCATATAGAAGTTTGGTTTGGTTTGCACGGTTCTCCGGGAAGTGGAATTGGTTTTTCTGTTTTGAATCGTATGTGGATTTTGCTGTGGTAACCTTGATGTAGGGACTGTAAGTTGCTTTAAGCGGGTGAACTTTGTAGGGCACTCCAATCTTTTCGATTCCTGCAAACTGGATTTTCTGAACATCAACTGAGGGCGCAGAACCTTTGTCAACGATTGGTATTTGAGAGAACTTTTCTATCTGCTGTTTTTGGGCTTGCTCAAGCGCTTCTTTTAATCTTCGGATTTCAGAGTCGCGGCGTGCAACCCAAGCTGGAGACCAAACGCGGTGAATACGCCAGCCCAGTTGCCTCAGTACTTGTTCGCGTAATCTGTCGCGGTCCCGTGCGCTATTGATTGACCTGTATGTTTCACCATCGCATTCTACACCAAGCAGAAAACTGCCCCGATTAACAGGATCAACCACACCTATGTCTATCTTGTATCCACTACAACCTACTTGCGGAACAATATCATAGCCCATCTTTTTAATTTCAGCGGCGATGTCTTCATCTAGCATTGAGTCAAACTCTCCATCTTTGCGTTTGGCTGAATAAGTTTCAGGTCCTTGCTCGGCATAATCAAGGTAGGTGCGTAGTGTTTGAACGCCTAGCGCTTGAGCATCTGGATCAATATCTGAACCTTTAATCGAAGTAATCAACAATACTTTCTCGCGTGCCCGTGTTACTGCAACATTTAACCGTCGTTCTCCACCTGGCTTATTTAGTGGACCAAAGTTCATAGTGATTTTGCCATTTTCATCATAACCATACCCAACACTGAAGAATATGACATCCCTTTCGTCACCTTGCACGTTTTCCAAGTTCTTAACGAAAAAGCCTTCCAAGCGGTCTTCCTTAAAGAACTGCTCAAATTCTGGTTCTTCTTTTAGTCGGCGGTCGATGGCTTCTTCAACTGCGTTCATTTGTGCAATGCTGAATGTTACGACACCTAATGTTTTCTTTGGGTAGTTTTTGAAGTGTTCAAAGACTAAATCAGCTACTTTTTCGGCTTCTCTTGGGTTGTCTCTTTTGCCGCCCCTATCATAGATTCCGTCGGGTACGTAGACAAGTTTTACGCCTAAACTGTCATGTTGCGCTGTTGCCGCTGGGAATGTAATCAGTGTGTCATCGTAGAAACGGTGATTTGAGAACGCGATTAACCCTTCATGTTTACTGCGGTAGTGCCAACGAAGAGTTTTAACTGGCAAGCCGATACCTAAACACTCGTCTAGAATGCTGTCGAAGACTTCTACGTCTTCATCACTTAGCTCATCCCAGTCAACGTCATCAAGCAGGTTCTTTTGGAAGAACGACGTGGGCGGCAACTGCCTATTATCGCCTGCTACAACAACGGCTTTTCCCCGATAGATTGCGCCGATGGCATCTTCTGGAACAAGTTGTGAAGCCTCATCAAAGAGAACCAAATCAAACTTCGCGTCAGGCGGAAGGAACTGGCTGACTGAAATTGGACTCATCAGCAGACATGGCTTGAGCTTAACTAGCAAGTTTGGTATCTTTTGCATGAGCGTGCGGATTGGCATCAATCGCCTCTTCTTGGCTGCCTCTTTTGACAGGATATTTGCTTCTGTGTCAGCGGCTTGGATTAGGATGTCTTGGGGTTTTCTGCTGTTGGCTGCTTCAATAACCATGCTTGAGGTAAGACGGATAAGTTCTTGGTCAAGTTTTCTAAAGTCAGCGATTAGTTGCTCATGGTTCTCTCTGCGGAACCTGCCCAGTTTAGGGTCCTCATTGTAGAGGTTGTTTATCCATTCCTGATAGACACCTCGTCGAAAAACAGGCACCAAATCAGTTGCTGGAATCTTCTGTTCAACTAGACGGTTAAAGAACTGATCTAAACCTCGCAGTGCAAAACGGTTTTTTATGTCTTTAAAGTCAATCCAAACCTGCAAGTCATCCACGCGGTCACGGAAGGCTTGGATTCGTTCACTTATAACTTGGATTTCCAAGTCTTTCAATAACTGGTTTTGATACTTCATTTCACTTTCAAAGCGTTTTCCAAAATCAGCCAAAACAGTTAGTGCTATGTCCCGTTTTTTGGATAACTCCTCATTCGAAGGTGCGGCTGTTGGTCCTTTTGCGGCAATACTTGCGAATGCCTCTGGCACAGGGATATCGCCGAATACTCCCTGAACCTTTCTGCACCATTCAAGCACAGTTAGTATGTCTTGCCAGTTTGTTTCAAGGCTTTGGAAGCGGCTACCGAATTTTTCTTGCAGTTGAGCTTTTTCACCTATGATTTTTGCTTCTTTCTTTTGCATGTCTTCAGCGTTCTTGAGGTCATCTAAAAGTTGCTTGTAGTTTTCGGGTTCTTGTTTGCTTGTCGCTAGCGTTTCTTTAGTTAGAGCGCATAGGTGATTGAGGTGCTTTTCTGTTTCCGTCACCCATTCATCCAGCACTGATATGGGCGTCTGAGTAACAGCGGCATCTGCTTTTGACAGTTTCGCTGGTAAGAGGAATTCTATGTCTTTGATTTGCTGTTCCCACTTCTCAATAGATGCCTGTAGCTCTTGACCTAGATTCTTGATCATCGGTGAAGGATTTGTGGGTGTGGTTAGTATCTTAAGTAAGGTTTCAGGTATCTGCGTTGCCCATGACAGGTTTCTGACTTCTTTTGTTAACTCTATGGCTTTTTCGGCGCCTTTGAAGTCTGTTCGGGTTTTGTGATAATAGTGACCAAGTAACGAGCGGACGGTTTCAGCTGAAGCCTCAATTTTTGCCTGCAGTTTTTTGACTCTTCGTGCATCAATTAAATCGTTCAGTATTGCTTTTGGAACTTTACCGTCATTTGTTATCTTTGCAATTTGTTTTTGGTCTTTACGGTAGGTTGAGTTGAAAATTTTAAGCCCACTCTGGTAGGGTCCACTGTATCGTGTTATGAGTTCGTCGAGGTCTAATTCATAGATGCCGTCGCTGTAAGTTTCTTCTAATCTGCTTTTGAGCAAGTTGTACTCTTGATATTGCAGTTTTGCTTTCTCTACTGTTTCTTGGACTTGTTCTAGATATTTTGCGTCGAACCATTGGGGTTCAGGTTTATCATCAGCAAAACACAATAGTGCGATGCGGGATAACTGTTTTAACTGTGTAACCGTTAAGTCCGTTCCGTCTAATCCAAGCAGTGGCGCGAGAGCTTGCGCTGTTTCATTCCATTTCTTTGCGGCGACTTGTGTGTTTTTTATGAATGCTAAAAAGGTCTCTCGCTTCTTTAAGAATTCGCTCTCTTCAATGTTGACTGCTGGAAGCATCTTGCTTAACGCTGCAAGTGCATGCTTCATTTCCGTTGACCTTGTTAGAGCCAACTCAAAGAGGGTAGGGTGATAGCGTTGCATCAGGTTGGCGCGTGTTTCTTTTATCCAAATGCTCATCTCGTTGTAGGCTTTGGCTTCAGTTATCAGTTTCTCAAGGTCTGGGTTCGTTAGCCAGTAAACTTCTGGTTTGGGGCTCTCATGGAGCAGGTTGCTTGTTTCAATGAGCCACTGTATTCTAGCAAAAGTTTCAGGTGGAAACACGCCCAAAACTGCGGCAAACTCTTCAGTTTCCTGTTCCAGCGCTCTCAATGTTGCGCTAATGTTTTCGAGTGTTGTGAGGAGTTCGGAGCGGATTTCAAGGTTGTATTTGTCAGCGTGGTATCCGAGCCATGGAAAGTCTGGTTCCTCGATTACTTGCCAAACCTTGCTCAGTTGCATGGTTAGTTCTTCGAGTTCGCGCATTTTTTGAGGTGTCAGCGTTCCTATTTCTGTTAAGCCAACTGGAACGAAGGGTACCCGCTCCAAACTGGAAATTATGCTCAAAACCTCATAAGCGCTCCTCTGCAGGTACTGGTGCTTCTCGTGGAGTGCCGTGACATAGCCGTTTAAGGCTTCACGATACTCAATTAACCTGTCAAATTCGTGAGGTGAAGGAAGTTTGCGTGGAACCAAGTTTTCATCTAAGCTACGTTTAAGTTCCGCCACGACCTCTTGCTTGTTAGCCTTGCTACTGTGGAGTTCAAGGCAGAAATGAGCTAATCCCACCTCACTTAAGCGTTTGTATACCACTTCTAGTGCAGCCATTTTGTCGCTTACAAAGAGTACGCTCTTGCCGTTGGCGATGCATTCAGCGATGATGTTGGCGATGGTTTGGCTTTTGCCAGTGCCAGGTGGTCCTTTCATGACGAAGCTTTGTCCTCGCAGGGCGTATTCTATTGAGACTCGTTGGCTGCTGTCGGCGTCGAGGACTTGGTAGGTTTTTGCGGGTAGCTGAATTTTGTCCACATCTTTTTCGTCTGGTAAGTTATCTAAGATTAGTTTCTCGTCTCTAACACCAGCGATTGCTTTGATGATTGGGTGCTGAGTAACCAAGGCAGCGTTAGATTCAAGGTCTTTGTATATGACGAGTTTTTGGAAAGAGAAAAGTCCCAGATCAACAGATGGCTCGACTTTCCAGCCCATTTCAGAAACTGCCTGTTCCACCGAGTTAAAGTAATCATCTAAACTTTGATTTTCCCATTCTTCAGGTAGGGCTGGTAAATCAATTTTGTAATCATTTTTCAATTTTACTTGCAAAGCAGGGTTTAGCACCGCTTCATCTTCTACTGGCGGGACTGCAATGGTGTAGGGTTGGCGGATTGTTTCTCGCGTTAACTCTAACGGCACAAGAATCAGTGGCGATTGGACGTTTTCTTTGGTTTCAAGGTCTACCCAGTTTAAAGTGCCGAATGCCGCATGCAGGATACGGACGCCTCGTTCACGGTAATCAAGGAGTGAGCGTCGCTGGAGACTTTTGAGGGTGTTTTCAAGGTCGCTACAGGGTATTTTGCCGCAGACGAGTTGGTTTGCTGTGGGGCGTTTGGGTTCTTGTGTGATGGCTGAGGTGACTTGAGGTTTTGCTGTTTTGGGTTTAGTTTTTGTTTTGTTCTTGTTTTTGCCGTTTTCTTTTTCGTTTGTCTTTTCAGATTTGGGTTCTTGGAGTGGAATAAAAAATTCTAGGCGGTTCTTTCTTACCACAAGGGCTGTGAAGATTTTTTGTTGGTCTGGTTGTGTGATTGGGAGGTTGCCGCGTTTTGTTTTGCGGAAGTAGAGGAGGTTGTTTCGTTTTGATAGGTCGATTAGTCGGGATTTCCAATCTTCGACACGTTTCATAGCTGAGGAAGCAAGAGTTTCGGTCATTAGAGGGCACATCCGCGCGAGAGTTATTTTAGCATTATTGTTGTATGATACTTTAATATTTACGCTTGTTCCCAGAATGGTTAAACAATCAATTAGTCAACTTTGAATTGGCAAAAGAGTCAGTTGATTCTGGATGTGCACTCGGTTGAATAAACAACTTGTTGCGGGTGCTTCTTAAAGGCTTAAATTAACCTGTTGAGTACTTGCTTGTTTGGTGAGCAACCTACAGGCTGAGTATTTTCCCCTCTCTTCCTGAATTGGGGTCTTTTTCAGTTGTGTAGGGGCTCACCGTTTATGTGCCAGTGGATTAATGTCTTGTTGGGGTTTTGTTTTTTCTTAGTTGTTGTTGAAAGTCCGTGCCTTAGAACCACATCAACCTTACAGGTTGCTTAAGACGTTGCTTTTTAGTGTTTTGTTTGTGTTTTGAGTCCCTGTTGGTTGTGCAGTTGCCACAAGCAGTTGGGATAGAAAATTCTTTGATTTTCTGTTAAATTATAAAAAGGTTGTTTATGGGATGGTGGACTGGCCGGGATTTGAACCCGGGGCCTCCACGATGCCAACGTGGCGATCATACCAGGCTGATCTACCAGCCCTCAGCCACACTAAGCATAAACAGAAAACATTTAAGGATTATGCATCTGAAAACAAAAGAAAACCCAGTAGTTAAGCCCTGCTCTGTTTATTGCTGAGAATCTGTAGCTGTGATGTGGCTTACTTGATGTTAAGCAAAGTTCTTGTTTGGTCCATAGTAACTGGGGTTTTCGATTAGGTTTGCCATTGCGTATCTTTCCGCCAAGTGCTCGTCAACAAAGGGGCTGTATTTTCCCATGCGCTCAAGCTCCATGTTGATTCCCCGCTTTAGCTGTGCTGGAGAAACTTTTTTTTCTGGGCATGGAAAGCCTAATGCTTGCATTTTTAGGGGGTCAAGGTGTGTTCGTATGGCTAGGTTTTTGCGCCATTGTTCTGCTGGGGTCTTCGGTTTTGCGTTTGCCCAAGCGATTCGCTCATGCTCTATTAACTCTTCAAAATTAGGAAAGTCAGGCAAGTTTTCGTCAAGGATGTGGCCAAGTTCATGTCTTATAGTTAGTTTAGTTGCTTCTGTAAGTTTGCCGATGTCCATGTCTCTTTTAGCCGCTATTTTGATGATGTTGCCTGTGACTTCTGAGAGACTGGTGTCGTAAGCGTAAATTGCCTTTATAGTGTACTCTACAAGTTTTTTTACAGCTCCCCCGCCATACTCTGTTTTCAAGAAGTGTTCTGCATATTCTATTATTTGGCGTTCAATCTGTTCCACTGATACTTGCAAGTAGCCTTCTCCTTTCTCAAGGCATCATACACGGCTGCTTGTTATAAACGATATTACGAATTTGGTAATATCCACAAAAATGACCGCATAAGGATGCAGTTAAACATTATAAGCGGTTATTTAGTCTGTTTGGATGTTTGCAGTTTTGTTTTCAGGCAACCAGTTTCTTGATTTAACTATGGTTTTGTTTGCAAACGTCATTTTGAGGGTATCGTCGTAAGGGCAAATTTCGACGCATCGAGCGCACAGGATACATCTTGATTCTGTAACGTCACCGCCTTTCTTTTCGTACACGTCCGTCGCTTGGGTTGGGCAAACACGCTTGCAGATACCGCATTTTGTGCATTTTTCTTCATTTTTCTGTAGTTTGGTAAGGGCGATTTGTTTGAATGGAGGAAAAGTACTAAACAGCGCTGTTAGTGCTCCTAAAGGGCAGATTCTGCACCAAACCCTTCGGTATGCTAACGCTAAAATTGTGATTATGATAAGGATGGTGATGTTTATCGATGAGACGTAACCGCCTGCTATCCAGAACGGTCCATACGTTATTTGTGAAACGTAATCATAATTCATCGCGCCGACACCGCATTGTGCCAATACACATAGCGGTCTCATGGGGCAAACTAGACAGAACGGCTCGTTAATCCACCCAACAATGCCTGCTTCTGTTCCTTCTGGTCCGCCTGGTTTTGTACCAGGAATAAGTTCGGTGCCGAAGATGGAGTAAGAACCGAAAATGACGCTTAGAATTAGAAAAACGGCGATTATGATGTACCGTGACTGCCCCAGCTTGACGTTTGTTTTTTCAGAAAAGTTCAGATGCCGCTTTCTAGCTGCTTTGCGTATTCTTGTCAAGACGTCTTGATAGAGCCCAAAAGGGCATAGCCAACCGCAGAACGCTCTGCCTAAAATTATCGCAGCAACGATTGTTAAGCCTATAACTATGGCTATTTTTTCTAAGCCTGTTGTGGTGTAGAAGACCTCATAGCCTCTTGGGTAGTTCCAGAATGGGAAGATGTAGGCTTGCAGTTGCCAGAGCGTGCAGGTGACGGTTCGTCCGTTAGGGTAGTAGCATGCTAAAATTGGCAAAGGGATTCCGTCAGGCAGTTGCGTACCTAAAAGGTCAGCGCCGATTAAGCGCTCTCTGGGCGTAATGCCTAAAGGTTGCCACAGAGGCAAGTTGAAGGGCCCAAGTATAAGTCCCATAAATATTGCAACAACAGCGACTGCTTGGATAAAGAGCCTAAGTGAGCTAAACCGTTTCGTCTTATCTTTTGTTAGTTTAAGTATAATAACGATGCCGACTACCACTATTATTGCATAAATCGGTAACACTAAAGCGGGAGAGTTTTCCCAAGACATTAATCTAATCCTCTCCCTTTAACTTTAATGAGTACCGCAAGAGCAATCGTGGCTGCAACTACAAGTGCAGTAACTATAGCTATGGAATGTCTTTGATAGAAGGGAAGGTGCTCGTCGGATGGATAATCAAACACATAATGTACGATGGATACCCTGCTTTCCACGCAATGAATAACCACTGTATTGTCAGGCAAAAGATTCCAACCGTCTCCTTCCGCGAGGAAAATGCTGTCTGGTATAACTACGCTCCACTCATCGGGTCGTGTTTTTTGAGATTCATTAAACCCAAAATTTATGGTTTGTTTTCCATGCCCTTCAACCGAGTATCTTATTGCCACTGCCCGCAAAGTGGCATTGTAAGCTCTGTAAAACAATATTGTAACGTTGGAGTCCTGTGTTGAAATTTTAAGATTTCCAAGTGGTTGGGAATTGTTGAGTGCCAAATCCTTAAAGTGCCAAGTGTTGTTTTCCAGTGTTGCTTCTGAGCAGGTACCGTTCACTGAAAAACTGATGGAGCCATTCAGTGCTGGAATACTGAATTTATCAGCAGGTGTGAAGGTTACACTATTTTCAGCCTTGGCACTAGAGTTGATTGGGGAAAACAAGCCTAATACAATAAATAGTATTATTCCTGCCCAGATTAGTTTACGATGAATCGCCAACGTCTCACAGCAATGATGATTCATGTATTTTGATTGGCTATAAGCCTTTTCAAAGTCACAACTAATTTATCAACTAAGGTAAAGAAAGAAAAAAATCGTCCTTATTCTGTACTAGGCGGCGTCACTGGGTTGGAAGCTGCGGGAGCAGTGACCTGCTTTAGCTTTCGTCGCATCATCAACACGACTATTAGCAATGCAACAATTACGACAGCAGCTATAACAGCAACAATTAATAACAAGTCTGAAGAACTGCCTGTACCGCCTCCGCCGTTGCCACTTGGGCTTGATTTTGGAGTAGCTGTAGGTGTGCTAGAAGGAACGACTTCCATGGTAAATTCATCTGAGTCCCAACCGAAACTAGTGAGGTCTGTTCCTTCTTTTCCGTCAATGGCAACATAATAAGTGTGGGAGCCAGTGGTTGCGTACGGTGGAATTTGAATAGTTACAGAACTAAAAACATAGCTACCTCGGGCTGGAACAGTTACAGGATTAGCGCTTAAATCGTAAGTGTAAAATTGATTATTCTCCATCCAATCAAAGTGCAAGCCTAACTTTTCTATTACAATTTGGTTGTCGCTGTTGCTACCGAAATTTATTCTAAGCGTTACTGTTTCTCCTCGCTGAACTGACTGATCCATCCAAACCACAGATACTGATACATCATCAGGTAGTAATGCAGAAACTAAACCGCTACAAAGAGCAATAATCATAATAGATGTTAGTACAAGTGTAATTTTTCTAGTTCCCAACATTTTTATCACCCATTAATTCTCAGTAATCTTTCCAATACTATATATGTTTTTTACCAAATTGCTTCCATACAACTATCAAAGGAAAGACAGCAGCTTTAACCCAAACAAATACTATTACTTTTTAGGTGTTAAATAGAGTAAAGAGAATGTTGTTACGTTTTTAGTTTATGTACCGCTTGTCTTGGGTCTTGGGGCTGCGGTAACCTTAAGTTTTGGCGTAGTGTGTTTGGCTTAGGTAAGGGGTAAACTTTGGATACTCTAGCGCTTGCAAACCTGATTTTAGATGTAGCCAGCATCATAAACTTCGTCGCCCTTCTATGGTTGCTGAGGGCAGTTATAAAAAACAGAAATGTCCTCCGCGGCTTCAGCATCGTCGGCTCTTTTCTGACTTTTCTCTCCATCCTCGGCTTCGAGTTTGCCTATCACCTTTTAGGGAACATAATTGGCTTTGCTTTGGGTTGGGTAACAGTCGTATTCTGGTTTTTAGTTTTCGTTTATAGTCTTAGGCAAAAATTAAAAATCAAAAAAGAAATGCCTGATTCTTAGCTGGCTGTAAATCGAATTGTAAATTTTGTGCCCTTGCCTTTTTTACTTTCGAAGCTGATGGCTCCACCGTGCGCTTCAATTACACGTTTGCAAACGGCTAAGCCGAAACCCTGCCCGCGAGGTTTAGTTGTAAATAAGGGTGTGAATATTTGTGGTTTAATTTCTTCTGGAATTCCTATGCCAGTGTCTTGTACACTAATGAATACGTGTCCTTCACTGTCGACCTTTGAGGTCAGGGCCAGTTTTCCGCCTTCAGGCATTGCTTGCACTGCATTAGTTACTAGGTTAATAAGAACTCTTTTTAGAAGTTGGAAGTCAGCTTTTATTTGAGGAAAATCTTTTGGAATCTGAATTTTTACCGTTATATTGGCTGGTATTGCGATTGATTCAATTACGGCGCTGGCTAGCTCTTTTAGGCTGAAGGGTGTTTTATCTATTTTGATAGGTTGCACAAATGCTTGTAGGTCAGAAACAATCTTATCCATGTAGGTTGCTTGCTCTTCTATTACACGAAGGCTCTCCTGCAGGTTCATCTTAGTCGTGCCAGCCTCAAGTGAGTCAACTTCAGATTTTGCTAAATATAATTCGCCAGTGATTGTTTGTAATGGATTGCGGAGGTCATGCCCAACCATCCCTGCCGTTTGGCCAATAGCGGCTAACCGTTCAGAATTCTTAAGCTGTTTTGTTCTCTCTTCAATAATTTTTTGAAGCATGTCGGTGTTTTTTTCAAGATTTTTTTGCCGTTCTTTTTGTTCAGTAATATCCCTAACGATAGACCATGTCCCGATTACCTTGCCCTTTCCATCGGTTAATCGCCAAGACCTAACTGATGCGGGAAAAATTGAGCCGTCCTTACGACGATATTCTCTTTCAAAAACAATAGAACGCCCAGTTTGCAGTATTTTATTAACTATTTTTTCGCGTTGCTCATGCCATTTTTCAGGCAAAAGCCCCTGAACAGAAAGATTTTTGAGCTCTTTTTTGCTGTACCCCAGCATTCTTGCGTACGCTTTGTTGCAGTCAATCATTTTTCCCTCTACATCTCGAGCCATGATGCCGTCTTGGGTTGTCTCGTAGAGCCTTCGATACTTCTTTTCTGCTGATAATAATTCTTCTTCAGTTTTCTTTCTTGCTGTAATGTCGTGTGCAATAACTAACGCGCTGTCGATTTTGCCGTTTTTATAATTCAACTTGATATTCATGATGCCCCAGATTCCGCGTCCATCCTTAGTTTTGGCGTAGTACTCAATTGGCTTGTCAACCTTTTTCCCATTTAAGAGGCTGTTTATCCGTTCTTGAAAGCGTTTTTTGCTTCCATCATAAAGGAGGTCAAAGGGGTTCATTGCCAAAAGTTCCTGTTCGGAGTAACCAAGCATTTTGCATATCGCATTATTTACGCTCTTAAATTTTGGACCGTTATAATCGATTTCAAAAATGCCCATGGGCGCATGTTTGGAGAGATACTCATATTTTTTTGCGTTCTCCACAAGCTGTTGTTCAGCTTTCGCTAGTTCTGCCAATTCTTGTTGGCTCTTTTTCCGCTGGGCAGTTACGTCTAAAAACACTGAAACAAAATAATCTTTCTTCATGCTGTAAACGTAAACCTGATAATAGTTACCTTTTGTTTCGGAATAGGCTTCAAAAAGTTTTGGTTTACCAGTTGACGCAACCTTGCCGTAGATTTCTAACCAGCTTGCAGGACCTAAAATGGTGAGCGGGTAAGATTTCGCCATGTTCTTAAAAACCACATCAGCTTTTTTTACGCCTAACATCCGCTTATAAGCCTTGTTTCCTTCAAGAGTAACAAAATCAACTGGTGTACCCTTTTCGTCGTAGAGTATTTTATGTAATGCTAAACCATGAGGCATATTGTTGAATAGCATTCTGAATTGTTTTTTGGTTATGCCTAAACTTCCAAAAAAAACTCTATTATCTGGTTTTTTGGAAGAAGTGGTCAATGAAGCAGTCTCAATTTCAGTTTTTAGCGGGGTAACATCAGATTTCACTATCTGACCCCCCGAAGATAATGGGTTCAAATGGCATAAATAACTTTCCAATATCTTATATACAGTACGTACGCATGCTTGCCGCAAGCAGGATAGAGCCTATAGCAACCAGAGCAACCAGAGAAGCTATTGTGATTTTGTCTATAGCCCCCCTTATTTATAGGCGGTTTAACGCTGCGCCGCTAAAGTTCTGTTGCTCTGCCAGTAGACCCTATCCCCCTATATAAAGGCGGGAAACTGGTTTGTTTACTACGTACATGGGGTTGGTGCGCCGTTACTACGTACAACCAAACCCTAGATGTACGTGGTAAAGAGAGAACCCTAAATGTACGTAGTAAACCACGACTTGCTGCTCTGCCGTAACCCCCTCCCCTTATAAAAGTAGGTGAGCTACGTTTCTTTGTTTATGTGAATTCTCCAGAGAACATTTTTCGAGGTTAAACGGTTGCCATGGAGTTTATTAATTAAGCAACAAAATACTTACTACAAGAGGCGTCGCTGTCATGGTTGTGTTGATTGCTGCCTTCGGAGTGAGCGGTTCAGGCAAGACCACTACTCTTGAATATTTGATTTCAAAGCTCACAGCTGAAGGGTTCAAAGTCGGAGCCATAAAGCACATTCACCGAGAAAACTTCACCATAGACAAAGAAGGCACTAACACGTGGCGGTTCAGCAAGGCTGGGTCAAAAGTTACAGTTGCTGTCTCGGCTGAGGAAATTGCGGTAATCGAAAAGACGAAGGTTGCCTTAAGTGATTTGGATAGAATAATTAGCGAGTTGGAACACAAGCAGCTCGATATCGTCTTTATCGAGGGATTTCACAGTTTCATTTCAAAAAGACCAGATATCCTCAAGATAGTAACCGCAAAAACAGCCGAGGACTTAAACAAGACGCTAAGCGAGTCTGTTCCTCCCGTGCTGGCGGTTACGGGTCTAATAGCTAAAACCAAGTTGCCCCCAAGCGAAGTACCTTACCTTAATCTGCCCGATGAAGGACCAAAACTCCTTGAACTTGTCAAAGAATACTTAGCATCGGTTAAAAAATAGTAATCGGCAAGAAAATTAGATAAACAGCTTGCGTTTTTTATTGTTGCGAGAATACTTGTGATGACAAAGCGAGCGGCGATAATCCTTGCTGGCGGAAGAGGGCAGAGGTTTCAGACCGCAGAGGGGAAATGGCAGGACAAGGCTCTTGCAATGCTTGATGGTAAACCCTTGATAGTTCATGCTATCGAGAACGTTCAAAGCGTTGTGGATGAAGTTATTGTTGTGGTCAATGATAATGAGGGGCGTAAGTCAGTTTATAATGATGCCATGCAAAGGTACGGGATTAATGATGCAAGAATAGTTACTGACCTAAAAATTAACCGTCTTAGTGGGCCACTGATTGCGATTTTAACAGGGCTAAAATCAGCCAATGCAGATTACTGTCTGACGGTTCCTTGTGATGTGCCTTTGCTCAGCGAAAAAGTGGCAGATTACATGTTTAATGAAATTGACGGCTCCTATGTTGCTGTTCCAGTGTGGCCCAACGGCAGGCTTGAAACATTACTCATGGTTCTTGACCGCGTCAAAGCCTTGGAAGTTACCGACGTGCTCGCTCAGCTTGGGCGTTCGCACCCTGACGACATAATAAGAGGCTTGCTACATGCCCTTTTTGTTTCACCCCTTGGGCAGATTAAAGTTTTAGACCCAGAGCTAAAGAGCTTTGTAAACATCAACTCACAAGAAGACTTAGCACGATTGCAGCCTCGTCAAGCTCAAGGACCAGTTGTGGAAAACATTAGGTTGAATCTTGGCACTCTGCCGAGTGGCGCGTTAACGCTTCTAGTAGAGGTATCTGAGAGATACAACAGTACCGATTATTTAAAAGCATCAGAAGTATTTGCCCAATGTGCCTCCACTTTTGAGAGGGAACACTTGTTTTTTTGGGCAGCTCTGAGCCGAGAGCATCAAGCCAAAACCCTCCTAAACATGACAATACCGCAGTTAACCAGACAAATAAAAGACGCTTTCCAAAAAGCCGCCCAAAACTACTCTGCCGAAGCCGCCCAGTATATGGAAAACGGCTGCTACCTGCTGGCAAAAAGGGCAACCGCCGACAAGGCATGGTGCCTATCGCAAATAAAGCAATGAATTTGTTTTCAACATGGTATTGCTTGGTAAAGTTATTTTTTCTAGTTTAAGAAGAAGAGAACTGCGCCCTTATTCATCATCTTCCATTCGTCAATGCAGGCGACTTTTTTTGCTTCTGCGTCTGGTTCGGGTTGCAGGCAGGTTGAGGCTGAACCCTCAAGTTGAAAATCAAAAACAGGAAATGATAAAATGTTAAAGAAATTTTTCAACATGCTAATTAAGCTGAAAACAGCCAATATCGACCTACCTCTCTTAAGGTTTCTGCAATGAGTTTCTAATATACCCCAATAGGTTGGCTCAGATTGCCCCTCTGCAATTATGTTGATACTTAGCTTCTATTGATTATCCTTTGCTTAGTCTTTTCTTGAGCCATAAACTCTATCTTGCCGCATTTAGGGCAGATAAATAATGTAACGGGGAGTAATTCTTCCCCTAACTCCCCTAAGCTACCAAACGGGACAAGTTTCAGAAGACCTGTCCAACCCCCAATTCTTAAATTAGCGTCACTATGGAGCATTTTAGATTCACATAAAGGGCATCTTAATATTCGAATTTTATATTCATTGGAACTCTCAACAAACTTTTGCTTTTTGATTTTTCCCTTATTTTCCCCTAAAAAATTACAGCTAATTTCGCATCCATGATAGTAGGAACAAAGATAACAGCAAGCTTGCTCGTTATCATTGCTACAATTTAATGACCTCGCTTCCTTAGCTTCAGCGTTTTCGAGGATTGAAAAACAATTCCCATTTTCAAAATATTCACATTTAACTTTAGCTGTCATGTTAACTCCCATTCAGCATAAGAAATTTTTAAGCTTTTGCATAGCTTGCCTAAATGCTGAACAGTTAAATTAGATAAATTGGATTAGCCAAACCTGACAAGAAAAAACATTAAATGATAATTCTTTCGGGTACTGTGTAGATGTTTAATCGTTTGCCCCTTACGAATCCTGCTATGGTTACATTTGATTCTTTGGCTGTGGTGATGCCTGAGGAGAGGGCTGCTGAGAGAGATGCCACAATTGGCAAGCCGACTTTTGCCGCCTTGAACGCAACATCACCCGATATGCGCCCGCTTAAAGCCAGAAAGCACTCTGCAAAATCAATCTTGCCTAAAGCCGCCATCCCGATAACCTTGTCAACTGCGTTGTGCCTGCCGACATCTTCAGCCATTGCAATCAGTGAACCGTCGCCTTTGTAGATTGCCGCAGCGTGCACACCGCCTGTTTGCCGAAACACCTGCGCCTTAAAGTTAAGTTGGTTGACACTCTCAAAAACAATCTTGGCGGCTACTGTCAAGTTTGAGGTAACTATTGGGATTTTGCCTTTGTACTGGTAGGGTGAGCCGCTTCCACAGGCGGAAGGAATCACACGGGCGTGGAGCCGTGAAATGCTAATGCGGTCTTCAACGTTAACGTTTGGTTTTAGCTTAACCGTGCAAGCATTTTCTTTTTCGGTGACTTCGACTATTTCCTCAATTGACTTAATGATGCCTTCGGATAGGAGGTGACCTACTGCGAGTTCTTTTATGTTGGTGGGTGTGCACAGTATGGTTGCCCAAAAAGTGCTGTTTACAAACAGTTGCAAGGGGCTCTCTTCGGCAACGTAATCGGTAATTTTTTCGACGCTTTTAGCTGAGAGATTGATTTTTGTTATGTCAACTTGGCGTACCATCAGTAGTCACCTATCTGCATCTTGATTAGTTGTGATAAGAATATAGAGTTTAGCAACCCAAAAAGGGTTGGCTTAGGGTTTAGAGGTATTTTTCGTAGGTTTTCAGGTGCGGATTGTTTGCTTTTGAAACGAAGATTTTTCCTGTACCGTTTTCTGCAAGGTCGCCTAAGAACACGTAGAATGGACCTGTTGCTGATTCGGTATCGTCAACTTTGACTTTGACTTTTACGCTGTCGATGGTGAAGGAGGGCATCATTTCCTCTATTTTGCCTGATACTATGATTTTTCCGCCTGTCATGTTTGTGCCCACTCTTGTGCTAGCGTCCTTTTCAACATGGATTGTTCCGTCGCTCATGTGGAAGCCCAAGAATTGCCCTGTATTGCTGCCTTTTATTTTGATTAATCCGCCGCGTAAATAGCATCCTGAATCACTTCCAACGTTGCCGTCAACGACTATTTTTCCACCCTTCATTCCTTCAGTGCTTCCTCGATATGGAGATGCTAAGTAGTCACTTGCGTCTCCGTGGATTTCAATCAAGCCGTTCTTCATTGAACTGCCTGTCCATTGACCTGCGTTGCCATTAACAGTGATTTTGCCGCCTGCCATTTTCTCGCCCAGATGCATGCCTGCGTTGCCGTTGATGATTATTTCTCCGTTTTTCATGCCCATGCCTATTCTGCGGACTTCGCTAACATCACCGTTAATAGTTATGTTTGGTGATTCAGCACTGACTTCTTCGATTTTGAAGAGGTCGCCAAGTTTCTTTTGTCTGTTGCCTTCAAAGACTGTCAAGTTTGCTATTGCGGAAGTGTTTTTGCCTTGGAATACGTCGGGGTTTATGCATTCAGCTGTTACTGGGAAAGTGAATTTTTTTAGTGGAGTTAAAATTATCATATTAAACGCTCGCCTTCACAGTTATTGGGTCTTTAACTTTTATGTAATGATCATATACTGGATAATTCTCGTAGTCAACCGTCCAGTAGTCTCTAAATCGTTTCTTCATCTCCTCGTCAATCACGCATGGTTCTTCTGTTTGCACGTCAAGCCACATGGTTCTGCCGTCAGCATGCTGGACTACTTCGCCGTCCTTAACAACTATTTGCCCATCCTTGATTGTGTAGGATGCATTACCAAAGGCTTTACGCGCTGCCTTGTACTTCTTGGCTATATCAGTTGTTTCAGGGTTAATGTTGTAAATGGCTATGTCAGCATCTGCGCCCACGCCTAAGTGACCTTTATTCTTTAATCCTAACGCTTTAGCTTGCCCAGCGCGAGTAACGATAGCTAGTTCATAGAGGCTTAACTCACGCTTTATCGAAGGCAACAAACTCTTCTTTTGCGCCTTCTTGTGGCACTTCTTTAGCGTTGCCATGCGTGCCTTTTTGCTCATCAACCACGCTAAAATCTTTGGATAAGCAAAGAATGGCCCACCGTTGGGGTGGTCAGTTGTCATGAACATCTTCCACGGGTCTTCAACAAGCAACGCAAGTTCTAAAGCTATTGACCATTGAGTAGCGTTTACAGCATTGTTTTTCTTGTAGTGGAACGGAATGATTCCGCCGCTGGTCTCGGTTTCCACATCGCTGTTTACCCATTTGTGTCCGCTTAACTGGTAGAGCGTGTATTCGAATGGTCCATCAGCAGTCATAGTCGTAGTATCAGTGAAAATTACCTGCCCCATATCAAAGGTCATGTGATTGTGATTGTTGATGTATTTGGCAATTGGCTCTGCAGCTGAACACATGTTGCCCCAGCCGTCGCCTCCGAAACTGCTGAATTGCAAGTGAGTGATGTGACCCACAGGTCTGCCTTCATAAGGTATGCTTTCTAATGCTTTCATTGTCTCAAGCGTTGTAGTGTAATTGCCTGGTAAGCCAAGGTTGTTGGTGTGCAGGTGAATTGAATGCGGCAGATTAAGCAGTTTGTTTACTTTTGCTAGACCACACATAATGTCTCTTGGTGTAATGCAAAAGTTCGGAACTTCATCATCAATGCTGTGAACGTTTCTGCCGAAACCCCAAGATTCCAATCCGCCAGGATTCACAATTTTTATGGCGTAACCTTTTGTGGTGGAAAGCATCCAAGCAACGTGCCTTGCGCATCCTTCTATGTCGCCTTTCCGCAGGTATTCAAGAACAAACCACCAGTCGCCGATTAAGGGGTAAGTTGCCTTGTCAAGAAGCGGTATGTCGTTTAATTCTTCATGAGTGTGCTTGGCTTCCAGAGGCGCCATTGACGGGTTCATGACGGTTGTGTAACCCATTTGTGAATAGCGGTAGCCAGTAACGAAAGTCGATGGAATCGAATAACCTGTGCCTGACCTTGTTATAGCTGTCTTGCGGACAGCATCTTTAACGTGGTCCTCGGGGCGAACCATTCTGCCAGTGTTAACTTCTCCGCCTGCAATATGAGTGTGAATGTCCACACCACCCGGCATAATGATCAAGCCAGAAGCGTCTATCACCTTAGCCTTATGCTCATTCACCTTCGCAACAATCTTGCCGTTCTTAACGGCTATATCCATTTTCTCGCCGTTAATCCCGTTTAAGGGGTCAAAGACGAAGCCGTTTTTTATCAACAACTCAGTCATTTATTGAGCCTCCGCTTTTTTGGTTGCTTTCTTTTTCTTGATAACTCGAACTTCCTCAAGGATTCTTCGAAGTATTTCCTCGTCAGGAAGAACCCCTTTTGGCGGTTCAACAACTTTCTTTAGCGGCAAAGGCACATGATCCATACGGTAGGCTGTGCCTTCAACCTCTATGCCCACAAACGCCGCTGGAAACACAATGTCACCCAACATGGCGGTAGCATTCATGTGCGGGTCAATCACAATCAAAGGATGTTTAACCATGTTTTTAACGGCTTGCTTGGGGAAATTTGCGCCAGGGTCAGCAGCGATTACCAGTGAAGCATCATGTTCATCCCGCAAGAGCACGTCCATACAGGTAGTTTCTCCTGGATTGTAGCGTGGGTAGCCAAGCGAGAAGTCTACGCCGTAGGGATAGCCGCTTTGCCACGCGGAAACTACGTTGGCTCCTGTGACGTTGAAGTGTCCTCTCATGGGCATGATTAGGAACTTTGTGCGCATGTTCAAATCGCGGACAAGCGATATTGCGACTTCGATGTTTCGGAATTTGCCAGCAGTTTGAGTTAAACCCATGCCGAAGAAGATGACGCCGAACTCGCAGTTTACTAAGGCGTCGGCAACTTGCTTTAAGTATTCTACTGGAACGCCTGCAACCTTGTCAACGTCAAGTTCGCCATCCTTAATTAGCACTCGCAATGCCTGCATCAACTCGTAGTCTTTGTTTGGTTCCACTTGAATAAAGAAGTCAGCCATCTCCGCAGACATGCTTTTCCTAACATCGATTACAATTAGTTTTCGTCCGCGCTTGGATATGGAAGCTGGAACACCTGGTAAACTGCACGATTGCGGTCGGGGCGTTCGGGCTTTTACAAAACCGCTTCTGGCGAGGCTTTGGATTTTCTTTTGTCCAGCCTGAGCTTTTAGCTTTTGCATGTAATCTTTCCATGCGCTTTTCTCAAATCTGCCTTCTGCAAAACTGGTGTATCTTTCAAGGTGCCTTGGGTGTGCACTCCAAGGGTCACAGCCCCAATATATGATTAAGTCTGCGCGGTGCCGAATTTGTCCCAGCGTGCATGTTGGGATGCCGACTTCTTGAACCCCGAGAATTGAGGGACCATGGCATACAACAGCCGTGTTATCCATAATGCCGCCGACTTCTTCCGTTAGCTCCACTCCTACACGTTGAGCTTCAGAACTGGTAGAACTCCAACCGTAAAGAATCGGGTAGTTCGAGTTTGCTAAAACTTCAGCAGCAGCATGGACTGCTTCGTCCATTGTTACTGGAACAAGTTTACCGTTTTTCCTCATTAACGGCGTTTTGATTCTGTGTTCTCCACGGTAGCCAAGGAATTTTGATTCGCAGATTGCACAGCCGTTTTTCACTTTGACGACTTCGTTGTTTTCAATCGTGAGTTCGATGTCGTCGCATAAGCAACCGCAAATTGGACATGTTACAGAGGTTACTATTGACATTGTATTTTTACCTCCCAAATTCACTCATCAATAACTCTTCCATGCTCAGAACCTTTTTGTCAGGGGCTGGTTCTACTTCGGCGGGAGTTCCCTTAAATGAGGGCATGCCGATGCTGGTGGTTTTGTCGCTGCATACAGCATTTGCCCATGGTCCGTAGGGAATGTAAATCAAGCCAGGTGTTGCGGCGCGAGGATATTTAACTGCTTTGAGTACAACTGAGCCGTTAGCAGTGGTTACCAAAACGTTAGTGTTATTTTTTACTCCAAGCTTCCGCATATCCTCTGCATCCATATAACACATTGAACATGCATCAAAGTATTCTTTGGAGCTTTTTCCTTTCTCTTTGCCGACACCCTGCTCTATCGTGCGACCTGTAAGCAAAGTTACCTTTAACTTTTGCTCTTCCATGATTCCCGACCTTACAATTGTAGTTTATGTAGTTATATTTAAGAGTAAGTTCAAGAAAACTGTAAAATTCAAGGTTAAAGAGAGAGGAATTTAGAAGAAAGTTTTTTGATAGTTAAATATTGTCAAGTGGACTTTGCTCAAACCAAACGAGCTATGTATCAGTGAAAGTGGATTTATTATTTCAGTTTGGCGTGTTTTGCTTGGAAAGCAGTGTTGTAAGTTCTCTTGTTGCGCCTATCTATAGAGTAGCTGACGTCAGAGGGAAAAGTCACTCCTGACAGCCGTCTAAATCCCGCATAAAAGTCCTCTACGGAATCGTCAAACCAGCATACAACATACTTGCTGTCTGATTTAACAGCATCAACGTCGCCCATTAAACAGAAAAAGTCACTTATGGCACCACTAAACCCTTCGCTTTCCGATTTGGAAACGGTTAGTTTTTGAGCTTTTATGACCGCGAAAGCTTCTGTTTCGGGCTGTTCATCGTTTTCTCTATACAGAGACAATACAGGCTTTTTCCAAACAATTTGTTCAGACAAAACATTTTCCTCAATTAAGCTAGTTTAAGAGAATTATTTAACGGTATTGCACTTGAATCATGTCGGGTTTTTGTTATGTAGTTAGCCGTTTTCAGTTTCTTTTTCTGGGCACTTATTTTCTTTTTCCCTGACAAGGTTGCATACGTAGCTTGCGCAATCGGCAAAGATCACACAATGGAACGCTGTGTATGAGATGCCTGTTTTAAGCCAGAAGATGACCACTCCTCCAAGCAAACCAACTGACGCTGCTACGGCTGGAAGAATCCCTAAAGCTGTGTAGAGTGCTGTAGTGACTATTTGGGCGTATCCTGCGAAGGCGTATCCTTGGGCTTCAATGTTGCCTGCGATGGAACGCACAATTATCACTTTATCTGCTGGAACAAAGAACCCCAGTGATACAAAGACAAGGTAGAGCGTTAAGATTTCAAACGCCCAAGCAAAAAAAGACAGCGCCATCGGCTTCACAAGCATCCGTGGGTTTTCAATTAGGATTTTCATGCCATCATGATAATCATCCAAAAGCTTGTTGGCTGCGCTCTCAAATTTTAATAGGTTCACTCTGTTTCGAGTTAAGCGTGCAGTGCCGCGTATGAATAGATTAACTATCCGCTTTGCGCCATCGGGTCTAAAGCTAACAATCATCAAGATAATCAATGGCAGTGTAAGAAGAAGCATGATTCCGCCTATGCCGATAAAAATAGCACCTTCCAACGTGTAGTTTAGCAAAAGCAGAACTAAACCCAAAACCATGTTTCCTAAATTGAAAATCGCTTCATACATATTTTTTGCAACAACTGAAGCAACTGCTCTGCCACTGTCAATGTCTGGTTCTCTGCCCAAAAGATACGCTTTGAACAAGTCGCCAGACCACCCTCCAGGAATGAGGTTGTCTACAAAAATACCCAGCCAATACAATATGTAGGTTCGACGAAAACTCAGTTTAATGTTAACGAAATTTAAGAGCTGAAACCAAACGAGAGTATGAAGGGTAATGGAGATTATTACTGCCGCAATTGCGAAGAGGTACACGGCCAAGTTTACCTTTAGTAGGGCTTCCGCTATATCCCAGATACCTACGAAGTAGAGTAGGTAAATGATAAGTGCCGCGTAGCCTATAGCAGCTGAGATTAGAATCCATTTTTTGACAGAAAGGGGAACGGGTGTTTGAGCCATAGACATGCGGTTGTTTTCCGATTAGAATAATGTGTGATACTATTTCAGCTTTCGCTCTGATTAATAAGAAGTGATTTGTGTGGGTAGCTAGAGCTGGATTGTTCCAGCAACTCGGAGTTTAGCGCCCTCAAGATACATAAGCACTGCTTTATCGTTTGGACGATAAACTAGTGGTTTATCCAATGCTAAGGTTAGGGTGGGTTTTCTCCAGTCGCCTGAATCCTCGATAGCTTCCACTTTTGCAGTTATGAATTGTGCCCAGTGACCAAGATGCACGACCATGCCCTGCTTTATCGGCGTCTGCCAATACTTAACCAGCGAAGCCGCAACTTTCAGAACCGTCTCAGCCTTAACTGAAGAATCGTTTGTCAAAACAGCTCCACGGTCTAAATCTTCAACAGAAACGTTTTTGAGTGCCAGTCCAACGCGGGCGCCTTCGCTTGCAAAGTCAAATTCATCGTCGTGCTTTTGGATGGAGCGAACCTGCGCTGTTTTTGCCGCGGGAAAAACGGTGAGGGCAGCGTGTTTTTGGATGACGCCGTTTACGACTATGCCAAGTATTACGGTGCCGACCCCTTTTACGTTGAAAGCATGGTCTACTGGAACTGTGCCAATTGCTTGTTGCTCAGCCTGTGGTTCGGTTGGTTTTTGCTGTGCGACTTCCTGTAAGAGTTGCTCTCTTAGGAAGTTGGGGTCATCATTTATGATTTCGAATTTTTCTAAGCTTGTTCCCTGTATGAGAGGTTGGATTTTTTCTTTGGGAATGTAGTTTCTCAAGACAAAGTAGCCGCTTTGAATCCCTGAGCACTGAAGCATGACGAGGATTTCGCCTAAGATTGCGTTTAGCTCATCTACGATGATTATTGCTTTTTTTGATAATGAAACAGCATAGAACAATGGAGCTAACCGTTCAGGGTACCGTGAAGGCTCGAGAAAAGTTACCGTGTCTTCGCCCCTCTTTAAGTTGTAGAATGTTATGTCTGTGGCTGTTCCTTTTTTACCGAGATTGGTGCCGTAGTCAAGAGCGCCCAAGATGGCTACTGTGATATTTCCCATGTTATCATGCCTTAGTTTTCCGCAGTGAAAGGCGGGCTTGAAGATAAGTTTTGCTAAGGCGATTGGGTGTTTTTAAGATAGAAACCGTGAAAGTGGGCGGATATATCAATACTAATCAATAAGCATCGATAATGTTAAATACTTAACAATATTATATCAACAATAGGCGATACCCTTGAAGGTCACTCTAACCGTAAAGGCAGACGAACTCAAACTTGCACAGTTACTCTCAAAGTTCGCCGAGAAATACCGCATGACTTACAAGCTAAACAGAAAACCCAACGGCTACCAGCTCGAAGTGGAACTAAACAGTGAAGACTTTGGAGAATTCATAAGACGATTAAACCACCTAAAAGACACAACCTACAACATTGAAGAAATGCGAGGCGGCGGCTTGCTTGACCGCTTCAACGTAAGCCTGCTAAGAACAAACGTGGATGCCTTAGTTGGCAAGGAGGCAACAGCAAAAACAGATGTGGACGTAATCGATGGCGGCATAGTCAAGATAGGTGGAGAGCTTTGGATGGCTAAACCTGATGATTGCAAAGTTATTAAAGAAGGGTCTAAGGTAAGGGTGATTCGGGTAGAAGGGGTTAGCCTTATAGTGGAAGGAGAAACTGAGAAAGAATGTACGAGTTAGAAATAACAATAATTGGCGTAACCATAACAGCAGTAGTACTGCTCTTATTATCAATGTCCGTAAAAAAAGTCAATCAATACGAAAAGGGCTTAGTGGAAAGATTCAACGCTTACGAAAAAACCGTTGAGCCTGGACTACGCTTGATAACACCATTCATTGAAAGAATTCTCCGTGTGAACATGCGAGAGCAAGTCATAGATGTGCCGCCTCAAGAGATTATCACCGAAGACAACGTCGTCGTAACAATTGACGCTGTAATCTACTATCAAGTGGTTGATGCAAGACGAGCTATCTATGAAGTAGAAGACTTCGAGCTAGCCATAGTAAAACTAGCGCAAACAACACTCAGAAACATAGTCGGCGAAATGAGCCTTGACGTATGTTTAACATCCAGAGAAAAAATTAACGTTGAACTCAGAAGCGTCCTTGATCAAGCTACAGATAAATGGGGCACAAAAGTAAACCGCATCGAACTACAAAGAATCGACCCCCCACACGATATACAAACAGCCATGCACAAGCAAAAAACAGCTGAACAGGAAAGACGCCAACTACGCTTACTAGCCACAGGAAGAAAAGAAGCAGCCGAACAAGAAAAACAAGCAGCCATACTCAAAGCACAAGGTGAAAAGCAAGCCGCAATCCTCAGCGCTGAAGGCGAAGCAAAAGCTGTTGAACTAGTTGCAGAGGCACAAGCAAAAGCAGTTAAAGTTGTGTCAGAAGCAGCAAACGCCTACTTTAAAGAGAACGCGCAACTAAACAAAAAACTCGACGTTGTCCGCGATACATTCTCGCAACAAACTAAGCTTATCGTTCCAGCGACATCAGACATCTTAAACGTAATCGGGCTTGAAGGCGCCACAGTGCTACCAGTAAAAACGGAGCAAAAACAAGGCCAATCAGCGACAAGTAGGTAAAAAGCGGGTGATAGCTTGGCTTCAGTCACAGTCTTCCCCGCAATTACCATCGTCTTATTTGGCATAGTAGCCTTGATTGCAGTTGCGATAATATTAAGCAATGAAAGAAGAAAACTCGGTCTAAGACCAAGGTATACAAGCGTTATCGGCAACGTCAGGTACAGGTCAGGTGAATTCAGCAAGCAAATGGAACTTGACATGAGACTGCCGTATCGGCGTTTCAAGCAACTCTATCCTTACAGCACTTGGAGCTATGAAGAATACAAGAAAATGCAAAAGCAAACAGCGTTCAGACGCTCAACTAGTTCACAGGACAACAAGAGAATGGTGCGATAAATAGGACGGCAAACAACCTCTTTTCTTCTAATTTAAGAAAACAAACAGGCATTAAAACAGTAATTTGGAATTTTACATGCAATCATTATTTGACGAAAGGTTCTTAGGTGCAAGGGAAAATCCCAAGAAACGGGAATTGAAAGTAGGCATTTTGTTTTGTAATCTTTTTGTTGGATATGTTGCGTACATTTGCTGCTGTGGTGGCATTTACCACTGCATTTTTTCGTTTTTACAGTTTGCCCTGTCATGGTTGTTTGTTGGTTGTTTAGAATAAGAGCGTTATGTAGCTTTTTGTTATAGAATATAATTCTATTTAAAAATAGCTTACTACCCACCGCCGATCTCTTACACGAAAAAAGTTCAAAAGCCAAGAAAGATTTCACCTGAAATTCTTTGACATTCACAAGAACCCAAAATTACGTAAGAGATATAGAAATACCCTAAAGTAAGCCCTATTTTTAAAATGCGTGCATATTGCGGTATCTTAGCGTGTTTTACGATAAGTGTCTTTAGCTGAAAATATTAAACATCTGAAAAAAGTGAAACCATTTATTGATAAATATGTTCAAAAATTAAAAAGAAGAGTTGAATCTTATGTATTTTGATATGCTGATTGCATATCGGGCGTGTAACCGCCTAGCCCTAAGTGAAGGGCCAAAAGAGGACAGAAAAAAGGTAAAGCAAAACCAATTTAGAGGAAGAAAAATGATGAAACAATCGATAGCCAGCCTTCTTATTGCTATAATGGTAACGGTTATCTTAACGATGCCAAACCTACAAACGGTACTTGCACAACAACATCATATTGATGGAGAAGATCTTGGATATAATGAATCGATAAGCCTAGGCTATAATCCCTGGTACTGCGAATGCAACCATCTTATTTGGGAAGCTGATCCAGAAGACAGCGAGGCAGGACTTGGCGTAGACGCAAGATACTGTCTTGTTGGATATCCACAAAATCCCATGTTTGACTGGGCACGATGGTGTTTCGAAGGTGAATGCGGTATAGAGCTCGATATGTACAATGTCTTGATCATTGACCCCTGCGTTAATGGCAACGACCACCATTATTACTATTACTACTGTGCGCAAGATTGGGGTCCACCACCATGGAACCCACCACCACCTTATTCCTGTTATTATCATTACTATGAAGTAGCAGCCTCTATGGATCCCTGCTATTCTGTTGAAGGACTCACAGCACAATGTTTCTATGCCAATGACAACCCGTGGGAGAATTGGTATGTACAAGCATTTACTCAGAATCCGCCATATGATCCTTACGGTTATGGTTGGGGCTACTTAAGTGCACACTGGTAACAGGGAGATGTGAAAGTTTGACAGAGCATAGAATAGAAAATAAAAAAAGCCTATGCGATACTTTGTGCTACAGTTATTACAATCTTGTTTATACCGATGCTTTCCATGTTATCTGCTTCTACCCAGCTTCCAGACACAAATAGCACTTCTCAATCAGGACTACCAATAGCCACTGTGGTTACATCCGTCGCCAAAAAGTCAGCTGGACCGGAATCTCAGTTCCAGGTTGGTATAGCATATGCTTATGTCGGTCCGCCACCATCCGATAAAATCTCTTATTATGATCCTAAACACAATGTCACAATGATTCACGCCAGTAAATACCCATCGGCAGTTTACTTGAACTTCACACGTGCTCCCTCTATCCAAATTAAGTCTTGCGACGCCGTTATTGAGGTGTACGGTATACAAGTTGCCACTGACACAGGAATAACTGAGTATCATGCATGGAGTGCTGGAATCAATTATACTTCATTTACCTTAGATCAACAAATGACTTTGGTTCAATATTCAAACGAAATAATAGATAAGAATCGCTATCGAAGCAGTGGTGGTACCTTCAGCTATAATTGGACAGACAATGATTGCCGCTTAAGCAAAAAAATAGGTTCTGTGGGTATTTACACAGGGTATCGCCCTAACAAATATATTGATACCAGCTTATTGAGCGCAGGTGCACCAAACTCAATCTCAGTTACTATCTATAGGCTTGGATACTTAACGATGTCAAATGGCTCGATCACAGTATACAAAGAATCAATAACAGACAAACCATTAGCTGAGGCTCAACTGAATAAGTATGAAGACGGCTTTATATACAATAAAATACTTCCAGCGGAACAGTTAGCGGAAGTTGATCTATTTCATCCCATACGATAAAGCATTCGAAGAAACAATCCCCCTTTTTTATTTCGAGAAATAAACTAAAGAAAGCACTAATTGCAAAAAGCTTATCTCATCAAATAAATTAATATTTAATACATGAGTCCTTTAGGCAAAGGATTAACATTAGTGCTTATAGTCATCCTATTAACCATGACACAGCATTTACCAATAACTAATGCACAGATTACAAGTTCTTTTGGCCGAGGATATTATGGAGCAAATTCTCCTGTTAACTACTGTTCCTTCAATCTAACAATGAATAGCCCAAACAATCAAACGGTCTACAGCAAAATAATGCCTCTTAATTTCAGCATAAAATGGATGCAATACCCAAAGTTTCTTTTGCCGATTCCTTTAAACGGATATTATGCTTATAGTATAGATAACGGTCCTTTTGTTAGACTTCTACCTACGCCATCTGCAAGCGACTCCATTGTGGGTTCAAAAGACAATTTCTTAATCAATCCGTCTTTTGCATATACAGTGGATATTTCTCACCTGAAGCCTGGATACCATGATATTGTAATAAATGCAAGCCTTTACCATCATAATAACTTTCCTCCTGAACACTTTTATTTCAATATTACAACCTATCCCTATGTATTTTCAGTCGAAGAACAAACTATCCCATTGACATCCTCACCCACACCCTTTTCTCCGATGGACCCAATTCCAGTAGGGGTTATCATAATAGCAGTTACTTTCATAGTTTTTACTATTATAACTATAGCTTTGTTCTTGCGAAGACAACAACAAAAATTAGTGCGCAAGAGTCCGACGTGCGGTTTAACAAATTAAGCCTCGAATTATTCATTTTCTATAGCTTTACATGAATCTCAAATTGGCCTTAGAAGACATCCAACCGATAACTCATCATCCAAGTGAACGTATTCGTTATAATCCTCTACTCCGTTCAGCCCAAAACAATCTATGCTAGCTAAGTACCGTTTACCTGTTTAAAGTAAATGTGTTAAAATTCAATTAAACGTTTTCTTATGGTTAGATTACTGTCTTTTGCTTCCCAGATATATTTGAATGCTAACGGCTCGTCATCAGGAACAACAGCCAAAAATGGTTCGGGTGCCATCTCCATAGTAGCATAAACAGCTAGTGTAGTAGCCCAGAACACATCATCATGATACCCTGCAGATGACAAAAGGCATATCTCTTGCACGTTGAATCACTAAAAGGGCTTTGGTTTGTGCAGTCTTATCGCTGGTTGTCTTATGCACTCAGTAACTTCAGTGCTCGGTTGAAAATAGCCGTGCTCTGTCAGATAGAAAATGACAATTGAGTAATCACCAGCCAAAGAACAATCAATTTCCTTTTTTCCCATTTCAAGAAAAGCATAAAATCTGCGATGACCATCCAGTACAGCATACAAATCTTTTCTTGGATGCTTAACCACTATAAGGGGTTTAATTTTTTCATCGTTGACGATTTTTGCTTGTAGAGCTCGACTCCTCGCCTCGAAACCTTTTTGTCAGCAACAATCTTCCGCGTTAATTTTGCTCTCTCCATTGATTAGCTTAGTTACTTCATCCTTGACCGCAGAAAAGCCCATAAAAAACCTCTATAGTAGCATTAAGAAGTCTTGTGGAAAAATAATTAAGGCTTAGCTTCCCCGTTTAACTACCACTCTACTATGGTTCTCTTTTTTGAAGTTTAGAGTATTTGCAGATTTAAAATAGAGGAATAGCCATTGTACATCCTGCCCATTTTTAGTCATTTGGTTTAAAGTTTTTTTATGTATTGGTCTGAATAGACTTGTGTGAAATCGGTGAGGTTAGAGTTTGTGTACAGTCTATAGATCATTGTTTGTTTCCCTAAGTCTGTATATGCTGGATTTGAGAATTTATCATCACCAGCATACCAAAAATCTGATGCATGGTCAGTCGAATTTAATCCTGCGAAGTGGAATATCCGATGACTTTTACTACTCACATCCTCAAACGTAACAATTAGGTAATCAGCGGAATACTTTTGCATGATGCTCTTTGTTGTGCTTTCATCCGTTGTCGTTAGAGTGGTTGCTACATCAGCAATTCTTTCATGTGGATCAACTTCCAAGTTTGGAGAACCAACTACGCTAAAAAGAGCTTGCTCCGATGGATTCTTGCTCATTGACTCTCTTTCTCCAACAGCTACTATCAAATGACCATAATCCCACCAATTCAAAAAAACAGCATTTTCAGGCGTGTTACTTTTAATCCAAGCCATTGAATTCTTTAAGTAAGTGCTATAATATCCAAGATGCTCAACGCCGTCTGTTGTGTAAATGAGATCGCCAGCTTCAAAACCACTTGGTGCAAGGGAAAATCCCAAGAAACGGGAATTGAAAGTGTACGATAAGACCAGAACCCGTGACGAAAGGTTCTTAAGTAATTGGGTATTCATCTAAACGGCAATAACGGCGAAAAATCGCCAATTCAGGTAACGACCAGCTTTTAACAGAAAGGCGGTCTGACGAACTGAAAAAGGTTAAAATAGTCGGATGAAGAGGTGAAAAGGTATGGAAAACATTTACGCAGCAATGCTCCTTCACAAGGCAGGAAAAGAAATTAACGAAGATTCCGTAACAAACGTTCTCAAAGCAGCAGGAATCAATGTTGACGCAGTTCAAGTTAAAGCACTCGTAGCTTCACTTAGCGAAGTAAACATTGATGAGGCAATCAAAGCCGCGCCAACCATGATGGCAGCCGCTCCAGTAGCAGCAGCACCAGCAGCAGGTGCAGAAGCAAAGCCAGCAGCACCAGCAGAAGACAAGAAGAAGAAAGCTGAAGATGAAAAAGCCAAAGAAGAAGCAGCGCTAGAAGGATTAGGCGCCCTATTCGGGTAAAATAAGCCTCTCTCTATTTTTAACCATTTTTCCCAAAAAATCTTTTAACTTATTCAATCAAGGCTGAATTATCAGGTTGTATTGTCATTTGCTCACTGAGTCGCGGAATCTGTCTTCTGTTCGTTAGCAAGTAATATGCCGCGACGGGCAACCAACCACTGATTATGCACACGGTTGCTGGGAACCCGCCAATCTTGAAGAACGCTGTTATCTCAGGCAGGTACGCTTCCCAAATTCCAAAAGCAACAGTCATCGCCACAGCGGAGATGATACCTGCTTTTTTGCCGAACTTTTTGTATGTTTGAACAGCCAGTATTCCTGCAAAGAAGAAGTCGCCAAGCCCAAGCCCTCTGAAAGCGATAGCGCCTGTTTGCGTTAAAAGAATAGGGATGTTTGGCAAGTAAATCAGAACTGGCAAACCAAGCCCTGTGAAAGTTTGGGCTGCCGCAACCATTGGCCCAGTGAAAACCAGTATAATATCAAGCATTGTTAAGAGCACAGCAAAAATGCCGACTGTTTTCCAATTAAACATTGATGAAAGATACATGATAATTAGGATTGCGAATGTGAACCCAAAGATGCCCATCAAAACAGGGAACCAAACAGAGGCAGTTCCACCGTAGACAACGTTAAAGAATACGAATAGGAGCACGAACAATGCAGGCGGTTGGGCAGCAATGTACCATCGCTCTTTAAAAACGGCTTTTTTCTGCTCAAAAACAACAACAGCAAAACAGCCTACTGCTAGAACAAAGAACGCGCCTGCCCTAATGATAGTGTATGCGTCAGTGAATGAACCAATGAGGCTTACTGACCCAGCAATTAAGCTTGCTATACCGAAGCCGACCGACAGCAACTGTGCACGTCGCTTTCGCAGGTTTGAGAACACGAATGAAAAAGTGAATAGGAGCGTGGCGTATGAGGAGAGGAAAATCACCATAAGCACGTTGGAGAAGACTTCTCCGGGGCTGATTATTGTAGTGTAAGCTATGACTGAAATTACAATGGCGATAAATACTATAAGGAGCACTACGTCTCGTGTTTTGAACTCTTTCTGCTCAACCGTCGCCATCAGTTTGCCTTCCGCTCGCTTGTTTAAGAACATGGCAACTAGTACCACAAACAGCAACGCAGCTGGCATAGCGAGATCAAGAGTCGGCATGTCCAGCACAATACCCAAATGAAACATTTATTTCTTTACCAAAAACTCCCTGAAAACAAGCAGAAAAGCTCATGAAAAGCTTACGTTAAAAACCGCCAAAGTTGCCAAAAGCGCTTCTTCTGTTCGAACTGTAGCAGTTCCCTGATCAGGTATGGTATTGACTACGAAATCAAAAATGGTGACCAGTTCTTCGCCGTCAGCCCCCACAATTTCATGCAAACCACAAGAGGGAGCGCCAAACGCCACTAAAACACTCTGACTGCCAAGCCATTTCTCTCTAATTTTGTCAGCCACATCAGGGAAGTTATCGCCGACTCTGGCGGTGGCAATTTTCAAATCGAAGCTGTCGTCTTTGACGATTTGCCCAATCGGTCTCCTCTCAATTTTAACCCTGTAGCCCCAGTAGACGGGGACTTCTTCACGATTCACCACCTGAACCTCCACTTTCTCGCCGATGTTGATCACCTGTAAAGTTAAGCGTTCGCCAATGCCAAACTGTTTCTGCCTTAAAAGTGCAGGTTGCTGTACGCCAATCTCTACAAGCAAACCCTCTTTAGTTTCCGACAAGACTATGCCTTCACGGTACTCACCAACTTTGAGATGTTTAGTTTTACCGCTCAAGGGATGATGGGGCGTGCGTAACGGCGGCAGGATTCCAGCGTACTGTAGGTCTGGCTCAATTTTAAAGAGGTTCTTGCGAAGGTACTGAGGCGTCTCAAGATAATTCAGTAGCAATGCGATAAAGCTCATGTCTTTGCGCTGGTCAGCTTTAGGGTTGTCGGGGTAAATTATGATTTCACCAACTCTGAAAATCGCCGCTGAGCGACCAATTAACCCGATTTTGGATGTTTTTTCCCGCAAGTGGGGCGTATCAGATATCACAGATGCAGGGATGGCAATTGAAAGCTTCTTTTTATTCATGACGCTTGCCTCTTAACGTTACCTTGTCTGCGTTGAACTTAAAAGTGGGGGATGAGATATAAAACTGCGGGTTATCGGAGGAACTAAAAAGTGGCAACAGCCATTTTAAACAACATCGAAAAGATTAGAGCGGTTGACAAGAGTGGAATGATAAATTTCTGCGTTAATTCTGCCAAGCACTACCGCGAAGCCGCCGAAATAGCCAAAAAAATCACCGTTAACTATCCTAAGCCTGACAACACCATCATCACTGGGATGGGAGGTTCAGGCATCAGTGGAGACCTCCTAAAAGACTGGGCAAGAAACAAAACAGATGTCCCAATTGAGGTTAACCGCGGATATGAACTGCCCAACTATGCAGGCAAAAACACCCTCGTAGTAATCATGAGCTACTCAGGAGACACTGAAGAATCGCTTAGCGCTTTTCTTGATGCTTTACGGCGCAAGTGCATGGTTTTTTGTATAAGCAGTGGCGGTATACTCCTAAAGTATGCTGAAAAACTTCATGTTCCCTTTGTCCGTGTTGTGGGTGGCATGCCTCCGCGTGCAGCGTTGCCGTATTTGTTTGTTCCTTTGCTGTTTTTTATGGAAAAGGCTGGTTTGGTTTCAGGCGTTTCTGAAGAACTCAACGAAGCGTTGGTGCTTTTAGAAAAAATTAGCAGGGAAAACTCTCCTGAAGTTAAGGATAACTTTGCCAAAACGCTAGCCGTAAACATTGGTAAGACTGCTCCTGTGACTTACGGGTTTGGGTTTTACCGTGGCGTTGCCAAGCGATTTAAGCAACAGTTTAACGAGAACAGTAAATTGCCTGCAAAGGCGGAGGTTTTCTCCGAACTAAACCACAATGAGATTGTCGGTTGGGAGGGCATCGGTGAATTGGGCAAGTGCTTCTCAGTTATCTTTATCCGCGACCAAGATGAGCCTGTGGAAATCAAAAGTCGAATCGAAACAACCAAACAAATCCTAAAGCAAGAAGGCTTGAGGATGTTGGAGATTCAAGCGCAAGGCAAGAGCGCGTTGGCAAGGATGCTCTCGACCATACTCATAGGCGATTTTACAAGCGTGTACTCGGCAGTGCTGCATGGCGTTGACCCTACGCCTGTTAAAACCATCAACCACTTAAAGGACACACTGAATCTCAGCGGGATAAAAGAGAAGATTGGAAGCGAGTTGGAAAAGCTTTAGCTGCGAGCCCATTGAATGGTCAGTTGGCTACCATTTTTCTTTGTGGATTATATCTGAGAGGGGTTTTCGCTTGTCAGTTCCAGCCAGCTTTTTTATTAATTTGCTCTTCAAGCCTGCGTTAGCTGGGTAACCTATAGGAGTCAAAGCGACAACTCGCACGTTTTCAGGAATCCCCAGGGCTTTCCTTACTTTTCCCTCGTCAAATCCACCAATCCAACAGGTTCCTAATCCTAAATCCGTTGCAGCCAAAATCAACTGCTGCATCGAAATGCCCACATCCACAAGGTAGTAGTCCATGCCGTTTCTTGAACCAGAATCTTTAGGGTCAGCACAGGCGACAACAAGGACTGGCGCCTGTTTGAGCCAACCGATAAAGCCGCCTGCTACCTCTTGGATTTTAGCTTTATCCTTAACAACGATGTATCGGCAGCATTGCTTGTTAGCCCATGAAGGCGCAAGCCTTGCAGCCTCCAGTAACTGGGTTAATTTTTCTTCCTCAACTGGTTTATCTGTGTAGTCTCTTACGCTTTTCCTTGCCGTCACAACATCCATAAATTCCATTACTTCACCAACAATTCAGGCATAATAACTTCCTAATAGAAGTATTCTAAATAGAAAAGGTTTCTGAAGAAACAGAAAGAAGAAACTGTTTAAGCAGTGAACTTGGCGAATTCCGCTTCTGCAGCCTCAAGCGAAACCAGCTTGGGTGGATGCTTAAACGCGTAAGCACAAATCGGCTCTATCGCGCCACTCTGCTTTCTGGTTAAAGCCAATTTGGCGGCTCGCACCACATCAAAGAGCACGCTGCCTGCGTTTGGTGCGTCAACGGTTTGAAATTTAAGGTCAATCTTCATGGGTGTGTTGCAGAAGTAGACGCCGCTTATCCAGAAGTAGCTGTCACGCTTGTTCTCTAAGAAGTCAACGTAGTCTGTTGAGCCAGCCACAACTTCAGTTTTATACGGCAATGAGGAAGCTACTGATTCGGTTTTGATTGCCCGTTTAGTATCCCGCGTGCGGTCAAGGGTGTCAATAGATTCAGTTCCGCCGCCAACGTCAAGCTGGTAGGTTTCGTCTATTTTCACGCCGTTGTCTGAGAGCAGTTTGAGCAGTGTCTTGTGCAGCGCGGTTGAGCCTACTTGGTCAACAAGGTCATCGCCGACGAGTGGCAGGTCTGCCGCTTCGAAGCGTTTTGCCCATGCGGGGTCGCTTGCGATAAAGTTTGGTGTGGCGTTAACGAAGGCACATCCTGCTGTGAGGGCTTGTTGGGCGTACCATTCTGTCGCCTGTGAGGCTCCGCTTGGAAGCAAATTAATCACAATTTCAGCACCTGAGGCTTTCAGGACTTTCGCTACGTCAGCGTCTGGTGCGTTGCTGATTTGGATTATCTTTTTGGTTGATTCGCCTACGCCGTCCAAGAGTGGCCCTTTGTTGACTTTAACGTTCAGGCTGGGTACGTCGCATACTTTTGGAGCGTTGTTTGGCTTTGCAAAAATGGCTTGTGAGAGGTCTAATCCAACTTTACGCGCGTCTACGTCGAAGGCTGCAACCACTTCGATGTCTTTTGGGCTTAGCCCTGCCAGAGTAGGGTTGCGCAGTCCCACATAATCTTGCGCTTTTGTGTAGTACTGGATTCCTTGGATGAAGGATGAGGCGCAGTTTCCAACGCCGATTAATGCAACTTTAACTTTGGGCATTTGTGGCACCTTGCTTGGCAATGGTATTTGCTGTTGCCTTATAAAAAGCTACGCTGGATTTCTGCGGTTACATCAGCGTTGTACATTCAAGGTTTAAAACAGTACCTTCCCCATTGCGGCCACTGCTGAGGCGTGCTACACGAAGCGAAGTCTACAGTTAGTTCCATGCCGATTTTTAACTGCTCCTGAGTTACGCCCTGTATCATACCGGGAATTTTTAAGCCGTTTTCTAGCTCCACGATGCCAACGGCGTATGGTGTCAGGGTTTGGAATTGTTGTGGTGCAACATGAATTACGGTGTAGGTGAGCAGTTTGCCCTTTCCAGAAACTTGTATCCAGTCGAATTGTTGTGAGAAGCAGTTGTCGCATAATGGTCGTGGTGGCAGATGGATTTTGCCGCATTTCTGGCATTTTGCCGCCATCAGCTTGCCATCTTGCAAAAACTTGTAGAACTGCTCTATGATGAAAGGCTCTTGAGTGCTCATTATGCGTCTCTCCTGTAAATGTGCACCGCTGCGGTGGCGCCTGAACCGCCCACGTTATGAGTTAAGCCGACTTTAGCGTCTTTTACTTGGCGGTTTCCCGCTTGACCAGTAAGCTGCAAGTAAATCTCATAAGCTTGTGCTGTGCCTGTTGCGCCTACTGGGTGACCTTTGGCTTTTAAGCCGCCGCTAGTGTTAACTGGGATTCGCCCACCCAATTTGGTTTCGCCGCTTTCGATGAGTTTTCCGCCTTCACCCTCTTTGCAGAAGCCAAGGTCTTCGTAGTCCATGAGTTCTGCGAAAGTGAAACAATCGTGCACCTCAGCTAGGTCCACTTGCTGTGGGGTAATTTGTGCCATTTCGTAGGCTGTTTTCGCCGCCAGCCTTGATGATGCCAGCGAAGTGAGGCTTTTGCGTTCATAGAGTCCTATGGTGTCGCTTGCTTGTCCACTGCCAACAATATGCACTGGCTGGTCAGTGTATTTGCTTGCGAGTTCAGGTTTAGTTAAAATAATACAGCTTGCCCCATCGGTTATAAGCGAGCAATCGTAGAGTTTTAGTGGCCAAGCAACATAACGCGAAGCCATTACGGTTTCAAGCGTGATTTGTTTTTGCATGTGGGCTTTCGGGTTGAGGCTTCCGTGGTAGTGATTTTTTACTGCGACCAAACCCATCTGCTCTTGGATTGTGCCGTAAGCGTTCATATGCGCGGTCGCCATCAAAGCGAATAAGCCTGGGAAGGTGATTCCGTGCCACTGTTCAAAGGGGTAATCTGACGCCATAGCCAAGTATTCGGTAACCTCAGCCGTGGTGCGGTGAGTCATTTTTTCCACGCCGCCTACTACGACCACATCAGCAAGCCCAGACATAACCGCGTAAATTCCTGTTCGCAGTGCTGCGCCCGATGATGCGCATGCGGCTTCTGTTCGGGTAGCTGGGATACCTGTTAATCCTATCCAGTCAGCGATGGCGCTTCCAGTGTGTCCTTGGTGTTCGTAGGCTTCGCCCATGTGCCCGATGAACATGGCTTTAATGTCTCTTTTTGGCTCCAGTTTGGGGCATCGGCTGAATGCTTCACTGGCTGCTTCTGAGAAGATTTCTCTTGCAAGTAAGCCGTCTCGTTTGCCGAATTTGGACATGCCTGCGCTGATTATGCTGACTAATGGTTTTCCATTCAAACCCAAGTAGCCTCTCTCTTCCTATGTATTGATGGCGCGCTAAAATAAAAACCTGCAAGGTAAAGAGAAAAAGTGCTGAAAAGATTTCATTTTACAATAGCAGATTGAGAGCCGTTGACTAGGGCTTTTTCTGGATATTTCGGCGCCTTGTTAAGAGCAACAGCGATAGGGCAATGATTAGAACTAAGAAGACTGCGGTTATTAGTACAGAAGTGGTCATGGGCAGGGAGATTGTATCGCTGTTTGAGTCAATCGGAGTCGCCGTGGCTGTTGGTGTTACAGTTGGACTCATCGTTGAATCTATTGGACAGGTTGGATCAGGTGAAGTTGAGCTTAAAGGCATGGTTATTGTTTGTGTGTTGCTCCAATCGCTTTCCTCGATAGTGGTAAAAACAGCACTTTTATCCCAGGGCCTGTTATAAGGATCGTCAACAAGTGAATAGTAACCGATTAGTGCCTTAACCTGAATGTCAACTATGCCGTTAGGCGATATTCCCCAAGTGCCCTCACCTACAATGAAAGAAACAAAGGTGTTTCCAGAGTCGGAGGATCGGACTATGTCCTCCTTTGGTGCAAAGATAGTGCTCCATTCTTCAAAATTGCCTTTGTGGCGTATTTTATAATACAGTTCCACGTCTTTGCCGTCAGGGTTTTTGTAAGGTGTAAACGGTTGGTTTTTAATCGTAAAATCAAACGTTTTGTTGTCTACACGACCACCAGCCCAAATGAGCATAGTCTGTCCAGTATAGGGGTCTGTTTGATAGGTGGGCGGTTCATCGTAAGAGCGGTCAGTTAGTTGTACAGTGAATTCTGGGATAACTGGTTTTGACTGGGCGAATGCAGATTGTAGGATTGATATGCTGGAAACTGCCAAAATGATTACAAATAGCACTGTAACCGTTTTGCATTTGGTGCCCATGATTAAAGTTGGTTGATGTTTAAGTTATAAGGGTTCTCGTAAAGCTTTCTTGACTGGGTTAAGTCAAATTCTCTTGACAAACCGTCTCTGCGTTAATTTTGACTATCAGTTTGCCTTGAAAAAACCGTTTCACAGAACTGTTTCAAAACTGTTTCAGCCAACTCTCAAACCACCCGCAAGCGCATATGTATTATTGAGGTGAAAAAACAGAATGAATAAAGCAACAGTCATTCTTGCCATCGTTGGAATCGCCCTGCTTGCCACGGCACTAGCAGGCGTAACTTACGCGCAGCTTGCAACACCAAACCATACTGCAACACCTGCCAACCCGTCTGCGGCGCCATGGTGCATTAACGGCAATCCTGATGTCTCTGCGCCCTACTGCTATAACGGCACAAACTCGGCTCCACCGTACTGCTACAACGGCACAAACCAAGGCTCGCCTTACCGCTATAACGAAGGATACGGATTTGGATGCCACGGTTACGGGTACGGAGCGCAAGGCCAAAACCAGTACCAGTACGGGTACGGCGGCATGATGGGCAGATGGAGCATGAATAGCCGCTTCTGGTAAACCAAAAAGAACTCTTGCCACTTTTTTTATCTTTTAAGATAATGCTTGTTTAGCCATCCCTTCTCTTTACTACACACAAGGAGGCTTTGTTTTTGAGGTTACTACGTACATGGAACCCTTGGTTGCACGTAGTAACAGAGCACCCTGGCAAGCACTTATAATGTACGTGGTAGAAACGTAATAGCTAATCAATCTCGCCTAATCGCCTTTAAATAAGGGGGCTATAGCTTCTGAGAACACATAGGAGGCAAAAGAGTTGCAGCTAGAAGAGATGAAAAAAGAAATCGAAAACCTCGTGATAACCAAAGGATTCTACAACAAACCTGAAGACATACCTAAAAAATTACTTTTCGCCTTCATCGAACTCGGCGAAGCCAGTGACGCATGGAAAAAAGGGTTGCCGCAAGAGAAAATCGCTGAAGAACTAATCGATGTCATCTTTTACGTTTTGGACGCAAGCCGATTAGCATGCCCAAACATGAACATGGACGAAGTATTCAAGAAAAAACTTGAAAAAAACCTCAACCGCCCCTTCCAGTACGGTGAAGGACACCGCAACAAAACACCTGAAAAAGTTACCAGATAACTAATGAAGCTTTTATGGCACGACCACACGAATATACGATGTTGACACCAGTGAACTTTACTTATCCTGCAAACATCAGCTTCGAATGCAACAGATGCAGCTTATGCTGTGGTGACACAAAAGAAAAAACAAGACATATTCTGCTCCTGCAGGCTGAAGCAGACCAAATCTCAAAAGCGACTGTCATACCAATCCAAGAATTCTCCACAGAAACAAATAGCAAGCCTTACGTCTTCGAGATGAAAAAGCCCAACCAAGGCAAATGTTTCTTTCTAAAAAACAATCAATGCACAATCTATAACCTAAGACCACTAATCTGCAGGTTTTATCCCTTCGAACTGAAGTATTCAGAAGATAAAGGAAAACATGTTTTCAGTTTCACACTTGAATGCCCAGCAATAAACAAGGGCAAACTAATGACCAAAAAAGACTTCGAAGAACTCTTTTTGCTCGCCCAAGAACGACTAGGCTAGAGTTGCTGTAAAATTTCGGTTTGCTCAAGAGTGAGGCCACAGTAGTGACATTTCAGCAGTAAGGGTTCCTCTTTTTGCACGTAGAACTTGGAGATTACAGGTTCATCACTGTTGCTTACGCAGCAAGGGTTGGTGCATCTAATTATGCCTTCGACGATTTTAGGTAACTTTACCTCTAATTTATCCACAACCGCATAATCATGAATTATATTAATTGATGCATGAGGCGCAACAAGCGCAATCCTATTAACATCGCGCGAACTGAGCGCTCTGCCCTCAATCTTTACAATATCCTTAACCCCAAAACGTTTGCTGGGAACATTGATGGCAATAGTTATAACACGTTTTTCCTTGCCTGTTACCCCCAAAATTTTGACAACATCTAGTGCAAATCCTCCTCGGATGTGATCGATAACTGTGCCATCCTTAATTTTTGAAACCCTCAGCTCGGTAGCATTCATACTCTCGCCACTACAGCTATGCAACTTTAGCAAATAAGATTTTAGTTAAAAAATTACTTATGGGAAATGAAAACGTAAGTCAATAACGGTTGTTCCTGCGAACTTGTCAAAGTATCTAAGGAACGTGCAGTTTTTCAGTCGCCACCCAACAATCAAGTCAAAGGGCAACAAAGGCAAAACCTTTCCGAAATTCCTCACTGCGGCATGGTCATAGGACATTTTCTTCCCATCTGTTCTGACGACCTTTAATCCCATGATGCGTTTGCCTAAGCTTTGTCCGTTAAATCCCTCAAGCAACGTTGAGTAGAGCCAGAGAAGACCAACCGTGATGAAAAGCATGGTGCTGATGCCAGTGCTAAAGAAATCCGCCATAGACAGCGACAGAAGTTGAGGGACAAGAGTAATAGCCAGTGTAATCGCCGCCATCATTGCAAAATCAACGAAAAATGCTGCAATTCTCTTTTTAAAAGGAGCAAGCGGAAGCTGGCTTGCTTTTCCTTGCATATCAGCTACTTCTGCCCAACCTTCAACATCATGGATTACTCTAACTGCACTCTCGCCTGCTCTGCTTAGCTTGTATTTGCCGTTAGGTGTTTGCTCAATGAAAGGTGCTAGTGAGCGAAGGTGGAAACTGAGTTTTCCCGTGTCAACTTTTAGCAGGTTAAGCAGGTCAGTGAACGATGACTCGCCATTTTCACTTAGATCAAGCAGTATTTCTCTTCGCAACGGATGTGATAGTACCGAAAGTACTTTCGAGACGTTTCCTTGATCTACTGCCATGGTGATGCCAAACCATCCGCTTTACTAATTAATGATTCTAATTTATTATACGGTTTTGACATATAGCCCATTACAAAATACCTTCTCCCATATAAGTCCAACCGAAAAAACCCCGATAATACCCACGGGAAACAGTCTTAATAGCTGAAGGCGTTCTATCCATACTGTATGTCAAGTGCTGATCAAGCAGTAAAAATATTTCGCCAACTAGAAAGCGAAGACTTTAGAATTCTCAACATCATCGAAGCCGCAATGAGTAAACGCGAATTCGTCCCAACTGAACAGATACAAAAATACGCAAAAGTTCCCATGGAACGCATACATTTCACCCTTGGAAAACTAAACAAGCTTGGGTTAATCTACCAAACAAAAGGCGCCTACATTGGACATACTTTGAACTATGCAGGATATGACTGTCTAGCAATAAATGCCCTATTCAAGGCTGGAGTAATTGCATCTTTTGGGCAACCATTAGGTGTAGGAAAAGAAGCTGATGTTTACGATGCATTGAGCCCATCGGGAACGCGTATAGCCGTAAAATTTCACAGGTTGGGCAGAGTCAGTTTTAGGCAAACCAGACGCAAAAGAGGCTACATACGCGAACACTCCACATGGCTTTTTCAATCGCACTTAGCTGCAGAGAAAGAATTTCAAGCCATGAAGTTAGTTTACGAAAAAGGTGTTGCAGTGCCTGAGCCGATAAGTCAAAACCGTCATGTTATAGCTATGGGGATGATTGAGGGCGGAGAACTATCTAAATACAAAGACATAGGCGAGCCCGAGAAAGTTCTAAAAGAAATACTGCAAAACGTTAGAAAAGCTTACTTGAAAGCCCATGTTATCCACGCAGACCTCAGCGAATTCAACATAATCCTCAAGCCTGATGGGCACATTCTCATCATTGATTGGCCGCAATATGTTAAAACAGATCACATCAACGCTGGTGAATTGTTGGAGCGTGACTTAAAGAATGTGCTTGCTTTTTTTAGGCGGAAATTTGACATAAAATTGGCTATTGAAGAAGCCTGTGCTTATGTGACTGGAGAAAATCTAAGCTTGCCGTTTTAGTGCTTGTTGGCATCCAGCACTATGTAGAGGATGTTGTTTCCGCGAAGCAACACGTTGCCATAGTTAGTCATTAGTTGGTCTTCTTTGCATTCTGTTGCGCCTTCCAAGAGGAGATTCATGTGGCCATCGCATTTTATCATTTTTCCCTTGTATTCGTAGCCGTTTTTTAAAACAACTTCGATGTTTCCGTGCAATTGTTTGATCAGTACATTCAACGGTTTTTTACTTGGTTCCATCATCATAGCCGTGTCCTCGTAATATTAGTGTAATATCCAAAACCCTGAATGCCATATAAAAGTCTTGTGAAAAAGATGGCTTCTCTAATTTGATAGAGAAGCATATTAAACGATGAAGAGGGGGTTATTTGAGAAAATCAAGCAGTAAACTTGGCTTTTTGGAAACAAAAAAGTAGTAAATAAGAAAGGATTAGAGTTTAGCCAGTATTGATAATGCTGCAACCACCAGGAAGGCCACGCCAGTCCAGAATAGGTCACCTGATGTGAGGAAATAAACTATGATGGCAACGATTATTGCGGGAATCAGCACTAAGAACAGTTTTATGAGGACTATTATTATCAAGCCAATGATGACCAAGACGATTAGGAATGTTAGATCAAGTCCGCCAAGACCTAAACTGTCAAGAATTGAATAAACTATAGCCATTAAAAGCATTAAGTTCATGCTTTCTCCTCAAGAAAAAACTGGAGTAAGAAGGTAATATATTTTTCCTATCAACTTAGGGCTCAATAGTTTAGTTAATTTTTGATTTTACTTTCGGGATAACTTCTTTTTGACTCTGAACAATTCCAAGGTTAGTTATTCTGTACTTATCGGCAGCCGTTCTTGCCACAAAATCGTTTTTTATCAATTCGCCCAGACGAGTGCTGGTAATTTTGCCGCTTTTGCCAAGTTTTGCTTGTAGTTCCTCTTTTGAAAGAGAATCGTTGTTTACTAAACATAGTTTGTTTCCAAGAAAGTGAGCTGTAAGCCAAATCATTAAAGTCTCATTATCAGTTAACTTATTTTTAGGCGCAAGCAAACTGATGCCGCCATCTGAGAAGGCAATTATGCCCTGCAGGTCTTTTGCAAGCTGTTGCAGGTCAATGTTGAGGGTGAGTTTTTGGGCGATTTCAAAAGAAGGGATGAGTTCTTTGAAGAATTTGTTTAGTAGAAGCCATGCTTCTTGGGGTTCAGCGGTGAACTGTTGTTCAGTGTCTTTGTATTTTATTTGAACGTTGACTTTTGGAGTTTTTTCGGTCAACTCATTTTGCCTCTGAGTTTGGTGAGGACTTCTTCTTCGACCCATTTCTCGCCTTGAATCGTAAGTTTAAACTCGGGTTTGTTTGGGTCTGGTTTGAAAACTTGTCCGCGTTTAGTCATTTCGTTTAGTCTTGCAGGAACCATACTTTTTATGCCGCTGGATTCGAGCAGTTTCTGGATTTGGGCTGCTGTGTTTTTGCGGTCGTCTGAGGCGTATAGAACTAAACCTACGGCTTCGTAGTGGGTTAGGTTTTCTCGTGTGACTATGACTGGTCCTTCTGTTGTGGGTTCAATGATGCCTTTGAGTTGTGCTCCTGAAGGTGTTAGTCTGTTGGATACGAAGTCGGATAGTTTTTCTACAAAGTTTTCAGGCATGCCTTCTAGCATTTCGAGGATTTCTTGTGGATTTTCGCCTTGGATCACAACTTCTCCGAAGCCTGTTTTGATGTGTGCTTCGATGCGTTTCATTTGGCATAGACCTCCGTTATATGCTATAGTCTGTGGTGAAGCCTTTTAGGATTTGTGGCTGAGGGGCTTGTCTGTTGCTTGTTCTGAGTTATTTTTTTGGTGATTTTTCTGTTTAGTAGTTGTTGAAAGGCGATTTGTTTGTACAACATCGACTTTGGTTTGTGAGGATTGGCATTGTTTTTGGTTTGGGGTTTGGTTTTTCTTGTTTCTAAAGTGATTGTTGCTCTGCGTTAGACCCTATCCCCCTATAAAAAGAACTGAATTTTCGGCATGCTATTGGCTTGAGAAACCGCCACTAGCACCTACCCCCTATAGGTTTCAACATAGAACCACTAATAGCATCCAAATATGCTGTATAATTTAGCTAATCGTTGATGGTGATTTATTTTCAGAAAATGATGTTGCTTCAAAAAAGTATGAGGTTTAGTTTTCTAGTTGTTTCTCAAGTTTAATGATGGTTCCGTTCTTGCCCAGTCTGAGTTGTTTTTCACCCTTAAACGTAGCCACGTGCGCACCCTTGACTTCGATGCAGTCGCCAACGGACACGGCGTTTACTTGGTTGTCCCAGAGGCAAAGCAGAACCTGTCCTGTTTCATCACCAATTAGCGCGTTAGAAACCAAGGCGTTATCCCTAAACTGCGTGTGAACTTTAGATGGTTCAGAAGTCTCCAGCACCTCCGCATGCACATTTACTTTTTTCATGCCTGACCGCAAATCACCTATCTTTATATGTGACGGTTCAGGAGTCTGTTTAGCGATTTCTTTTTGGACTCTGCCGCTGTCGAGCCAGTTATCAAAAGAAACATCCTTACTTGCCAATGTTTGTTCAGGTACTCTAAATTGTGCAACAACTTTCCCGTCTCGTGTTATCAAAAATATAGCTTGCTCATTCATGTTTCCACGGTATTCAACCGTTAAATCTAGACACCTAGCTTTACCGTGGTTTTTTGCCTCTATTAACGCATTAAACAACTCCGCTGGGTAGATGTCATTCTGAGCGGCAATAATTGAAAGTTGATCTTCCAATGTTGGTTTTTTTGACTTGATTTTAACTACCCTCCTTCTTAATCTAGCGAATTACCTCGAAAAAAGCAAACTGATAAGTCAAAATTTACTTTTTCTTGATTAATTCCGACAACTCATTATTTATGACATGTTGACTATATAGGTGTAACTGCAAGAAAACGACTTTTTCAACATGCAAACACGATATATGGTTCGTGAATCCAAAAAGGAAAAAGACTAGACTATATAATAGTATGTGGATTGCTTTCGTAAATAATGCGCTTTTGGGACAAAGTAATGACAGAACTCAAGGAATTAACAAAAGTTGAACTGAAAAACCTCGATAAATGCTTCTACCCCGAAATTAACGTAACCAAAGGCCAAGTAATTGAATACTACATTAAAATCGCTCCGAAATTATTGCCAATCATAGCAAACAGGCCGCTCGTCTTGACTCGATACCCTGAGGGCGCACAAGACCCTGAACTAGGCAAAACTAGTTTCTTTGAAAAGAACGCTCCTGAAGGCACCCCTGACTGGGTAAAAACAACAACGATTTACTCGCCAACTTCAAAACGGGATGTCGACTACATCGTTTGTAACGACCTTGACACGCTCATCTGGCTTGCAAACATGGCAGCCCTAGAAATCCACATGCCCTTCTCCCAGATAAACAACTTAGACCACCCTGATTTTTTGTTTTTTGACGTTGACCCTGAACCGCCAGCCACATTAAGCGACGCAGCAGAAGTCGCACTTTTACTAAAAGACAAACTAAACGATTTAGGACTCACACCCTTCATAAAAACCTCAGGCAAAAAAGGCTTACACGTAATTACCCCAATCGTGCCCGAACACACGTTTGAAAAAACCAGAGCATTTGTTCATGAAATCGGAAAAGCCCTGGCAAAAGAAAACGACATAGTGGTTTCTGAATTCAAAGACACCAAGAAACCAGGCAAGGTTTTCACCGATTACCTGCAGAACTCACCTTTAAGGACAATGGTGGTACCCTACAGCCTCCGACCTACGCCTCAGGCCACAGTTTCAACGCCTTTGGAGTGGAGTGAAGTTAAGAAAGGGATAAACCCCACGGACTACAACATTTTCAGTGTAGTTAAGCGAAAAGTCAATCCATGGGAGAATATTTTTGAAAAAAGATGTAAACTGGAGATATAGTTATGACTCAAAACCTTGAAAGAAATGAAATGAAAAAAGCAAGTGCCCCTGCACCAAGCAGGTCTATCTGGTCTGGAAGCATCACAATAGGGCTAGTTAACGTTCCAGTTAAGCTATACTCGATGGTTTATGACAAGGGCATTTCATTTCATTTTTTGCACAAAACTGACGGACACCCTCTAAAATACGTTAAAGTATGCACTAAAGAGGACAAAATCGTTCCATGGAACGAAGTAATCAGAGGATATGAGGTGGCAAAAAACGAGTACATCACATTTGATAAAGCGGAACTTGACGCTATTAAGCCAGAGTCAGACAAGCGCATTCGCATCAGCAAATTCGTTGATTACTTTAGTGTTGACCCAATTCACTTTGACAAAACCTACGCACTACTCCCTGACAAAAGCAAAGAAGCCTACAGTCTGTTGTTAAACGCTTTAGAGCGAAAAAACAAGGCAGGTGCTGCACGGATAACTCTGAGAACCAAAGAGTACCCAGCACTGCTACATCCGTACAAAGGCGCGCTAGTTCTTACAACTTTACGTTATGCTTATGATGTGGTGGACCCGCAGGATTTCGAAGTGCTCCAAAAGCTAGAGGAGCCAGATAAAACCGAGTTGGACATGGCAATAAAAATCGTCTCGCAACTTTCAGGCGAGTTTGACATAACAGAATTCGAAGACACGTATATGAAAAAGGTTGAACAACTCATAGCGCAAAAAACGAAAGGCGAAATAATAAAAGTTGAGAAGCCCCCAGAAATAGAAGCCAAAAGCCTCATGGTTGCCCTGCGCGAAACCATCAAGCAGTTGGAAAAGAAATGAATCGCCGCATCTACAAACCCATGCTTGCACGGGTTGCCCCTGAACCTTTTTCCGATAAGGACTGGATTTTTGAGGTTAAATGGGACGGGTTTAGAGCAATCGGCTACATAGAGGGGCTCTACAGTCTGAGGAGCAGAAACCAAAAAGAGCTAAAAAACAACTTCCCAGAATTCAGCGAACTAACACGGTTGGGCACTAACATAGTGGTTGACGGCGAAATAGTGGTCATGCGCGAAGGTAAACCCGACTTCCAAACACTCCTCAAGCGAGGTCAAGCAGTCTCAAAAGGCGAAATCCAAAGGCAAACCAACCGTGCACCAGCAATCTATGTAGTGTTTGACATTTTAGAGAAAGATGGAAAACCGCTGACTTCATTGCCCTTGATGGAGCGCAAAAAAATCTTGGCGGATTCACTAAAAGAAGGCACAAATGTGCTTTTGAGCGATTTTATAGAGGATAAGGGTGAGGCTTACTTTGAATCAGCTATAGAAAAAGGCTTAGAAGGCATAGTTGCTAAGAAAAAGGATAGCCACTACGAGGAAGGTTTACGGAGCGGGAGTTGGGTAAAAATCAAAAAACTCAAAACGTGTGATTGCGTAATTTTCGGCTACACAAGAGGTAGCGAATCCAGAGAGGCAACTTTTGGAGCCCTACTTTTGGGGCTCTATGACAAAACTGGTCAGCCAGTTTACGTTGGCAAGGTTGGCACAGGCTTCACACAAGAAATACTTGGAATCTTAACTGGCAAGTTCGAAAAAATAAAGACCGCTGTTGCTCCTTTCAAGCCTGAAGCTGGTGACGTGGTAACTTGGCTTGAACCCAGACTCGTTTGCGAAGTTACATACCAAGCGGTAACAGCAGATGTTAAGTTGCGAATGGCGCGTTTTAAGCGTTTAAGGGAAGATAAACCGCCGAAAGAGTGTACCATTGACCAAATAATTGAGGACAAAAAAGCAAGTACACCATCGACGGACAAGCTTTCAGAGTACACATCAAAACGTGACTTCCAGCAAACGCCAGAGCCAAAAGGCGGGGTTCAACAACAAGAAAAACTAATCTTCGTCATTCAAGAACACCACGCCCGCAGGCTCCACTATGACTTAAGACTCGAAAACGAAGGCGTTTTGAAAAGTTGGGCGGTGCCTAAGGGAATCCCTGAAGACACCAAAGAACGGCGGCTTGCCGTAGAAACCGAAGACCACCCCTACGATTACGCCACCTTTGAAGGCGAAATTCCTAAAGGGCAATATGGCGCTGGCACCGTAAAAATCTGGGATAAAGGGCATTACAAGCCGAAAGTTTGGGAGAAAGATAAAATCGAATTCACGCTTGATGGTGAACGCTTGAAAGGACGCTATATTCTTGTGCGGCTAAAGAAGACGGAAGACTCAAAGGACTGGTTACTTCTCAAGGGCAAAGAGCAATGAACTATTTTGATTAGCCTAAACTTTAGTCCAAAAATTGCACTGTCTATAGTTGGAATTCTGTTTTAGAAAGCGAATCATTTTTTTACCATAAAAACATTAAAATGAAGAAGTGCAAAAAAAATGGCGTGTTGCGACCCCAGCTGTGAATCCGCGTTATCACTTGATGCTCGTGTTTACCTGCATGACATCGAAAAAGCCGACATCCTTGTTGGAATCCCATCGTTCAATAATGTGCTTACAGCAAGTTATGTTCTCTCCCAAGTAGTCAAAGGCTTAGACACCTATTTTCCAAACATGAGGTCAGTAATTTTTGTTTCCGACGGGAACTCCACTGACCAAACCTTGACCTCAGTAAAGAAAGTTAACTTACCCTCAGCTGTGAAGCTGATTCCAGCCATCTACATGGGGTTATCAGGTAAAGGAAGAGCCATTCGAGCCATATTTGAGGCAGCCAGCTACCTAAAAGTCAAGAGCGTAGCACTGGTCGATTCTGACCTTCGCAGCATAACTCCTGAATGGATGCGCCTTCTAATCAGCCCCGCACTGGCGGGAACAGGCTTTGTAGCGCCCTACTATAACCGCCGCAAATACGATGGAACCATAACAAACTTCCTATGCTACCCCGTCATCACCAGCCTTTTTGGCAAAGATATCAGACAGCCAATAGGCGGAGACTTCGGACTCTCCATTGAACTAGTGGAAGACTTGTTAGCTTCACCAATGTGGAAGCACCCAGATGTTTGCCGCTTCGGCATCGACATCTTCGAAACTATCACCGCTGTCGCGAAGGACTACAAAATTAAGCAAGCATTATTAGGAGTCAAAAATCACGACGCCAAAGACCCAACAAGCCAGTTAGCCTCAATGTTTCGCCAAGTCATGAACGTAATGTTCACATGTATAGAGCAATATGAATCTGTATGGAAAGAAATCAGCGGCGTTGTCCCCACTCAAATGTTCGGGGAGGCAATCTACAGTGAAACACCTGAACCTATTCAGGTTTCACTACCAGCAACTGTACAAGCCTTCAAAGACAACTACGACAAACACCGACCCATATACAAGTCATTTCTAGACCAAGAAATCCAAAACGCCTTTGAGCAAATAAAGGAAATTGAAAACAAAAAAGTTGATTTCTCATCGGAAATATGGGCAAAAACAGTCTACTCCTTCATCGCAGAATTCCACAAACAAAAAGCCAACGGCAGAGAGAAACTCCTTGATGCACTGCGAATTCTCTGGATTGGAAGAGTAGCAGTTTTTCTAAAGGACACTTGGACACTAAGCCGCGAAGAATGCGAACAACTGATAACGACAGAAGCAAAGGTCTTCCAAAAACTAAAACCCTATCTCATTGAGAGATACTAAGGGAGCAAATCATGTTTTTTAAGCAGATACAACAGCACGGCGACAACTTTTCATACATAATCGCAGATGAAAAAACCAAAGAAGCAGCGGTTGTTGATCCAAGCTATAACGCTGGAGAAATAAGCCGCCTCCTCAAAGCAGAAGACCTCCAACTAAAATATGTTATAAACACTCATGGGCACTCTGACCACACCGCTGGCAACACAGAACTCCTCTCAACCTTCCAAGCCAAACTAGTAGCGCACAAGCTTTCCAGATTAAACCCAGACCTGCCAGTCGAAAACAACGACACCGTAACCATCGGCAGAATCTCCATACGAGTAATTCACACGCCAGGACACACAAGCGATAGTATCTGCCTCTTAATCGATAACCAAATCGTCCTGACAGGCGACACGCTATTTGTCGGCGAATGCGGAAGAACAGATTTGCCAACTGGCAACTCTAAAAGCATGTACGACAGCCTATTCAATAAACTCTTGAAACTCGATGATAGCGTGAAGGTTTACCCAGGACACGATTACGGCGCTAAGCCATCCTCGACAATTGGCGAGGAAAGAAAAACCAACTACACCCTAAAACCAAGAAGCCTTGACGATTTCATCGAGTTTATGCGGCAACCTTAGGTCTCTTTTTAGTCGGAATAAATGCAATGATAACAAAAATAACAATTACCACGATAACGCTGACTAAAACCTCCGGGTGAATAAGAATTTGCCCAATCAAAATTAAGAATTGAACAACTGGATTGTCGGCAAGTGTTGCGGGTCTAACGTTCTCAGATGACACTGGTAAATACCCATAAGGCACAGTTGCAGGTAAACTAACAGATTTTTCTTTCAGCCATGCCCTAATCGGATAAAAGCTAGATTCAAGTTTCCATACAAAAACTGTGGCTACGCCATAAGCGTCAAGCGTTGAGATGTCTTGAGCAGAACCTTGCAAAGTATACACGGGGTACATCAAATCTGCGGTGTAATTGCAGTGACCTAACCCTAAACTATGCCCCAACTCATGGAGAGCAATATTTTGAGCGTCTCCCTCACTTATAGCAACACCATGATTGGTGCTTGCTGCAAGGTTAATGGTGGAATTTATAATTGCTCCCCCCTTATCGACAACAATTTTTGATAATCCTACTTGGTCTTCGGTTTCAATCAATGGACTTTGAGTCCAATTAATGTATATATCAAACCCAGGTTGGGTTTCATTAGAGATCGCTGATTGAATGCTTAGGCTTGATAAGTAGGCGTAGTCCGAGTAATTTGAGGCAAAAACAGTAATAGCGTCGTTCCATTGGCCGATGGCGCGGAGCACACAATTAGAGTAAACTGGGTTCCACCATGATTCGTTGGTAGGGGTGACTATTAGAACATTGAGTGTTGTTTGGTTCCAAGCGAATCCTTGAAGTTGCAGGATATACTGGTCTTCGGTTTGTGCCTTTGCTTGATTGTTATTTAAAAAATCGTATGATAAGAATAAACTTGAAACCAACAGAAGTAGCAAAAGAAGTTTTCGCATAATTTTTCTATAATAAACAGAGGTTTACTCTCCTTTAAATTTACCTACAAGCGATGTTTTGAGAAAATGCCGTTTTGTGTGAGCTTGGTTTGTTTTTTTGGTAGTTGTTGTGTGTGAGTCCCCTTCCCTCTTACAACAACAAGCAGTGATTTGTGTGGAGCGTTGATTTTTGTTTTCTATTTGTTTGTTAGGTTGCTTGCTGGTTGTGGATGATGCACAAGTAGCACGGTTAAAAAGGATTTGAATCTACTGTCAAATAGAGTTGGGGGTAGTTTTATGGGGGGGTTAATATGTGTGTTTGCTTTTTAGTTTAAGCGTCACTGCCGCAATCGTTGCCACCGCCACTACGGTTGCCACAATCGCTATGTAGATTGGCCACTGCCTATTGGATGTATCGTCGGGACTGTGGTCGGTTGGTTCTACAGCACTACCGATTGTTAGGGTTACTCTGTGTATGCTATGCGAGTAGGCGAATGAAATTAGCCAAGAATCTGAAACTGATTGGCTGTTAAACGAAATTTCCGTATCATCCATGAAAGCTTTGAGTTCTGAAACATCGCCTAGAATTGCCTTTGGAATGAAGATGTCAACGTATCCTGTTGTGCCTGTTGCGCCTTCTACGGTGAAACTTAATTCTTTACTTTCTGGGTCGAATTCGAATTGGCGTATTGTCGAGTTAGAATTAATGGTAAACAAGTTATTTTCAGGGTCAGGTGTAATGGCAAGATTAACAGTTTTTGTAGCAGTATTAATCGTTGATGTCGCTTCTACTGTGGCTTTAACTAGGAAATCGCCTGTGACATCAGGTATCCAAACGGCTGAAAAACCGCCGTTGGAGAGCGTCCGTACTAAGGTCAAGCTTTTCCATTCAGTGCCGCCTGTTACACTGTAGGAGATTAGGACTGGATGGTCTACAAGAGGGGCTCCATTGAGTGCTAATTCGCCGTTGATTTCAACTTTAAAACCGTTCCCTACAGCACTGCTCTTGCAGGAAACATCAATAGTAGGTGTTGGCAGAGAAGGATTTGCTGTAGGTATCGGGGTTGGTGTTGGCGAAGCAGTTGGAGCAGGAGTACCTGTTGGAGTTGGACTAGGACTAGTAGTCGGTGCCAAAGTAGGAGTTGGAGTTGGGGTAGGTTCAACTACTGGGGCATTAACGTTTATTATAACAATCAGCCTAGTTTGGGAATCTTCAATCGCTAGAAAGTGTTGCCCGCCGCTGGCTGATGGAATGGTAACGGTTGTTGAGAAGGAGCCCGAGGTGCTGGCGGTTGTTGTACCGATGACCTGAGCGTTTAACCATTCGTCCCCTGTGACTGTGCCCACTACATTAAAACCATCAAAACGCACATAAACGACGCCTGGATGGAACCAATTGCCAGAAATCACCAAGCTACTTCCAGGCGCAACACTTACGCTTGAGGACAGATTTGTACCGTTACCGTACAGACCGTAGGTTGGAAATTGGTTTCCTACTCGACTTAATCCTCTCCAGAACTGGGTATAATCGACATAAGAGTGCGGAACTCCGCCGACTTCTGTTCTAAATGAGAGCGTTGAGGAAGCGTTCGCAAATTCACCATTAGAAGTTTTCATCAAGTCAGGGATTTCTGTTGAAACGGAAATTTGACCTTGCAAGTTTGAAGTTGTAGTAGTCCAAACGTTCCATCCGCCAAAGAAAGAATCGAGGTATGAAATTGTAACAGGTGTTGAGGCTGGGTAACCTGAACCCGTGAATTGTACTATTGCCCCACCTGGACCAGATGAGGGCGTGAGTTGCAATGAGGCAGAAGACACAGAGATTTTAACGATGACACGGGTCTGAGAATCTTCAACCGCAACATAATGTTCACCTGCATTTGCGTTTGGAATGGTCACAGAGGTACTGAACGCTCCGTTTGAATTAGCAGTCGTTGTTCCAATGATATTCGCCGTCGCCCACTGATCGCTTGTGACGGTGCCAACAACGTTGACACCATCCCAGCGGATGTAAATTGCATCATTAGAGTGGAACCACTTACCGGAGATTACAATTTCATCGTCAGGCGTAACTCTAACATTTGAAACTAAATTTGTGCCATTACCGTACAATCCGTAGGCAACTGAATTACCAACTTGTTTTAGCCCTCGCTGATATTGTAGGTAATTGGCATAGCCATAAATGTAATTACTTCGCTCTGCGCGATAGGAAATTTCAGTGTATATTTCCGAAGAGTCATAAGCGCCCATAGCTTTCTTTAAATCAGGAGCTTCCGAAGTTACCGAAATTTTTCCCGTCGAGTCAGCGGTCACTGATGTCAAATAATGCCATGTGCCAAAGGTTGGGTCACGATATGAAATTGTGACTGGTTGCCCAGGTGGGTAGTTAGAACCCGTGAAGGTAATTGGAACGCCGCCTGGCCCCGAAGAGGGTGAAACGGTTAGTGTTGAATCATAAAGTATGGGGGTGATAACGATGTATGTATCTGTTACAGCAACTGCCGAGCCAATTTGGTCGACTGCTTTGATGTAATGATTGCCTCCGCTTGAAGTCAACGGTATGGTTCCGTTAACCCAGTTACCACCAGTAACCCAAACCCCATTAGTGCCATTATACACATGAGTTGTTGTTGCATCAGCGACATCGTAGACTGAAAATATTGGTGTATATACACTTCCTGACATTTGTGGTGAGCCATCAGTGCTCAGGAACAACCAAAATTGTTCACCTGACCAAGTTACGCCTCCAAAGTAAAGGTTCACGTTTTCTCCTGCTTGTACCTGTTGACCGGGAGTACTTGCGGTTTTGCTGTTTATTCTGATAAAACCGCTTGAAGATGAAACGGATGACATGAAAGCTGGAATAACAAGTGATAGCAGAAGAGCGAGAATTAAAAAGACTTTCATGTTATGTTTTAACATGTACCTACACCTTGGGCAATAATGTGATTAGCGCTTATTAACATTTACGATTGCTAACTATTGAGTTTAAGGCATCGTTGTGCTCAAAACTGGAGGATTTCTGATGAAATTGCTTGCTTTTTGTATTGATCAAAGGTAATAATCTAAATTGTCTGATAAATGCTAAATACGCCGTATTGGAAGAAAATTTATCTAGTAAGCCAGATGAATAATCACAGGTTTGAGGGCAGGAAATGAAGAAAACCTACATTGGGGTTGTAGCTGTTTTTGTCATTGTTATAGTATTGCTTTCTGGGTTACTGCTCACTGGTTACAACTTCTCGCCCAAGCCTAAAACACCCACAGCGTATGTTGGAATAGCGTACTGCGGAGACAATGTCGCCCAAGGAAAACAGTTAATAGACAAAGTTAAGGGCTACACGAATCTCTTTGTTTTGCAATCAGGTCTACTTCAAAGAGATTTGGCGAGCGTTAATGAATTGGGGGATTACGCGGTTGCCGCTGGAATGTACTTTTTGCCATATTTTGGAGTGCTTATTCAAGAGTCATTTTCAGTTTGGCTTGAGTCTGCTAAAGCAAAATGGGGAGACCACCTGTTAGGAGTCTATTATGGTGATGAACCAGGCGGCAAAATGCTAGACGACTACGTAGAATATGAGGATGTAGCAACTGGCGATTCCATAACAAAGACCAAGTACGGCGACATAGTAGTCAAAAAACCTGATGGCATAGTCATTAATTATCAACTTGACGGCAACATACTTTTATCAGAACCTGCTCCAGCTAACAGCGGTTCAGACATAAACAGTGAGGCATTATTCTACGCCAATGGCACTGTCAAGGTTATCAGATCAGTACCTAACGGCTTTAGCTACCAAACATATCAACAACTCCAAAATATACGACCATTCAAAGACATAGACGAGACTGCCCAAAGGTTCTGCGCCCGCGATAAAGATAACATAGAGTTCCTAAAGAACTTGACTAAGGTGTTTACTTCAGATTATGGGTTATATTGGTTTGACTATCTGGCTGGCTATGATGTGGTGCTGGGGCAACTTGGATGGAATCTTAGCGTAACTCAGCAACTATCGCTTATGCGCGGAGCCGCAAATACACAGCAAAAAGATTGGGGCGTATTCATTACTTGGAAATATCAAACGCCACCGTACCTTGACAACGGCACCGAGATTTTTAATCAACTTAAAACATCCTATGAGTGTGGAGCAAAATACTTTGTCAGTTTCAACTACTATGACTCAGAAGCAGGCACTTACGGCACAATGCAGGACGAACATTTTCAAGCGCTCAATTTGTTTTGGCATGACGTAGTTGAGAATTCTCAAGTAACTCAAGGGTCACTCAAAGCTGAGTTCGCAGTGGTATTCCCGAAAAATTATGGTTGGGGAACCCGCTGGGCAGAAGACAAGGTTTGGGGAATCTTCAAAGCTGACGAAGAAACCCAACGGATATGGGAGTTAATGCAAGCAACCCTCAAAGAGCATGGATTAAAGGTAGACATTGTTTTCAGTGATTCCGAGTTTCCTGCGGCTACCCGCTACCAGAACATCTATTCTATAGAGTGAAAAGCCGACGACTCCATTTTACTATTCATATCTGGTTAAGAACAGCGGTTTTTCTGCTTCCTTTCGCCTATCTTCCAAAGGTACATCCTTCAGTGAAACGTTCTCCAAGCTTTCATCTTTCAACTTTATATTTTGGAGAAATCGGTTCAGTTTCCCCTCTTGGGAATTCATTAAGCTACACCTTATTTAAGCCACTCTCTACCATGGCATATATAGAATTGTGACTGTCACTATACAACAACTATTCTTTGACACGATGAATAGAAAACAATGTAATTTATCAGTAACTAAAAACTATTATTTTAAAACAATAAACAACGACAAAAATAAAGTGTAAGGGTTTATGGACCCTTTTTAGTGACTTCTTTGACGACGCCGGCAGCTACTGTTGTACCCATGTCTCTGATTGCGAAGCGTCCGAGCTCTGGGAATTCTTGATAGGGCTCTACTGCGATAGGATGCAGTGGTTCCAATCTGACCCAAGCTGCGTCCCCTGTTTTGAGGAAGCTCGGGTGTTCTTCAGTTACTTGGCCTGAGCGTGGGTCAATTTTCTTTAGAAGTTCTGTGAATCTGCATGCGATTTGTCCTGTGTGATAGTGTAGTACTGGTGTGTATCCTGCTGCGATTGCTGTTGGGTGGTAGATGATGATAATTTGACCAATGAACTCTTTCGCTACGGTTGGCGGGTTGTCAACTGGACCAGCGACGTCTCCGCGGTGAACCTCGTTTTTGGCTATGCCTCTTACGCTCATGCCGATGTTGTCGCCTGGCTCTGCAACTGGGATTGAGGTGTGGTGCATTTCGATTGATTTAACTTCCGCAGTCTTGTTTGAGGGCATAAAGACTAGGTTTTGACCAGGTTTGAGAACGCCTGTTTCAACTCTGCCCACTGGGACTGTTCCGATGCCTGTGATAGTGTAAACGTCTTGTATTGGAATACGTAATGGCTTGTTAGTTGGTTTAGCTGGGACTTCCAGTAAGTCTAATGCTTCAATCAGCGTTGGACCTGTATACCAGGGCATTTTGTCGCTTTTCTTTATCAGGTTGTCGCCTGTCCAACCAGAAACTGGTACAAAGTTGATTTTTTCAACTTTGAATCCGACCATGCGAACCATTCTGGAAATTTCATTCTTCATTTCCTCATAGCGGTCTTTGTTCCAGTTAACGGTGATATCATCCATTTTATTAATTGCAACAACGAGTTGACGAATACCTAGCGTGAATGCTAAGAACGCGTGTTCTCTTGTTTGACCACCTGGACCGATGCCTGCCTCGAACTCGCCTTTTTTAGCTGAGCAGAAGAGGACGGCAGCGTCTGCTTGGCTTGCGCCAGTAATCATGTTTTTGACGAAGTCTCGGTGACCTGGTGCATCAATGACTGTGTAGTTGTATTTCTTGGTTTGGAACTGTAGGAACCGAAGGTCAATTGTGACACCTCTTTCTCGTTCTTCCTTGAGGTTGTCGAGAACCCATGCAAACTTAAATGTTCCTTTGCCCATTTTTGCAGCTTCTTCTTCGAAGGCTTTGATTGTTCTCTCGTCGATGGCGCCTGCTTGGTATAGTAAGTGTCCTGTGGTTGTTGATTTTCCATGGTCAACGTGCCCCATGATGATGAGGTTTAAGTGGGGTTTATCGCTTTTGCTCATTTTCATTCCTTCTATTAATCTTACCTAATTTGTGAATTCGTTAACACATCAGTCCTTCCAATTATTTTAAGATTACGATGATGTCTCCGCCTGTATACCACTAAAAAGCCCTAAGTCCATGCTAAAAATCACACATGTTCACTGTTCAAAGTTAAGATTATTAGTTTAGGTCGTTATTGGTATTTCAGTGGCAGCTAATGTTTTTTGAGTTGTCATTAGATGGCTTTTGGGTTTTCAAAGGATTCTCCAACCTCAACGGCGAACAGTTAGGAGCACATACGCTTGAATACAATGATGATGATTGGTTTCCAGCGCATGTTCCTGGAACCGTGCACACCGATTTGATGGCGAACAACATCATTTCTGACCCTTTTCAAGGTGAAAACGAAAAGGATGTTGCATGGGTGGCTGAAAAGGAATGGTGGTACCGCAAACAAGTAGATTTGCCGCCTGAAGTGCCAAAGAAAGGCGTGGTCGAGCTTGTTTTTGATGGCTTAGACACCTTTGCCGCTGTCTGGGTGAACGGAATCAAGGTCGGCGAAGCATATAACATGTTTACGCCTTGGCGGTTCAACATCAAAACAGCCCTCAGAGAGGGCAAGAATGTTATTGCTGTTAGGTTTAAACCAATTTATACGGTTGCTTTAGAACTGGAGAGGAAATACAGCGGCAAGTACGGTTGCTTGCATGCTGAGAACTGTTCGGCTCGACCTTACGTTCGTAAAGCTCAGTACGCTTTCGGGTGGGATTGGGGGCCTACTTTGCCGACTGCTGGAATTTGGCGCGGCGCACGGCTTGTTGCTTACGATAAGGCAAAGATAGGATTTTTGGCAGCCTTGCCCATGCAGGTTTCAGAAGAGAAAGCAAAAGTCAAGATAGCCGTTGATGTGTATGTGGCTACTGCTTGTTGTGTCGAGGCCAAGTTTGTTGTGGAGGGCTTTGGGCAGAGAATTGAACAACAGGTAATCAAGCAGACTGATGCAGGGCATGATTCTCTCGAAAGTGAAGTGGAAATTGCTGAGCCAAAGTTGTGGTGGCCAAAAGGGTATGGTGCGCAAAACCTCTACGATGTCTCCGTTGAGTTGTACAGTAGCGGCTCTTTTTTGGATAAGGCAACAGCCAAGTGTGGCGTTAGGAGCGTGGTGCTTTTGCAGGAGCCTGATGAGGAAGGCAGGTGTTTCATTTTTGTGGTTAATGGTTTGAAGATTTTCTGCAAGGGTGCTAATTGGGTGCCAGCAGACTCTTTTCTTCCCAGAGTTACTTCAGAACGCTACAAGCAACTCCTTGGCCTGGCGGTGGAAGCGAATATTAATATGCTCAGAGTTTGGGGCGGGGGTGTGTATGAGGATGACGTTTTTTATTATATGTGTGACAAGCTGGGGATTATGATTTGGCAGGATTTTATGTATGCTTGCGCGGCTTACCCTGAAGAAGACTGGTTTTTGCAGGAAGCGAAAAGAGAAGCGGAAGAAGTTCTGCGGCGGTTACGCGGGCATCCGTGCATTGTTGTGTGGTGTGGCAACAATGAGATACAGTGGCAGCACCTTAGCCTTTGGAAGGACAGAACACAACCTCTTGGGTTGCCAATATTTAATGAGATTTTACCAGAGGGTCTCAGCAGGCTTGATGGCACGCGTCCTTACCGACCTAGTACCCCATACGGCGGAGAAGAACCCAACAGCGAGCGCGAAGGTTCGAGGCATAACTGGGTTGTCTGGAGCAAGGAAACGGATTACCCCGCTTACCTTGAAGACAAGGGACGTTTCTTAACCGAGTTTGGTTGGCAAGCGCCGCCTTCGCTGAAGCTTTTAGATGAGTATTTGGGTACCAATCTGCGGGTTGATTCGCCTGTTTTTTTGGCGCATGAAAAGCAAATTGATGGTATTAGAATACTAAAGAAATTGCTTTCACTGCATTATCCCGTGCCTGATGATTTTAGGCGCTTTGTTCGTTACGCACAGTTGAATCAGGGTGAAGCACTCAAAACGGCTGTTGCTTTTTGGCGAAGTCGCATGTTCAAAACTAGCGGATGTCTAATTTGGCAACTCAATGATTGCTGGCCCGCGGTAAGCTGGAGCTTGATTGATTACGGCTTGAATCCGAAGGCAGCGTATTTTTTTGTTAAGCGCGCTTTTCAGCCTGTCATAGCACCTTTAATTGTTAGAGACGGCAAGGTTTATGGTTATATTGTAAATGAAACGGCGAAAGAATTGAACTTGACTTTTAAGTTTGAGGTCATTAGGTTTAATGGTGAACTCTTGTATGCTGAGAGAACAACAACAGTCGTTTCAGCTTATAGGTCTCTTTTGGTTTTTGAGTCTGCTTTGGATAAGCTTCCTTTGACTGATGATTGTGTGTTATTGGTAAAGCTTGAGGAAGATGGCGTTGTTTTGTATGAGGATTTGAAAACTGTGGTTGACCCCAAAGACTTTAGGCTACCAGAGCAACAAATCGTAGTAAAACTTAACAAAGTTGCCGAAAGGACCTTTGAGATTTCATTGGTATCTTCTGTTTATGCTAAAGCGGTACATTTGGAATTAGAGGGGTTAGTGGGAAGGTTTTGTGATAATTTTTTTGACCTTGCACCGAAAGGTCAGAAAATCGTTAGATGCAGGTTGGAGCATGATGTAAGTCTAAGTGACTTCCAGAATGCTTTCAAGTATCAAGTTTATCCCTACGCTTAATTGTTTTACGTGGACTAGTTTTGCCATTGTTGCTTTCGACCAAAAAATATAACTTAAACGCAACAACTCTAGTAAATTTGGGTTTTTTGTTTTGTCTCAAGGCGATGCCGCTGTTCTAAAGAATCTCATGCTTTATCTGAAAACTAAGTCGTTGACTTCTGAGAATCTGTTTAAGCGGGAGACTAGAGAAGTTGATGACATGTTTATGGATCTGTTGAGTGTTTTTCAGCGGTACTACGACCAAGCGCCAGAAAGCGATAAACAGACATTAAGAAGCATGTTAGACCTAATAATTCTCTTGTCAGAGCAAGTTCATACATCACACAGGCAAGCGGAAAGCACAATTGATGATTTCAAAATTTACATTACAGCGCTTGAGGGTCGTTACAGGAATATTGATGGTGATTTTGACAAGACGGTTGCTGAACCAGCGGAGAAAGAAGCAAAAGAGCGTGACAAAGAGGAAGAGGAAAGAGCTAAAGCTATTGAGGAGTACAGCAAAAGAGCGAGACCTAAGTTTTATGAGTAGAATGGTTATTTTCGTTCGATTAGTTCAATTAGGGTGCCGTCTGGGTCTTCGATGAATGCTATGGTTGTGTTTGGATTTAGTTTGAATGGTTCATCGGTTATGGTTACGTTTTCCTTGCGCATGGCAAAGAGGGTTTTTTCCATGTCAGCTACTTCGAAGCCTAAATGGTCAAACAACCGCTCCTCATATTCAGGCTGGCTGAACTTAGTTTGGTTTCGGTAGAATGTGAGTTCAAGCGTGCAACCTTTGCCCTCTGCATCTTGCAGAAATGCAATTTCAGCGTTGTTCTGTTTGATTTCGCGGCGACTCTGAAGCTTTAAGCCCAGAAGGCGAGAGTAGAAATCGATGGATTTTTCCATGTTACTTGTGCGAATGCTTGTGTGTACAAACATGTTCTTTTCACTGTTGACTTTAGGATTATATGGTTTGTTATAAAGCCTTTAGTTTAGGGGCACTTTTTTGCTTGTTCATCAAGAGTTATATTCACAAGCGTGTCTGCTCTTTGTATCTGCGGATTGGTTCGTGGAACATTTACAAAGCAGATTTTTTTGAAAATTCTCTTAGCTTCCTGCACTTTTTGCCAGAGTTGTTGCAGTTGATAATTCTTTACGGTGTATTGTCCGTTTAGCTGTTTTACGACTAATTCGCTGTCGAGGTGGCAAACGATTTCTTGTGCTCCCTGTTCTGCGGCAAACTTTAGCGCCATCAAAAGCGCTTCGTATTCTGCTTGGTTATTGGTACGAATTCCTATGAAACGTGAATCCGCCTTTACGGTTTCGCCTCTCTCGTTTAGTGCTATGAAGGCTACTGCTGCTGGTCCAGGGTTGCCTCTTGCGCCGCCATCTGAGAAGATTTGGAGTTGTTGGCTCATTTGTGTTTTCACTTCTCTTTTAGTTGTGTTTGGTTATTAAAAGCGTTAAGGTGAGTCAGCGCTGTTTTGTTTGAGTGTTGCTGTTTGCGTACAGCCACATGCGTTTAAGAGGTAAGAATCTACTAATCAAAACAGTGAAAGGCTTTTGAGTAATAGTTTTTCGGGGTCAGCTAAGTTTAACTCGCATGAACGTAAGTTTGCTTTGCTTAGGTATGGAAGAGAACCGAGTGGGTTTAAGGGTTCTAGGAGAGGCAAGCTTGATATTATTGCTGAGATTTTGCTTTTTTGTGAGCAGCAGAAGACTAAAACTAGCGTAATGTATAATGCCAACCTCAATTATGCACAGTTGAAAACTCATATTGATGCTTTAGTTGCTCAGGGATTGCTTGCTAATAAGGCGAACAAATACACTACCACACAAAAGGGCTACCGCTTCTTGGAACTGTTTGCGCAACTAAACGATTTGCTTGACGAACTTAAGCCCTAGCAGTTTATCGGTCATCCCAAGCTGTCTTTAACTGGGCAATGAATCCTTCTTGGTCTTCTGCTAGGCGTTTCTTGATTTGTTTCCAAACCGCTGGGCAATCAGCTTCACCTGCAAGGTCATGCATTATTCTGCCCAGTTCCTTTCGATTGTCTCGTGTAACTTTTATTCCAGCTTTCTCAAATACGTCTGTTAGATGACGGAAATAACAAGTCATAGCGTTATGCCACTTCGTTTAAAATAAAGGGGTAAATGGAGTTGATTAGGCTTTTCCTGAGCTTCCGAAGAGGCGCATTTTTCCTTTGGCGACTTCTTTCATGGCGTCTTTGGCTGGGCCTAGGATTTTTCTCGGGTCGAATTCTTTTGGGTTGTTGGTTAGGACTTCGCGGACTGTGGCTGTGAATGCTAGGCGTAGGTCGGTGTCGATGTTTATTTTTGCTACTCCTTGTTTTATGGCTTGTTGGAGTTGGTCCTCTGAGACGCCTTTTGCGCCTTCTAGTGCTGCGCCGTATTTTGTGGCTTTTTCGGTTATCCATGCTGGGACGCTTGATGCTCCGTGTAGAACTAGTGGTATGGTTACTTTTTGGCTGATTTGTTTTAGGCGTTCTTGGTCAAGTTTTGCTTGGCTTTTGAATTTGTATGCGCCGTGTGATGTGCCTATGGCTACTGCCAGTGTGTCAATGCCAGTTTTTTCTACGAATTCTTGGGCGTTTTGGGGGTCTGTTAGGATTGCATCTTTTTCTTCTACGCTTCGTTCTTCTACGCCTGCGAGTTTTCCGAGTTCTGCTTCAACTGAGACGCCTTTTGGGTGTGCGTAGTCGACTACTCGTTTGGTTAGTTTGATGTTTTCTTCAAAGGTTAAAAATGAGCCGTCAATCATGACTGAGCTGAAGCCTGCGTTTATACATTTGATGGCTGTGTCGTAGTCTTCTCCGTGGTCTAAGTGTATGGCTAGTGGCACGGTTGCGGTTTGTGCGGCTGTTTTGGCTAGCGTAGTGATGTAGTCTAGTCCAGCGTACTTGATGACGCTCGGTGTTATCTGCATGATGGCTGGAGATTTTTCTTCTGTTGCTGCTTCCACTACTGCTTTTATGCTTTCTAGGTTTTGGACATTTAGTGCTGCGATGGCGTAGCCGTTTTTTCTTGCTGGAACCATTAAGTCTTTGTTTGTTACAAGCACTTGTTTTACGCTCCATTTTATTGGTTAACTGTATAACTGTGCGGAATATACGATTGTTATTAGTATTTAATACTTCTGAGTTGTTGGGTTGCGCTTGGATGCTTAATTACTTGGTTTTTATGAGTTGTTGCTCTGTCATAGACCCTATCCCCCCTATAAAAAGCAGTTTCGAGCATCCGTTCATGGGTTATATTGTTTGAACGTTTTCAACAATTATTGCTCTTTTAACTGATTTGCAGGCTAAATATTCTTTAAGTAAAGTTAATTAGTGGTCTTTTGCACATTTCTATTAACTGCTTTTAGCTACCTGTTTTCCCTAAAATATTCGGGGCAATAGCTATCTGCATACTCAACTCATTAAAATGTAAAGGTGTAAAAGAATGAGTCAAAACCAAATGTTCTGTTACCAATGTGAACAAACGGCTAAAGGGCAAGGATGCACAGTCATGGGCGTCTGTGGCAAAACCCCTCAAGTCGCCAACCTCCAAGACCTCTTAATTTACAAACTGCGAGAATTAAGTCAACTTGTTATCCAAGCAAAACAGTCGGGTTTGGTGGATGAAGCAACAAATGTATTCACTGCCGAAGCACTTTTTGCAACTTTGACTAACGTGAACTTCGACCCAGATGCAATCGTGGCTTACCTCAGAAAAGCAGAGCAGCTTCAAAAAAATCTTCAAGAGAAACTGCAGTCAAAAACCGCTTACTTACAACTTGAAAAAACAATGGAGGGTTTAATTGCGCAGGGCAAACAACACGGCATACAATCTGACACGACAATTGACCCAGACCTTCACTCGTTGCAGTGGCTACTAACATACGGGTTAAAGGGTGTCTCCGCCTACACGTACCACGCGTATCTTTTGGGCAAAAAAGACCAAAAAGTCTTCGACTTCATCCACGAAGGACTTGCTGCGCCGTTGGACAAGTCGCTTGGCGTAAACGATTTCGTCGGTTTAGTTTTCAAATGCGGAGAAATTAACATCCGAGCCATGGAACTGCTTGATGCAGGCAACACTGAAAGATATGGTCACCCAGTCCCCACCAAAGTGCCGCTGGGCCACAAGAAGGGCAAAGCAATTCTTGTCTCTGGACATGACCTTATAGATTTAGAGGAGATCCTAAAGCAAACGCGAGGCAAAGGCATAACAGTTTACACTCACGGCGAAATGCTTCCAACACACGGTTACCCAAAGCTCAAAGCGTACCCGCACTTCTATGGGCACTTCGGCACTGCGTGGCAAAACCAGCAACGAGAATTCGCTCAGTTCCCAGGCGCCATCCTAATGACCACCAACTGTCTCCAACGACCCATGGAAAGCTACAGTAGCAACATCTTCACCACCGGACCAGTCGGCTACCCAGGTGTGCCCCACGTGGAAAACAAGGACTTCTCAGCGGTAATCAATAAGGCACTTGAACTGCCAGGCTTCCCAGATGATGTTGAGGGCAAAAGTGTGCTGGTTGGGTTTGGAAGAAATGCTGTGTTAAGCGTAGCAGACAAAGTAATCGATGCAGTTAAAAAAGGTCGCATCAAAAGGTTCATTCTAGTTGGCGGATGCGACGGCGCAAAACCAGGCAGAAGCTACTACACAGAATTCGTGGAGAAGGCACCCAACAACACCATCATATTAACTCTGGCTTGCGGCAAATTCCGCTTCTTCGACAAAGAACTCGGCACAATCGACGAAATCCCGCGGCTACTCGATATTGGGCAATGCAACGATGCTTACTCAGCTGTAAAAATCGCTCAAGCACTCGCAAACGCATTCAATGTGGGTGTCAACGATTTGCCGTTGTCGCTGGTACTTTCGTGGTATGAGCAAAAAGCAGTCGCCATCCTGCTCTCACTCCTGTACCTAGGCATAAAAGACATCCGCATAGGACCCAGCCTACCAGTATTCATAACCCCAAACATACTAAAGGTGCTTGTCGACAAATTCAACATAATGCCAATCAAAACAGCCGACGAAGACCTCAAAGCGATAATGGCATAACCCCTCCCCCCAACATTTTTTCAAGCGCGCCTGAGCAAAAACGCTTTATTGATGGTGCCTGCCTATGAGAAGAGCAAGGAGACTAACAGTTGCCATCCCCCCTGCTGAGCAAGAAAGGAAAAGCGGTTTTCCTTACAATTCTGGCAGGCGTCCTTTGGGGCACATCTTTCCCCATCATCAAAATCGGGCTGGCGACCATTGACCCGTATGCGTTTGTGTTTTGGCGCTTCTTATTCTCCACGGTTATTCTTTTCGCTGTCATGTTAGTGCTTGGAAAATTAGATTTCAGAATAACAAACAAGAAACTGATAGTTTTCTTGGGAATAGTGAATGCGGCAGGTTACCTATTACAGTACGTGGGCATGCCCTACACCACATCGGCTAAAGCGGCATTGTTCATAAACCTCAGCGCCATATGGGTTGCAATCTTGAGCCCCAGATTACTTGGCGAGACGTTTTCAAGAAAGAAAATAATTGGCGTATTTTTCGGGTTAGGGGGCATCATTTTTGTAAGCACTAATCTGGATTTCTCCACCATGACGCAAGGACAGCTATTGGCTGACTTGATGCTCATAATTGCAGGGGTATCTTGGGCACTCTTCATACTCTATAATAAAAAAATGGTTACGAGGTCGACAACAGAAACTTTTCAGTTCATGACTTGGGTGCTCCTATTCACACTACTTACAATCGTGCCCTTCACTGTTCTGTCTGGACCGGGCTTTTTTGCGCTATCAGCATGGGCTTGGGTAGCCATCGTGTACCAAGCGGTTGTCTGCTGGGTTATACCGTACTACCTATGGCTGGAAGGTCTCAAGTACCTCTCTGCCTCCACCTCTACTATTTTGTTATTATCTGAAATAGTAGTAGCCGTTATCGCCTCTGTCATCTTGCTCAAAGAACCTGTGACCGTTTTCTCAACTGTTGGTGCACTTTTCATAATTCTTGCTATTGCGCTTGTGTCCCTTAAAGATAATAATTCACGCCAAGCTTTGCGAAATCAGCCATTTCCCTGATGATGCTTAAGCTTAAATACATAAAGCATTGAAATATGGGGGCTGGGGAGAAAATTAAGATGGCAAAAATAATAACTGTAGCTTTAGTTGTAATAATGCTCGTAGTAGGATTCGGAGTAGGCTTAATCTCGAGCCCATTCATTATGCCAACAAAAACTTCAGAAACAGACGCAGTCTGGGAAAACATACAGAGAACAGGAGTCATAAAGGTAGGCACAGACCCAACATGGCCACCATACCAAATGAAAGATACGGCGGGCAACATCATTGGTTTCGAAGTTGACTTGGCAAACGCTTGCGCGGAAAAACTAGGTTTAACAATTCAGTGGCATGACACCGCTTTTGACAACATTATTCTTTCCGTCCAAAATGGTCAACTCGACATGGGCGTCAGTGGCTTCTCAGTGACACCAGATAGATTAGAAGTGGTTTCCTTTACTTTGCCCCACAGCACAACAGAAGGACAAGTAGTAATGCTCAAAAGCACTATGACGGCGAAAGGCATAACAACCGTAAACTCGCTTGCAGACTTCAAAACATTAGGTATCACTGTTGGGGTACAAAGCGGAAACGTTCAACAGGAAGAGTTGCAAGCGGCGGGCGTGTCCGTAAGAACATGGAGTGACTCAGCAGCACCCTTCCAAGATATGATCAGCGCAAACCCATCCGTACAGGCAGTATATGCTGAAACACCAATCACTACCAATTGGATTGTAGAATTCGAATCACAAGGTATCGCGGCAGACGTTGTATATAGGCACCCATACTATCCAGTCTCATTCCTAACAGCTAAAGGCTCAACTACACTACTTGACAAGATAAATGGCGCAATGGCCGAGTTGATCTATGACGGAACCGTGGACCAATTAAAAGCAAAATGGCATGCAGAATAAACTTCCGTGATCGCCATTGGATGTTTGGCAACAGTTAATCTACCTCTTGGAAGGAGTACCCGTAACTCTTTCCATTTCTCTGATCTCTTTCTTAATGGGTATAGCCGTAGGACTGCCACTTGCGTTTATTAGAATTTATGAAAAAGAAATTGGCTTCGTAGTTGATGCCTACGAGAAACTGTGGAGAGGCATACCTGAAATAGTCCTAATGCTGTTATTCTTTTTCGGATTAGGCCCTTTTTTTCCAGTTCCATTCGGCAACCCATTCTTTGTAGCTTGTTTCGTATTAGGGCTTAGAAGTGGAGCCAATCAATCTCTAATTTACAGAGGCGCAATCCATGGCGTCGGTGATGAACAAATGATTGCAGGGGCATCGGTTGGTTTCTCTAAGTGGAGAGCAATTTGGAATATTATGGTTCCCCAAGTTTTCACTTACTCTACTCCGGGGTTGGGCAGTGAATATGCTTTGCTCATTAAAGATTCAGCTTATGTCTATGTGCTTGGGGGTGTACTAGAAGTAATGAAGCTATCAAATGATATAAGGGCCTCGACTCTTGATGTAGTAACACCCTACGTTTTGGCTGCCCTCATTTATATTGCATTAACCTTCCCAATCGCTTTTGTTCTTGACAGATGGGGAAATAAACGAAAGAAAAAGATAGGACTGTAATAAAATGACAGACTTTGTAATGGAAGCAAAAAATGTATACAAGACATATCGCATCAAAGGAGAAAAGAAGGAAGACCTAAGATTAGTTGAAGCAGTCAAAGGCGTCTCGCTACAAATCCGCAAGGGTGACATTAAACTGATTTTTGGCCCCAGTGGCTCAGGAAAAAGTACTTTTTTACGTTGTCTTGCAATGCTTGAAATACCTGATAAAGGAGAAATTTACCTTGGCGACCAATGTTTAACACAGAAAGGCGTTGACTTAAACAAAGCCCGTGCCAGAATTGGCTTTGTTTTCCAACATATTTACTTGTTTAGGCATCTCACAGCTTTAGGCAACGTGGAGTTGGCGCTTCGGCAAGTGCTCAAGTTGCCCAAAGAAGAAGCGCGCAAACGAGCCTTAGCCGCTTTAGAAGAAGTGAAAGTTCATGACTGCATATACAAATATCCATCCCAAATGTCAGGCGGACAAGCTCAAAGAGTGGGAATAGCGAGAGCGATAGCTCGAAACCCTGATATTATACTGCTTGATGAACCCACTTCCGCCTTAGACCCAGAACTTACTGGTGAAGTAATCGATACGCTGAGGGATTTAGCGAAAGAAGGCACAACAATGCTTATCGTTAGTCATGAAATGCCTTTTGCTCAGGAAGTCGCGGAAGAAATGATATTTTATGATGAAGGTCATGTGATTGAAACGGGACCGCCGTCACTATTCTTCAATGCTCCGAATACTGATCGTGCCAAACAGTTCATGACGAGAATCATTAAGCGAACTACAAGGGAATAGTTGAATGTTTGAGTTCCTCTTAGACCCCCGATATTACCTCGATATCATACAAGGGTTAACTCTGACCATAGAGATCACGCTATTCGGTGTAGCTCTTGGATTAATATTGGGAACTTTGTTGGCAATAGGGGATATTTATGGAGGAAAACTCATACGGGGAGCAATCGCAGTTTACGTTGAATTCTTCCGAGGAAGCCCACTGTTTGTTCAATTATTTATAGCGGTATACACGGTGCCAGCTATACTTAACGTTCAGATTGACCATTACTTGTTGGCTTTCTTGGTTTTCGGATTAAATAGTGCAGGTTACCAAAAAGGCTACATTAAAGGTGCAATGCAAACAATATTTGACGATCAAATGGCCGCGGGCATGTCAGTAGGAATGTCAAGGTTCCAGACACTTCGCCATGTAATTCTGCCACAGGCCTATAGGATAGTAATCCCATCTTGGACGAATGAATTCTGTTCTCTAACAAAAAGCACGGCTGTATTATCCTATGTAGGTCTCATGGACATAGTCGGTGCAGGACGCACAATTATATTTCAAACGATGCAGGTTTTGCCCGTTTGGATTCTAATCGGCCTCATTTATCTGGTATGGATTACTGGATTTTCCAAAGTAATGGATATAGTTTACGAGAAAAAACGAATCCCAGGCGTAGAACTCGCTATGCAATCTTAAAGACGCTTCTTCAGGTTTTTATTTTCTTGATTAGCCACGCCATGTTTTTCCCCAAGTCATCCATCGTTTTCATGCCCTCCTCATCCTTTTCAACATCGCCCTTGCCCAAGCCAATGCCCACGTTCCAGTAGGATGAGCCGGGCACAATCATTTGGCTGATTAGGAAAAAATGGTTAATGGCGTCAAAAGTGGGGATTCCACCTGCCCTGCGCACCGCAACCACCGCAGCGCCGACTTTACGTTTGAACAGGTCGCCGTTGGCTCTGGCAACGTATCCTGCGCGGTCAATGAGAGCTTTCAACTCAGGAGACATCATCGAAAAGTAAGTGGGTGAACCAAGAATTATGCCGTCTGCCTCAACCATCTTCTTAATGTATGCGTTAACGTTATCTTTTACAATCTTGCATTCCATGTTTTTGACTTTTCGGCAGGTACCGCACGCCATGCAACCGTGAATCTGCTCGCCCGCAAGCTGCACCAGTTCGGTTTGGATGCCTTCGCTTTCAAGAACTGAAAATACTCGACGAATCAAGAGGGCAGTGTTGCCGTCTTTTCTTGCGCTTCCGTTAAAACCAACAACCTTCAAACATCAAACCCTCTAACTTTACTTGAACGCTGAGAATAAAAAAGTGACGTTGCACGCTTAAGCCTTTTTCCTTCGTTTCAAAACCAAGAAAGCAACAACCACAAGCACGGGCGCTAAGACAACAAGAACTACAACCTCAAATGGAAATTTCGGTGTTGGAACTGGCAGCTTAGCAGGATTCTGCATCAACGGATAGCGGTCTTGGTTTTGGACGTCTATGACGTAGGGCGTGTCGCCTATGCCGTCATTGTTAGTGTCGGTTCCGTTATAGTCGCTCCAGTAATTGCCTCTCTGCCCATTATCCCACGCGTGCGGCTCCTCGTCCTCTGGGTATTCCTCGCACATGCAACCGTTAAGCTGCATAACGTTGCCCACAAAACTATTTTCCGCGATTATTATGTCGGTAGGTATTTGGTTTGGGTCGCCGTTGAAGCCAAAGAAGAGACCTTGCTTGTTGTTAGCAATGTAGTTTCGAATCACCGTGCAGTCTGAGCCTGAAATCATTATCCCCACAATGCATTCTGACACGGCGTTATCCATTATTGTGTTGTTTTGCGTCCAAATGTACATGCCTATGCTAAAATTTTTCACGTTAACGTTCTTTATGAGTACGCCTTGAACTTTTTTGTCGCCTATGTCTATGCCAAGCGTGTATTCATACTCTGCATTTTCAGGCATCTGGTCTGGTCCACTGCCCACGTCCCAAATGCCCTTCTGTGTTCCGTCATATGGTCCGCGAAGCGTGTAGCCTGCGCCATCGATAACTATGTCGCTTTTGAGTATCTTGATGGCAGCATTAATGTCACTTGTAAAGGTGTAGACATTTCCGCTTCGCTGAATAAGCGGCGTTTCAGGCGAGACAGTGCCGTCGGCGCGTATGAAAATTGTCTGCAAAATATCTTGCGAATTCGCTGGTTTTAGAAGAATGGGCATTGTCAAAACAGCAATACAAAGAACAGTAAGTATCAGTTTTTTGGTAAAGCTTGTTTTTTTCATTACTCAATCACCTTTAAACTGTTTGAGTCATTTAACCAGTTCCTTGATTTGCAAACCGTTTTCCCTGCAAACTTGAATTGCAAGCAATCCTCATAGGGACACATTTCGACACAGCGCAGGCAATAGATGCACTGTGAACTTGCAACATCACCGCTCTTTTGCTCATACACTTCCGTAACTTGGGTTGGGCAAACACGCTTGCACACGCCGCACTTGGTGCATTTCTCTTCAACCTTATTCAAGCGCACACCGCTTATCCACTTGAAGGGCGGGAACCTGTTAAACAGCGCGATTAGGGCGCCGAGTGGGCAGATTCTGCACCATGAGCGGCGAACAAAGAACGCTGCCAATGTAACTATGCCTAGAATGATGAGGTTAAGTGAGGTTACGTAAAAGCCCAGTTGATAAAAGTCGCCTGTGGTGGTTTCAAAAATCCACTCTGTACGTAGCAATCCAACGCTTGTCTGCGAAAGCATGCACAGTGGTTTCATGGGGCAGACTTGGCAGAACGGCGCTGAAAAGTACTGATAGACAAAACCGCCTTTTTCAGTTCCAGCCACAAGCTGGGTGCCAGTTAAGGTTTGAGAAGCGAAAAGCACACTTAGAATAATTATGACTGCCAATATGACGTAACCTAATTGGTGGAATTTACCGTTAAATTTCTCGGAGAGTTCCCTGCGTTTAATTCTGAGGGCTTTTCTTAGGCGAGTCATCAAATCAACATATAAGCCGAAGGGACAAATCCAGCCGCAGAAGAACCGCCCCAGCACTACTGCCGCCAAGATGATAACGCCGAAAACAACTGTCAACCGCAAAATGCCTGGCGAGTCGTAGTTTACTCCCCACCCGCGTCCAACATCAAAGAAGGGGTAAATGTAGGATTGGATTTCCCACAGAGCGCAAGTTACGGTTTTTCCGCATGGGTAGTAGCATCCGAAAAACGGCATCGGAATCCCATCAGGCATCGATACGCCAAGCACGTTGTTGCCGATTAAGGCTTCATGTGGCGCTATTTGCTCTGCAGGCACGGGTAGGCGTTGGTGGTCGATAAAGATGCCGAAGAAAATGAAAAAAATAAACCCAATCTGCACAAACAATCTCAAAGAACTGATTTTTCTTGTTTTGTTTTTTCTTCCCGCTACTAACGCGACTGTTCCAACGCTAAGGAAAGCCACGGCTGCCGCAATTACAGAATAGTTAACTTTCATCGCTGGCAGGTTAGGTGTCGGCGCTGTTGCTTCTGGATTAGTGGGGTCTGTTACTTCGGCGAATAGTCTGTCGCATATGTGCCCGTGAATGGGAAAAATGTTCCAGTAGCCGACCATGTCAAGCTGTTGAGTGACTGAAAAATTTCCTGTTTCTGGGTCGGTTAGAACATACTGTTCGATGAAGGTGTAGTCTGGTCTTGTAAAGGCAACCCTGATTGTTTTGTTTTCTTCTGCAGGACAAACCTGCCCTGTTACGGTGACGGTTTCGTTTATGTAAACGTAGTTTCTGTCGATCTCTGAGGTTATGTGGGGGCCATAACAAGAGTTGACTGGTTCAATGTACACTACGCTAAGAACGCTTACAGCGATTAGGACTCCTACGAGTAAGGAGAGGAAGATTCGCTGTTTAATAGCCAACCACACCCATGCTCTCCCATACGGCTTCATCATTCATATATTTTTTCAAACAGCCCCTAAACATTTGAGACAGCAACTTTGAGCACTTAGCACCAATTTTGTTCCGCGTTGTGTTTACTGATATCGCCATAAAGCCTTTTTTGTCAAGGTTTCTTGACAAACGAAAATGATACCCAGTCAAAGTTTCTTGACTAGAACTTGCTAAGGAGGTAGTGACCAAAAATAAGTGGTGCAGGGGATGGGATTTGAACCCATGAACCTCTACAGGATAGGCTCCTGAAGCATGCGCGACGCTTTTTAAGGCGGCTCTACGCCTTTGACCATGCTCGGCGACCCCTGCCTGCAACAGTGAGTTGCGGTGTTATCCAAAATGATTCTTACTCATAAATATTTGCGCTTGATTTTTCAGCTGTTTCTTTGAATGCAAAAGCAAAACTATAGCAATATTCATATATTACTATAAACTTAACTCGCTACCTAACTTGGTGATAATTTGAGCCTCAGCTGGAAAGATTGGAAAAAAACTGACATACTCTACGGAATCGTCGCCCCCTTAATTGTTGTCTTAGCCATCGTTGGCATCTCAGTGCTTAACTCACTGATTGGTTTTTCCGAGTCCACAGGATTCATAATAGGAATCACCATGCAAATCCTCGAACTCACCGTAATCGTGGCTGTGCCGCTTCTGCTTGGGCTGGTTTGGAATCGGTGGGCAGGCGGCGCTTCAGGCTTCTTGATGGGCAGCCTCTACTCTTTGTATTGGGCAGACCAGTTCAGGGGAGGTGGAACCTCAGGATTCCACTTTGGCGTTGGCACCATACTGCTTGCCTACACCCTTAGCGCCATGCTGATTGGCTACATGGCTGGAGCGTTAAACAAGCGTTCCGAAGACTTCCGCAGAATGGCCATCTCTGGGGTAATCGCAACAGCCATCGGCGGAGTGTTGCTTTTTGGGATTTTTCAGCTTTCGCCCTCAAACGTGGTGACTGGTTGGGATGGTTTTCTGCTTAACGTGTTGCCCCGAATTCTTTGCGGAGTCTTGATTCCTGTGATTGCTAAAGTGTTCTTCTGGTACGGCATGGGCGTAAACAAAAAACCTAAAGATTACGCCGCCTAGAGTATTTAGTTGGTGTGTTGCTGTTGGATTATCCTTCTTGTAACCAGAATACTTGTATAAACTGGAAAGAGGGGCACTGCACTTTGAAAAGCCCTGAGAAATACGGTGATTCTTGTCTTGATTTTGAAGACGCGATGGATTTTCTGAGGCTGAAAGCTGACGCAATCAAAGGAACGCTAAGCTAAATATAACTTGTAAATGGCGATTTATTCTCAAAAGGCTAATTAAGCTTTTACTTCAAAAAGGTACTGAGCTGAGAAATCTTGTTTAATGGTTTGATAGAGGGCAAAGTAGTTGACGCAGTATTCGGTGTAGTTATCCCTACCTTGGTTGCATTCTTAATTGTTGGCGTTTCGTTGGCATCATCACCAGCTCTTATAGGACTCAAGTATACCTTGCTAGAAGCGATTGTCGTTGTCAGCATCCCCATGCTGCTCGGATTAATTTGGAATCAATGGGCTGGCGGAGCAACAGGATTTATTTTAGGCAGCCTTTATGCGCTCTACTACTCGGATCAACTTTATGCCGCTCAAGGTGGCGGTGACATAAGTTTATTGAGTAATCTTGTTAGCGCTATGCTGATAGGTTATATTGCGGGGGCTTTAGGTAAACGTTCAAGCAGTTACCGCCACATGGCGCTGGCAGGGATTATAGCTGGGCTTGCGGGGTCGCTGTTGCTCTCTGTTGCCAGCCAATTCTCCCCTATTCTTGGTGGGGATGCCTCTGGTGCCTTGTTAATCTTTATACCAAGAGTGCTTGCAGGGTTAATAGTTCCATTAGTTGCAAGAGCTTTCTTGCGTCACAAAACACAGACAGGTGCTGAGCTTGGAAAAAAATTGGTTTAGCCTTCCCCGCAAGCTAGTCCGCCCATAGCATCAATATATCGTTTCGCGTCATCAAAGGTTCTAAAAGGACCATACACGAAATCGTATTTTGGGTGCGTTTGCTTGGTGGGCTGGTTTTCTGCTTCAAAGATTTCAGGTGCTGTTTTCTCTTTCATTCCTATGTAAACTTTCATTTTCTTGCTTACCTTCTATCTATTAACTTTTCAGGTTTTCAGCTATCAGGTTCTGGATTTTTCGCTCTATTTCATCACGTATTTCTCTAACTTTTTCTATAGGCTTCCCTTTTGGGTCTTCCAGCGCCCAGTCTATCACTGGCTTAAAGAATGGACCTGGGCAAAGGTTTTGAGCGCTGCAGCCCATAGTTACAATTAAGTCTACGTCCATTGCCATCTTTGCGGTTATCATTTTAGGCTTGTTGTTTGAAATGTCGATGCCCTTCTCTTTCATGACTTCAACCACTACTGGGTTCACCTTGTCTGCGGGTTTGTTGCCGGCGCTGGAAACATCAAACTGGTCTTTGCCGTATTTTTTGGCGAATGCTTCTGCCATTTGGCTTCTGCCTGCATTTTCAACGCAGACAAACAAGATTTTTTTCAAAAACGCTTCACTGTCCAGTGATAGTGTTTGGGTTGGTATTACGCTTTAGCTTTTTTGAGTTCGTCAATTATTTTTTGCGTTTCCTCTTCTGACGGATGCGAAATTGCACCAGCAGGGCAGATGTCTTCGCAACCTCTGCAGAATACAATGCATTTGTTTGGGTTTACTACAGTTTTCTTTTTGCCGTCTTTTTCTTCAAACTTGAAAGCACCAACATGGCAATAGTCAACGCATTTCCCACAGGCAATACATTTCTTATAGTCTATTTGTGGATCCCAAGGTATTTTTTCGCGAGGAACTCCCTCATATGATTCTTCAGCCGTTTTCTTCACAACCTTTATTACTATTACTAAATATAACAATATTTAAATATTGTTCTGAATAGACTGAATCTACAGGGTGAATCTGTGGAAAACCAAATTCTCAGTCAAAAAATCGAAAAAATCTTGGGCTTAGGTTCTCCGCCATTAGCCATAAAAATCATCAAAACTGAAGACCCCTTGCCCAACATCAGATTGCCGACTCAAAATAGCCGTTACTGCCAGTTTCTTATGCTAGCCAGAAAAGGACAAACTTTAATACTAAACGCTGAAAAGTTGGCGTGTCCAGCAGCAAAAGCAGCCTTAGGACTAGGGTCATTGGCAGAAAAAATCTCAACAGGAGAAATGCTGTGTACCCTCGGATTATTCGCAAACAAGGAAGCAGCAGCTAAGACGATGCGTATGATGCCAAGAATAAAGGAGGGCACGACGAAAGCTGTTGTTGCAGGGCCTCTAAGAGATTTCCCAATGGAGCCAGATGTCGTCATTATAGAGAGCATTCCTGAACACATAATGTGGATTGGTTTAGCTAGAAATTTTAAGGAAGGCGGGCGGCTTAACTTTAACTCATCCATTTTCCAAGCTGAATGCGTTGATGTGACAACTGTGCCTTACATAACTGGCGAAATAAATATGACTCCTGGCTGTTATGGGTGTCGCCAAGCTACCGATACCCCGCCTGAACATATGTTCATTGGCATTCCAGCAAAGCTTCTGCCTGAAATCGTCGAATCCTTGGAAGTCTTAGCACAAAAAGCAATGCCTCCGGTCAGAGAAAAAGGCGTCTACGCATTGTATAGTAAAGGGTTAACACACAATAAAGAAAATATTAATCGCGTCTAAGCGATTGATTGGTTCTTTATTCCATTTTTTTTCTTAGTTTGCTGATGATTTTGCCTGTTTCCAGTTTTGAAGGATGGCTAATGGCGCCTGAGGGGCATACGGCGTCACAACAGTTACAGTATACAATGCAGTTGTCAGCTTTTTTTACGAAGGGTTTTCTTTTGCCTTGTTTCTCCTCAAAGCCATAGACACCATGCTTGCAGTATTCCACACATTTTCCACAGGAGCCACATTTTTCATAGTTGATAATTGGATACCAAGGTATCATACATCTGGGAACGCCGTGAAATGCTCTTTCAACCATTCAAACCACCTTTGCCTACATTGTCCAGAACGAGTAAACTTCTAGATTTGCAAACTGTTTTTTCAGAAAAGCCTTGACTTCATCCTCATCTAAATTTAGGATACCTTTCTTATCAGGATGCAATGGTATACCCGTTTGTCTTAGGTTTTCGCCTTTTGGGAAGTCGTAGAAGATGTAGTAGCGTTTGTCGTGGAGCATTATGAGTTTTAGGGTGGAGAGTTCTTTGTTTTGTGAGAAGCCGTTTTGTTCAAGGATGAACACGATTGAAGCGGGCTTCTTTTCGGCGACTGCCTGTTTGAATTCTTCGAAGCTTCTGATTCTGATGTGCCCCTCAGTCAACTTTTATCACTTGGTATCTTTTGGACGCTTGTAAAACAACTCTTCTATGCAAATATTTAAATATTGTTATAAACAATATTTCGAACCATGGCACAACAAGCAGCAGCTCAACTCAGATTCAAAGCTCAAATATTCCATGCCCTCTCAGCCTCAGACAGACTCGAAATACTTGCGTTCTTGCGTGACGGCGAAAAATGCGTCTGCGAAATAGTGCCCCACCTCAATTTGATTCAGCCAGTTGTTTCTCGTCATCTAAAAATTCTGCGGGATGCGGGAATAATCAGGTGCCGCAAGGACGGAACAAAAAGAATGTACTCTATCGTTGATGCGCGGGTGTATAAAGCGGTTGATGCCTTAACTCCTGACTTCATTAGCACGTTGCAGAAAGAGGTTATGGAACAGATGTGTTGTAGTCCTTCAGGAGAGGAATAGTTTGGAACCAAAAGAGGAGCACTTAAAGAAAGAGTTGTCGTTGGGGCTTTGGGAAAAGTACCTTACGCTTTGGATAGCAATCTGCATTGTGGTGGGTTTGCTTGTGGGCAGGTTCTTTCCCGCCTTTGGCGAGTTTATGGATTCGTTAAAGTTTGCACAGCTATCAATCCCCATTGGTGTGCTTTTGTTTTTTATGATGTATCCAACCGTTGTCGGCATACAGTTTAGTGATGTGAAAAAGGCTGCAAGAAATCCAAAGCCGCTTCTTGTCACGATAATTGCTAACTGGGTTATCGCTCCGCCACTGATGACTTTTTTGGCAAACACGTTTTTCGCTGGCAACCCCCAGTACATTGCAGGTTTGATTCTTCTGGGCTTGTCGCCTTGCACGGCGATGGTTATGTGGTGGATGTATCTAGCCAGAGGCGACATGGCTCAAGGACTCATAAATACCGCGTTTAACGCTTTGCTTATGCTTGGGCTGTATGCTCCGCTTGCCGCACTCTACTTGGGCGTTAGTAGCATCCCAGTGCCGTGGGATTTAATCGCTATTAGCGTTTTAGTGTTTATTGCGTTACCTGTCACTTCAGGGGCAATATCGAGGCGGGTGATCATCAAAAAGAAAGGTGAGGAATGGTTCAAGGATAAATATAATCCAATTGTTGGTAAAATTTCCATCGTTGCGTTACTGTTAACATTGATTGTTTTGTTCTCATTTGAAGGACAAACAATTCTCAACAATCCGCTTCTCGTCGGTTACCTCGCCATACCCAACCTGCTACACTACGTCATAATGATTGGTTGGACGTATCCGCTGGGTTACTTTTTAGGATGGAAGTACGAGAGCGCCATTGATACCACCATCATTGGTAGCAGTAGCCACTTCGAAGTCGCCATCGCGGTGGCAGTCACTCTCTACGGAATCGGTTCAGGAGCAGCGCTAGCCACCGTGATTGGTCCACTTTTAGAGGTGCCCTTGATGCTTTCGCTGGTAAAGCTTGGCTTGAGAACTCGTAAATATTTCCCAAGAAAAAAGCGTTTGTAGCAAATGGAACATTATTGTGCAGCCCTGTGCCAGATTTGTCACAAACTATATACGAGGCGGATGCAGAGTAGGTTATTGCAGGTCAAGGAGCAAGCTTTAGATGCATTGCATTGAGGCATAGAAGCGTGCTAATCCAAACAGCGAAAGATTAGTGTGCGATTAAGACTTTGCCTCACTGGGCTGAACATGCATTATGTTGGCATCTAAGCTATGAGCAGCAGGTTTCAAACGGCGATATGGATCTGCAGCGCTAAAAACATCGCTTAGATGGAGCCGCAACAACAATAAGGCTCAGACTTGACCTGCCCGAAAAAAATAAAGTGGAAGAAAAATACGGAAAACCGTAAACTCCCCACTTTTTTGTTTTAGAACAACCTGCCTTTCTTGCATGGTGGTTAATAAACAAAATAGAACCTTATACACTGATTATCTATAACAAAGCTTTGACTAATTTTTGATTAACAGGTTAGTCAAATAATCTTAAATTGCCAAATTCAAACTTAACGGGTAGTAAAGGTAGTTAGTCTATGGGTGTGAGCTTTGAAACCTTTCAAGATGTTCTCAAACACCCTATCCGCCGCAAAATCGTCTTAGCCTTAAACAGAGGTCAAAACTTGTCTTACATGGACCTAATGGGGGCTGTTCAAGCCGCAAACACTGGGAAATTTAATTACCACCTAAAAATTCTCGCTGATTTAATAGAGAAAGATGAAAGCGGTCGGTACTTACTAACTGAGAAAGGTCGTTTGGCTGCGCAATTTCTAGAAACGTTTAAGGAAAAGAAAGAAGAGGCATCACCTTTGCGCGGGTTTGATGCTTTGCTTATTGGGTTCGCTGGGTTTGTAGTAACCATGGGTAACCCATTTTTTTGGACTTTTTATGTTTTAGCGTCGATGAATTTGAAAGCTATTCCTCTCTTCTTTGGGCTTGTGCTTTTGGTGAGAATCTTTGGCGTTGTAGTGCCTGGTGCTGTAATGTGGAGGTTAACTGTAAAAAGAGCCAACTCGCATGATATATACGATTTATTCAAATCTTCACTCTTTGCATTTGCCATGCTTCTTGCGGTATTGATTATTATCATAATTTTCAATGTTAACGTTTTAGCCGAAGCCAAGATTCAAACTAGCCCAACAATCAGTTCAGGAAACATTACGCTCCCAGATGGAGGAATGGGTTCTTGGTCAAAATCATCTTTTGTGGTTATCCCATTGAGTTTGCTACAGATAGTTTTTCCTGGCTTGTTCTATTCTTTTGTGGGTGTTGCTATTGCGGAAGGAGTTAGTCGTATAAGGAAGAAAAACGCACTCAAATGATATACTGTTGATTTGAGACTTTCCGCTTTCTATTGGCATTAAACTCACCAATATGCCTATCCATCACGTAATAGAAGAAAATTTAGTCTTTGGCGAGCATATTTGGATGCTATTAGTGGTTCTATGTTGAAACTATAGAGGGGTAGGTTGCGCGAACCTATTTGCCGCCTATTAGAAACTCATTGCAGAAACTATAGAGGGGTCTATCGTGTTGGTGCATTTTCAAGCCAAAAGCATGCTGTTTTTACTGCGACCATTGGCTACTACGACCATTACGGTTAACTGTTGCCTTCACAGGGGTTGGTCGTGGTAAAAACTGCTAAGACTGCGCCAGCCAGCGCCTGATGGTCGTAGTAAAACCGCCACTGTAACCCAACATCCAAACTGCTTTTTATAGGGGGATAGGGGTAGTGGCAGAGCAACAAACCACGACCATTTATAGTATAAATAAGGGGGTCTATAGTTTTCGTGAGGCTTGTTCGAGTTAGAGTTCAATTATCTCTGCCTCATGCTTCACAGTATCAAGCAATGCAATTGTGGGTTTTCCAGTCAGGTACCCACAGACTTCGCCAGGGTTAATCATCAAGGTTTTGCCTCTGCGTTGTATACCTTTCAAGTGAGAATGTCCATGCACTATAGCGTTAAAGTAGCCGCTGTCAGCCAACGCATTAAGCAGTTCAACTTCATCGCCATGAAGCAAAGCAACTCTATAGTTGCCGTCCACCGTTACTGCTGCAAACCTGTCATGAATTGTGCAATTGCTGGTTTCGCTGAAGCGTTTCTTTAATAGTTCATGGTCTCCATCGTTATTGCCAAAGACACCAACGAGCTTGCAGGTTAATGCCTTGAATTTTGGGATAACAAACCCCGCAACGTAATCGCCAGCATGAAGCACTAAACCGACCTTCTGCTCATTTAGAGTTTGCACGGCTCGCTCTACAAGAGGTAAATTATCATGTGTATCCGAGATTACGCCAACTATCATACCAATCACGTGGTGTTTTTCTCGCGGACGCAATAAAGGCTTTCTATTCCGCATCGCAAATGCCGCTAGTATAACTGAACACTTAGGCACGATTGATGCAAGAACAATGTTAAAATATGGAATATGATAAAAGATATAAGACACAAGACACACTAGCTCATACTTTACAGAGAAAGGAGAAGTGAAAGCAACGCTAGCAAGTAAAACAAAGCGCAGAGACCAATTTGGAATTATGGCAAAAATTCTTGAAATTACAAAAAAGGGTGCACGAAAAACTCAAATAATGTACAAAGCCAACCTGAGCTTTACACAGCTAAACGATTACTTACCATACCTATTAAATAAAAAATTAATTTCCTTAACCTGCAACGGCGACGTAGAAATTTATGTAATAACCAAGAACGGCATAGACTTCCTAAAAAGACACAACGAATTAATTCAACTCCTAAAAACATGCAGCACCATTCAAAAAAGCACAATACAAACCCATATCGTCTAAAGACAACTTAACGCAACTTAATCCAAAATAAACAGTTAAAAGTAAAAGCTCATAGCGAAGCATCTAAACAACCAATCGCCAAAGTTCAACCGCTCTACATGTAGCGCTTATGCGTCTATGCTGCTCCGCTTAGCATTTGTACATCCGATACCTGACCTGTGTCAGCGTAGATTCCAATTGCAACTTCATTTATGCCTCCCACGTAAATTCTGTCAAGACTTAACTTCACATACCAATAAGGTATCAGTGCTACAGAGTTACTACGGGTATGAGGAACAAGCTGAACAGACAAAGGCGTATCTAAAACATTAAATCCAGAAACCTGTTTTCCCTCAATAGTCCAAGTCAACGTTTTAACGTAATTCTTAGCAATATTCACTGCCTGTTCTGCCGTAACAGTCATGCCATCATCTCCTTTAGTGTAGAGGAAATAGCCATCACTCATGGTCGTTAAAACGTTACCTTGAAAAGTCATTTGCAAGCCTTTAGCTTGATAATCAATGTTATTCTCTGTATACATCCAAAACAGCACAACAGTGTTCCCTGAAACAGTTATCTCCAACTTCATATTACCCTTAGTTATGGCCAAGTTGCGAGTTTCGTTAACGGTGGCTAAAAGGTCGCTCATTTCTGTCAGGTACGCATCGCCTGAATAGACTCTGTATCGGGCAAGGATACCTCTAGCGTTTTGTAAAATATCGTAAGGTTCAACTTGAGTAAAAATAGGATAACTCTCAATCATAGTAAGCTCATACCGTGAGAAGTGACCGTTCCTAAACCGTAAATCAATATTCAAATTGCTGGTGCTGCTTTTGAAAGAATACTGCGATTCTTCTTCAGAGACTCCGCCTAAATCAGTCCGCCACTGTACTGTGCTACTTAGCAAGGAAATGGTGTATCGTCTAGTATCTATGTGAGTTATGTTTCTCACAAAATTAGCCATTTTGTCAGTACCTACACCCCAAGCCACCAATTGCTGGTTTTCTTCCAAAAGCGCTTGTTGAGAGCTGGAAAGCTGGTTTATGGTGGCAAATTGAAAAACGGATACGCTTGCCAAAAGCACAATCGTCGCCAGCATCATGCCAAAAATTGCTTTCCCCTTAAAATTAGTCTGATTACGTTTAGGCTCAACTTCACGAACATCCTCTACACCCTTCATGGCGCTCACGGTGGCTAAGCCAAACGCTGACAGCTTATACTTGCCATTATCCAATTTTGAAACTAGTTCGCCTAGGCTTTCAAGGTGATAAGTCAGATGGGGACTAGAAACTCCAAGTTCTTCAACCATTTCCATAAATGTCATGGATTTGTTTCCGAGCATACGGAGAATTTTGCGCCTAACTGGATGCTTAAGTGAAGCGAACATGATAGAGTAGATTTCTTCTTCGTGTGAGTCCGCCATGCCAACCAACTCACAATATTATGTATAATCAAGCTTTAAATTTTACATAAGAAATTAGAAAAAAAGGGCAGGTTAGCATGTTCTTCAGTAGCTACTCAAGGTCTATCTTTATCTGTTAATTGTCGCCTTCTGCTGGATTAAAGATACCTTCCTTGCTTATTCTGAAAATGCGGAACAAGGACACCACTGCTATGATGGCTGTCGCGATAATTATGCCTAAGAGAACAAAGTTTCCAATCCACGACTCTTCGAGTATTGGATTTGTTATCGGTTGAGTTGGAATCACCCGAGTTGACTTTGTCGTTAAGTTTTGACCTGAATTGTCTGATTCTGGGTCTTCAGTAGCCGCGGGGGTGGAAGCAGCAGTGAGTATGACTGTCGACGCAGGTGCAGACGTTAAAATCGGCGCTGGTGAGGGAGTTGCCGTCAGTTGGGGGATAGGAATAGGTGGTGGAGTAGTGGATGGGGTAATTGCGGTGCTTATCGCGTAGATTTTTCCGTCAAACGAGCCAAGGTAGACCACACCATTGGCTACTGAGGGCGAAGAAAATATGAACCCTCCAGTGCGATAGGCCCAAACTAATGAGCCGTTGCGAGTGTTCAAACCAAAGATGTAGCCGTCGCGTGAACCAACGTAAACGGTATTGCCAACAGTTGCAGGAGACGAGTACACATAACTTGAATAGTTTGCCATAGCATACGGATTACTAAACAACCAGCACTTTGAACCCTCATCAGCGCTCAAAGCGTAAACAAAGCCGTCACCAGAATTAACATAAACTTTACCGCCTGCAACAGCAACAGACGAATCGACAAAGCCGCCAGTACGGTAGCGCCAGATTAAAGAGCCATCACAAGCCCTCAATGCGTACACATAGCAATCATGTGAACCAACAAAGACAGCACCGTCAACAACTGCTGGCGAGGAATAGACAGCGCCTCCGGTGCAAAATGACCAGATCAATGCGCCATCGCCAGCGCCCAAGGCATAGACGTAGCCGTCTCCCGAACCGATATAGACGACGCCGTCAACCACTGCAGGAGAAGAAAATACAAAGTCTCCTGTAAGGTAAGACCAGATTTTGGCACCATTAGTAGCATTCAAGGCGTAAACGTAACCAGAATATGTGCCAATGTAAACAACTCCGTTAACCACTGTCGGAGAGGACTCAACTCCGCTGTTAGTTGTAAATCGCCAGATTAACGAGCCATCAGCAGCATCTAAAGCGCAGATGTAGCCGTGTTGACCATCCCATAAGATTCCAATGTACACAACACCATTAACCACTGCAGGAGACGACTCTACCTGACTTCCACTATTATATCGCCAAATTACACTGCCAGTGAACGCGTCAAAAGCATAAACGTAACCGTTATTTGAGGCATCATACACAACGCCGTTAACAACTGCGGCAGACGAACGTACTTTATCGCCAGTGTCAAAACACCAAAGCAACCCGGTCTCAGAAGAGGTCCCAGAGTGCTGTGGGTCATGACGAAACATTGGCCAGTCACCAGAGATGTTTTGTGTGCTTGCCTCAACAGGGTTTAAGCATAACAATGCGGTAGTCAACAATAAGGTTAAAGTAGCAAAAAAGATAACGCCTTTTTTATTTTTCATTCGGTCGTCACCACTTACAACCGAATAAGCTTTGAAATAAAACGGTTCTCGTTAAAGTTTGTTGACTAAATTTAGTAAAGGTTTCTTGACTAAACCCTTTGAAACATTATTTTGGTAAAAGCCTAAAATGCTTAGAGCAGTATCTAGGCTTTGATATATTTAGGTTCAACAATAATCGATGAACACAACGTGTCATCGCCCAGTTAGCCAGCGAAGGCGTAACTTAGGTGATGCTTACGTTCTGAATGTCAAAGTATCGTTTTGCCAAAAAGCGCAGACGTTCGGCGTTCTTGCCGTTCTTACCTATTGCGACGCCCTTGTCTTTAGGGTTGACTGTAATGACTGCCATTTTTTTGCCATCGGTGCGTTCGGTAACCCGTATCTCTCGGACTGCTGCAGGTTTTAGGGCGTTTTTCATGAATGTTACGGGATCTTCGCTGTATTCGATGATTTCGTGTTTTTTGCCTGTCATGCGCTCAAGGGTATGGATGTTTCTGCCGCCTTTGCCTATGGCAACGCCCACTTGGCCTTGGTTGACTATGAAGATTGCGCGTTCTTGTTCTTCGTCGATTATGCAGTCTTTCACGCTGGCGCCGCTTATGCTTTCAAATAAAGCTATGTATCGCATTTCGTCGCAGGTGATTTTTATGCCAGTTGTCAGTTTTTTTCCTCCATTTATTTTTTTATTGTTGTTCAGTTATTTTGAGAATATCTGAGTCCCCAGTTTCACGGATGGTTAAAGCTGAAATAATGAAAAGTTTGTTGCAGACTTCCGCTAAATCCATTGAGTCACCTTTGTATGTTATCACGGGGACGTTAGAGATTTCACCATAGTATTCTATCTTTTCTTTTAACTCTTTTGGACAGTTTGCGGCTAAAACTATCATCTTAGCTTTGCCTGTTTTGGCGTTCTGCAATGCAGCATTGGTTCCAAAGGACACCTTACCTGTTTTCACTGCTGATGCTAACGCTTTATCAATATCTATCATGCTTCTGTTTTTCCTCCTTGCTTTGCTTGCTTCTCGAAAGTTGACATGTACAATTCAACTAAGCCTGTGCCGATTGGTATTGATTGCCCAACTATAACGTTTTCTGTCACACCAGCCAAAGGATCACTTTCACCTTTAACCGCTGCCTCAACAATGTTAGGCACAGTAATCTCGAATGCGGCGCGCGCAAGCACACTGGCTTTCTTGCCGCTGATTCCGTGTCTGCCGATTTGCTGGACATCACCTGTAGTGGTCATCATGTCTGCCACGAGCATAACGTGACGCACATCAACATCTAAGCCTTGATCTTCCAAGACACCTTTAGCTTCATGAACTAACGCATTTCTTGCCGCTTCAACGCCTAGTGTTTTTGCGATTTCGTGAATGTTGTTGGTGGTTGTTCTTGACGTGTCTACTCCAGGAACCTCTAGGACTTTGGCAAGGTTTGACCCGTCAGTGCGGATAACCCATTCGCCACTCTCTTCGGTTACAAGAACACGTTTAATGTCAGGCACCCCTTTAACTTGGAAGCCTGGAATCTTTGCAAGCATCCTCTTGATTTGCTCAGCCTTCTTTGGCTTAATTTCCACTGTATTATCAGTTATTGTTATAGTAGCATTCTGCAACTCTAACCGCTCTTTGAGCTCATCCATTGTTATGTTTCGATCATCCATCATTTGCTTGTTAAGCTCGATTATGATTTCTTCGCGAACAGGGTCTTCGTAGATTGCTGAAGCGAGGTTCTCAACCGAAGTATAGATGATGTTTCGTGCAACTTCAACTGCCGCTTCCTTGCTCTTGGCATGTTCACCTGTCAAGTAGATAGTCATAATTGGCGTTGATGGAATTCTACGTGCGTCTACAATTTCGATCAGTCTTGGTAAACCTAAGGTAACGTTTTGTTCTTTGACACCTGCATAGTGGAAGGTTCTAAGGGTCATCTGAGTGCCAGGTTCACCGATTGATTGCGCGGCAACTATTCCTACTGCTTCACCGGGCTCCATCAAAGCACGTTTGTATTGTTCTGCAGTAAGAGTCGCTGCACGTTCAACACTTTTCTCTGTGAGCTTGTTTTTGGCAAAACTTTGTTTTAATTGGTTTAGTAATATAGGTGTTAGTTGGTTTTCTACAGCTTTGAGTTGCTTTTTGATGAAGTCAGCTGAAGCTATCTCGCCTTTTTCTTGACCAATTTTGATTTGTTCAATAAGTCGACTAACGTTGACGGCTTTTCCGTGGTCACTTTTTGCTGGGTCAACACCATCTTCGCCATAACGGAACTGAATAATGTCCCCTGCTGAATCACGAACAGTACTATCATATTCCAGTCGGATGTGTTCAAGTGCGTTAATTAGCCTTCGCTGCATGTAACCACTTTGTTGTGTACGAACGGCAGTGTCAACTAGACCTTCTCTGCCACCCATAGCGTGGAAGAAAAATTCTATCGCATCCAAGCCTGTTTGGTAGGAGTTGTAGACGAACCCTCTGGCTCTTGGTCGTGGGTCATTAGGTGTGAAGTGGGGAAGTGCACGGTCTGCATATCCCCTGAGAATACGTTTGCCTCGGACGGATTGTTGACCAACACAAGCCGCCATTTGACCGATGTTTAAGCTTGAGCCTCTTGCACCAGTTCTTGTCATGACAATGCCTGCATTTTCTAAGGTAAAGTCGTCGTCTGCTATTTTGCCTGATTCGTCTCTGGCTGTTGCTAGTTCGTGCATAACATAGATTTCAAAGGATTCTTCGAGTGTTTGCCCTGGCAAACGTGGAAGGGTTCCGTTGCGGTAGTTTTCGATGTGTTCATCGATTTTTTTCTGTATGCGATCCATGGTTTTTGCCATGCGGTTACGAGCCTTGGGCGAAAGAACCAGTTGGTCATAGGTGTAGCTAAAGCCCCTCATTGAAATGAACGTTTTAAGCATGTGAGTTATGTTGTTTAGGAATTCTCGTCCTGCCTGAGTGCCGTAATCTTTGATGATTCTGTGAAGTAAGCTTTCGGATTGCTCAGAGCCGATTGAGCGCCTGTCAATGATGCCTGAGACGAGTTGCCCATTTTTAACGACAACATATGCGTCGTGCTTGCATTCTTGCTCTTCACATTTTGCGCAACCTTGGCAAATGTTTGCCTTCAAAACATAATTGAGCGTTTTCGGCAAGAAGAGACTGAATATTTGTTTGCCTGACCACATAGGCACTGGCTCTGTGATTTCTGGCTCTGGTAAATCGCCTGTATAGTTGGTTGTTGTAAGCAGCCTGTCAATTTGGCCTCTGGTTAGGTAATTGCCTTTCCTTGTGAAATAGTATGCGCCAGTGATAAAGTCTCTGATAGCGCCGATGATTGGCCCACCGAATCTGGGAGATAAGATTTGATCTTGAACCTGCATGAGCAGAAGTGATTCTGTTCTTGCTTCTTCGCTTTGTGGAACGTGAAGGTTCATTTCGTCTCCGTCAAAGTCTGCGTTGTAAGGCGGGCACACACATAAGTGCATTCTGAACGTCTTGTATGGTAAAACCCTGACATAGTGAGCCATGATTGACATGCGGTGGAGTGATGGCTGTCGATTAAAGATGGCGATGTCACCGTTTTTGAGATGCCGTTCAACAATGAATCCTAATTCGACCGCTTCAGCAATTTTGGTTCGGTCAACCACGAATTCTAACCTGATGCGTTTGCCGTCTGGGCGGATGATGTAGAGTGCGCCTGGATAGTTTTCTGGACCGTTAATGACAAGTTTCTTCATTTCCTCAATATTCCAAGCAGTAACTTTTTCTGGAACAGAAAGCCGCATAGCAACATCTATTGGAACTCCGACCTCGTTTATGTCAAGGTTCGGGTCAGGTGAGATAACGGTACGTGCAGAAAAGTCGACACGTTTGCCTGAAAGGTTGCTTCTGAAGCGTCCTTCCTTGCCCTTCAACCGTTGCGACAGGGTTTTTAGGGCTCTGCCACTGCGGTGCCTAGCTGGCGGGATACCTGAAGCTTCATTGTTAAAGTAAGTGGTAACGTGATACTGCAGTAATTCAGAGAGGTCTTGTATGATGAGTGTTGGTGCGCCTGCTTCCATGTTTTCTTTCAAACGTTGATTGATACGTATAATGTCTACGAGCTTGTGTGTTAAGTCATCTTCAGAGCGGATACCTGATTCAAGAGTGATTGATGGTCGCACATACACAGGCGGAACAGGCAAAACCTGCAATACCATCCATTCTGGGCGTGCAACCTTCGGGTTAAAGCCCAAAATTTCAAGGTCTTCGTCTGAAATACGTTCAAGCCTTTCTCGTATCATGCTGGGTGTTAATGGTTCAGAGCCCGTTTCAGTTTGCTCTATGAATTTGGTTGGCTTCTCAAAAGTTATCTTGTACTGCACAGATGCGCAGTAGGGACATTGTTTAGCTTTGATTTCAGCCATGATTTCCTTGTAAACTTCATCAGGGATAGTTCCCAAAAGCTCATTGAACCGCTCAATTCTCTGTCGTGCTTTTTTGGCAGCGTCCTCAGAGAGGAGAATCCGACCGCAAGTACGGCAAGTTGATTTTAAGAGGTCAAAAATAATTTTTGTGAATTCAATGTGCACGATTGGTACAGCAAGTTCAATGTGGCCAAAGTGTCCTGGGCAACGGATGGCAGTGTTGCCGCATGTTTTGCATCTTTGCCTAGGTTCCAGCGTTCCTAGTCTGCCGTCCATTAAGCCAGCAGTGATTGGTGCACCGTCTTCGTCGTATGTGTCTGGGGTTTGGATTTCAACGACTGATTGTTTTCTTAGGTCTTTTGGTGAGATTAGTCCGAATGAGATTTCATCAACTACTTTGTGGATTAATTCTTCCTGTGCCATGTTAAGCCTTCTCCTTTAAGCGTAATTTGGGTGTAATACACAAGCTCTGAAGCTCCTGCAACAAAAGCTTGAAAGCGTAGGACACGATTACTGGCGCAATCTTTGCTTTCTCGTCACATATCTTGCAGACATAACGCCTCTGCTTCATGTCAAAGTAAGCGATTTGCCCACAATTCTCGCAAATGTAGAGCGTGTACTTGTCAGATTCTTCCAACAGCCTGTCACGCAAAAGCATGGCAGCTCCGTGACCAATGAGGCAGTCTCGCTCCATTTCTCCGAATCTGAGACCACCACCGCGGGCACGTCCTTCAGTTGGCTGTCTTGTCAGCATCTGCACTTGACCGCGAGCTCTGGCATGGATTTTGTCAGCAACCATGTGGTGAAGCTTCTGGTAGTACACTATACCGACAAAGATGTCTGCGACAAATTTCTCGCCGGTGGTTCCGTTGTAGAAAACTTCGCTTCCTGTTTGGCTAAAGCCAAGTTTTACTAGGTTCTTGCGGATTTCGTCTGGTCCTTCGTTTGAGAATGGTGTGCCGTCCCCTGGTTTGCCTCTTGCGGCTGCGGCTTTGCCTGCGAGCGATTCGATGAATTGGCCGATGGTCATTCTTGAGGGAATAGCATGCGGGTTAATTATCAGGTCTGGAACTATGCCATCTTCTGTGAAGGGCATGTCTTCTTGCGGAACAATCAAGCCGATGACTCCTTTCTGTCCATGCCGGCTTGCGAACTTGTCGCCGAGTTCTGGGACACGTTGATCTCGGACTCTGACTTTAACGAGTTTACTACCTTCGCCAGATTCAGTAATGAATATGCCGTCAACAATTCCTGTTTCCGATGGTCTCATATCAATTGAGGTGTCACGCATAGAAGGCCCTTTGACTTCAAATTCTTTGTATTCTTCGAGGAATCTTGGCGGGCTAATTCTGCCGATCAAAACATCTCCGCCAACAACTTGAGATTCAAGGCTGATGATGCCGTCGGGTTCAAGCAGGCGGTAGTATTGTTCTCCGCGGTATCCACGTGTACCCGGCTCTGGAACTCTGAATTGGTCTTTTAAGCCACCGAGGTACTGGCGGCATTCGGCTTCGTAGATGCGGTAGAAGGTTGAGCGTGCTAGGCCTCTTTCGATTGAGGCTTTGTTGAATATGATGGCGTCTTCCATGTTGTAGCCTTCGAAGCTTAGGACTGCGACGACACAGTTTTGTCCTGTGGGGCGTTGCTTGTAGCCCATGACTTCCATAAGCTCGGTTTCAACCATGGGTACTTGCGGATAATGCAGTATGTGTGAACGCGAGTCAACTCGGTGGTGGAAGTTTGTGCCGTAAACGCCTAGAGCTTGTTTTGCCATTGCTGCTTGGTAGGAGTTGCGTGGTGACTGGTTGTGCTCTGGGTAGGGAATGGTTGAGGCGCAGATTCCAAGAATTGTGTAAGTTGCGATTTCAACATGGGTGTTTTCAGGTTTGACTTCGTCGTAGGATATTGCGATGTAAGCGTTTTCCTCTTCTTCAGCGTCAAGGTATTCGACTAGACCGTTTTTGATGAGGTCTTCCCATGTCCATTCGCCTAAACCGATTTTTTCAAAGTGCTTGCTTTGGAGCTTTGGAACTCCGTTTTCTACGATTATGAGTGGGCGTCTGACTCTGCCTTCGTCGCAGTTAGCGTGAACTTCTTCGGTTTCTGTTTGCTGCTTTGAGAAGTATGTTATGTTAACTTCGGTGGATATTTCGCCTGATCTTCTTTTTTGGCGGAATGATTCAACCATTTCTTTCGGGTTGTTGCAGTATCCAATGATGTTTCCATCAACGAAAACTTTGGCGCCTGAAATCCGTAAATCAGTGCTGGCTTCGTAGGCGGGTACAGTACCCATTTCGAAAAGTAACTGTTTAATTTTATCAGGGTTTACGCCGACTGCGATGGATGCTGATAGTGCTAGGTTTTTGACTAGGCCACAGTTTGAGCCTTCAGGGGTTTCGTTTGGGCATAGTCTTCCCCAGTGTGTTGGGTGTAAGTCTCTGGCTTCGAAGTTCGGTTGACTTCTGCTCAAAGGTGACTGAAGCCTGCGCAGGTGACTTAGGGTTGAAATATAGTTTGTTCGGTCGAGGAGTTGGGTGATGCCGACTCTGCCTCTGCCCCAGTTGCCTGTTGCCAGAGCATGTTGGAATCGTTCGGTTATGATTCCGGGGCGGACTGCGGCTGAGACGGTTATGATTGGGCCTTTTACGCCGATGCGTTCGAGTTGGTATTTTATGTCGCGTGTGAGGTTGCGGAATGATACGCGGAAGAGGTCTGCTAGGAGTGGCCCTCCGAGGCGTAGTCGTTTGTTTTTGAAGTGGTCTTTGTCATCTGGTTGGCGTCTGCCCATTTTTAGTTGGATGACGCGGTATGCCATTTCGCCGAGGAATATGGCTTTTTCTTTGCGGTTTTTGTCGCTTCTGCCTAGGTGGGGGAGGAAGTTTTTGTCTAGGGCGGTTTCGGCTTTTTGGAGTCGGTATTCTTCGACTTGTCCGTGTGCAACGCGGTTGCCGATGAAGAGGATGGCATCTTGGGGTGTGTCTACACCGATTGCTTTTTCGAATGAGGCTGCAAGTTGGGTTTGGATGTCTGGGTCGAGTGAGACTGCTTCGGCGATGTCTTTGTCTTTTTCTAGGTTGAGTGCGCGCATGATGACAACGAAGGGGATTTCTGTTGGGACTCCTGGCATGGTGACGTAGATTGCGTCGTCTGATTTGAGTTTGAGTTCTATGCGGGCTCTGAAGCCGACTGTTGTTGAGAAGATTTTTGCTTGATAAACAGGCGCTGTGCCTTTGTCATCTATGTCGACGATTACGCGGTTTGGTGCGAGGTCTTCCATGGCGACGATGACTCGTTCGGAGCCGTTTACGACGAAGTATCCTCCTGGGTCGTCTGGGTCTTCGCCTGCTGCTATGAGTTCTTCTCTGCTGAGTTGGCTGAGGAAGCAGAGTTTGCTTTTGAGCATGACTGGGATGTTGCCGATGTAGACGAGTTCGGTGTCTTGTTCCCTGCCATCGATGACTGGGGTCATTTCCAGCGCGATGGGGGCTGCGTACGCCAAGTTTCTTAGGCGTGCTTCCATGGGGTAGATTTCGTGTTTTGTTCCATCTACTTCAGTTGCGTATGGTCCTGTTATGCGTGATTGTGGGTCGATTACCCAGATTTGGCCTAGTTTGACTTTGTAGGGGCTTTCTGGGACTTCTATGGGGATTTCGCCTACTTCGTCAACGACCTCTTGGAGTCCGTGGTCGATGAATTCGTTGTAGCTGTCGAGGTGTTGGCGTACTAGGCCTTTTTCGTTGAAGAATGTTTTGAGGAGGTAGTGGATGTCTTCTTTTTGGATTTTTTGGGTGGTTGTGGTCACGTTTTTAGTTCTCCCGTGAGTTTGTTGTTTGTGAGTTGATAATTATGTTTAGTTGAGTGGGGGTTTTCAATTTTTTAATTCCTCCGAGGTTGGACATCCGATTTGAAAAAGGGTTTTAACTTTTCTAAGAGCACAAACACATGCTACGTACCTATCATATAAACTTTTTTATGTGTATTGGTTGTAAAGTGTAGGGTTGTTAAAGTTTCGTAGAGTTGTTGGTTTAATTTTTGTTTGTTGAGTTGCGTTGTGCGGTGTAATTGGTGTTTTGCGGCAGGGAAGCGGTTGTGATGTTTTTTGGGTTTGCCTGTGGAGTGGGTTTACGTGAATCGCCCAAAAGTAAGGTTGGTTTTAGCCGTCTTTTCACCTCGAGTTTGGCTTAGTTAGCTTTTTTTAACACTTAAAATACCGAATAGTGCTTGCCTATAAGCAATTTGACCACTCAAAAAACACATTAAAAAAGCAATAAAACAACAACGCAAAAGCCTAATTCTCAACGTCTCTGGGAAACCTATACCCCCTTATTTATACTACCAATGGTCGTGGTTTGTTGTTGCTCTCCAGCTACCCCTATCCCCCTATAAAAAGCACTTACAAGGGTTCTGTAAAGTCTTTGTCTGTTTTGGGGTTCATGTAGACTTTCGTCTGTTAGGTGCTATCATTAGAAAATTTGGCAGAGGTTTTGATATTTGTCGACTTAGGGCTTTTCGAAGAACTAATTTTCATGGAACTTGTTTTTTGTGGCATTTATCACATTCATAATCTGTGAATGCTTCGCTGAGTCCATATTGAGGCTTTTCAAGGGGTTCAGTAAATCCTGCTTTACCTTCAGGGTAAAGTTTTCCTTTTCCACAAAATGGGCAAGTTTCGCCTGTTCTATCTTTTACAATATCCATTTGTTTTACCTGAAATTTAATTCATGTGAAGGGCTATTTAAAACACGCGAGGAATGGTATTTCATAAGAGGGGAGGGATAGTTAAAGTGAAGTTGTTTATCCGCTACCCTTTCTCTCGATGGGTCACAAATTTTTTAGCATGCTTTTGGCTTGAAAAAGCATCAATAGCACCTAACCCCCTATAGGTTTGTACATAGAACCTCTAATAGACTACAAATATGCCCGCAAAAACATAGACCCCCCTATAGGTTTCTGCATAGGTTGAATATTAGGATACAAATATAGTCGCTATTCGTTTAGTCTTAAAACAGCCGCAACTTGGAAATGTTTTCTTCTTAGACGACAGCATATTTAATCAGCATGTATTCATAATTCTTATTTAGAATCCAAAAGTTACTTTATTCACGAGCCGTTTGTTAACTAGAAAGTGTACTGAATGGCTATTGGAAGTAAGAACCAAGGAAGCCCAGCTAAGGGATTAAAGGTTAAAAGGCAGGAAAACGGGCAACCAAACGTGTTCCAAGAACCAGTATTTAGGCTTGCTGTCAACTTATCTTTAGACGGGATAATTCTCACAAATTTAGATGGCTTCATTTCTTATGTTAACGAAGCCGTTTTGAAAATCTATGGGAGTGATGATAAAAACGATTTGTTGGGGAAGCATGTTCTGGACTTCCTTGCTGAGAAAGACCGCCAGAAGGCAATGCGCATCTCAATTGAATGTCTGACTACAGGAGAAGGGAAATTTGACGAATTCACTGTCTTAACAAAAAAAGGGTTTGAAGTACCTGTAGAGATAACAAAAGCCATCATAAAGATGAATCTGGCGAAAGAATCGGGTTCATCGACATCATTAGAAACATATCTGAACGAAAGAAAATTGAAGAGAGGCTAAAAAATAGTGAAGAAAAATATCGTTTGCTTTTTGAGAACCTTTTAAAGGGTTTGCATACTGTAAAATGATTTTTAAAGACGAGCAACCCGTTGATTTTATTTATCTTGAAGCTAATGATGCCATTGAACGATTATCTGGAATTAAAAAGTCTGAAATTGTTGGCAAGAGCGCTAGTACAGCAACCCCAGAACTAATAAAGAAACATCCAGAGCTTTTCCAGATATGCAGTCAAGTTGCCCTCACAGGAAAGAGCCAAACGTTCGAGTTAATGTACAATTCGGATAGGTGGTTCTCGTGTTATGTTTTCAGCCCAAAAAAAGAGCATTTTGCATTCATAATCGAAAATATTACTGAAAAAAAGGAACTGGAAAAGAAGTTAGAACGCTCAGCCGTGGAATTGGACTCATTGCTTTCGGAAAGGACAAAGCAACTTGAAGAGGCGCACAAGCAACTTCTAAAATCTGAGAGGTTAGCGGCTATTGGTGAATTAGCAGGGATGATTGGGCATGATTTACGTAATCCACTTACATCCATGAAGAATGCTGTGTATTTGCTAAGGAAAAGGCAAGCTACCTTGGATGAAACAGGTAATGAAATGCTTGCTATACTGGATAAGTCAATTGAGTATTCAAATAAAATAGTTGAGGATTTGCTTGATTACAGCCGTGAATTGCGCTTGGAGCTTGAGGAATATTCTCCGAAATCTTTAATTGACTATTTGAGATTGTCGATTAAACCCCCCGAAGGAATAGTCATCTCAGTTAACGTTCAAAGTTTACCATTGATGCTAGTTGACGCAGCAAAGATTCAGCGAGTATTTACTAATCTTATAATGAACGCCTTTGAAGCGATGCCGCATGGTGGAACGCTTGAGATAAGCAGCCGTGCAAACGGAGATAATGTTGATTTTATGTTTAAAGATTCTGGGAAGGGTATGTCTGATGAGGTTATGTCAAAACTTTTTACGCCGCTCTTCACCACTAAAGCTCAAGGTATGGGTTTTGGGTTGTCTATATGTAAACGTATCGTTGAGGCACATGGCGGCAAAATTACTGTAACTAGCACCCTAAATAAAGGAACAACGTTTACCGTTACATTACCAAGTGGTAAGTTGTAAGTTAACCAATATTGCTTAGTGGCTGAGTAAGAAAAAGATAGGGATTGCTTATTGGCCAAAGACAGCTTTGATTCCTGCAATGTCTCCCGGTTCAAGGTCTCTTTTTTGGATGTCTCCTTCCCATGATATTCCATACATTGTTAGAGTATTCTTTGATGTGTCGTATATGTCGGCTAGATTAAAGAAGTGTCCTATTTCATGTGTTGCAATGTTTTGTAAATCCATTATTGACGGATTAATAGAGGCGTCTCCCCACTGAAAATCTGTATTGAACAGTATATCACATTCGAGTATTTCCTTAGTAACTCGGCTGTACCAATAGGAAGCCATTGCAATAACGTTGCTATCTGAATAGTCTGCAAAGAATACAGCGTTTTCCCCATTTAATTCGACTTTCGCTGTGCCTGTACCTATTACGACTGGATTGTTGTAATCTAATAGCAGGTTTACTGATGTTGCATCATCCCACGTTTGAGCGGCTGACGCGATTGCGTTTGTTATGAATTTTACTTCAAGCCCATCATAGGATGCGTATACTGTGAAGGTAACTGGTATGTCTGTTTTGGCTTTGTTTATGGATAGTTTGTAATCTGGGCTGTTTGGGACCGGTTTTCCTGGTGGTGATTGTGGTTTAGCGTTTTTTTCTCCAAGCCTGATTTCTTGTGTTACTTGAATTATATCTGATTCTGTTTTTAACAGGACAAAAGGCGTTGCAGCAGCTATTATAGTTACAATTAACAATATCGCGAAAATTTTGTTTAGGTGCTTCATAGTTTACTTCTATTCAGAACAGGTGGCTAATAAATTTTTATTAATGATTGAAAAACACTAAAATGAAGCAGGAACTTGAACATTATTTCACCAATGTCCCTTTGCTGTCTATTTCTTGGCGCTTGTTTCTTTCAAGCTACTCATACAGCTTTTTTCCTCAGGCAAAAAATTACTATGCTGTCTTGGTTGAGCCTTCTAAACGCATTTTTTTATTGATTTTTTTTAAAAAAAAAAGAGAGGTTTGTTAGCGTAGCTTATTTTGGTATGATGTTATGGTCGTTTCTTGAGCTGTATCACGACGATTAGGCCTACTATTGCTATTGAGATGATTATTGCGATTGTTGAGATGGCGAAGTACATTTCAGTTGGAGGCAAATTAACTTCAGGGTATGGGGATGCGGTCGGTTCTGGGTCAACCGTGAACGCGGTTACAGCATGCGAAGGCCAATATGATTTAGTACCGCTAAATGATGCATAAAGTGTGAATTGACCGGGAATGTCTGGTGCCCATGAGAACCTGAAGAATCCGTCCTCGTCAGTTGTAGCGGTTCCGATTTCTCGATAGTTATTGTTGGAGTCAATGACGCTTAAGGTGACTGTTACTCCTTCAATGTCTGTTGGGCGTGGGAACTGCTTATATACATATAGCATCCACGCGCTCATGCTCTCATCAGATACTGCTGCGACTCCATTTGGAAAGCGCGCCATCACTGAGGAATCTTTTGTGCCAGCAGATACGTCAGTCACAGTGCCCTTGATCATTACCGACTTTCCAAGGGTAATAGATACATCTGGTGCATTGATAGTTGTTGCACTCGGACCCTTGCCTATAGCATAGACGCGTTGGTCATATGTATCCATAGTTGCTATTATGCTGTCACCGATTACAGCGCGTCCACCCCAATCCGTTTGTCGGAACGCACCAGCAATTGACCAAACTTCTTCACCGGTTTCTGCATCAAGACAAATGAAAGGAGCACCGCGAGGCAAAGGATTAACAGGTGAGTGCTCAGTCTGACCTAGGTAAAGCTTCCCATCAGCAAAGAACAGCGGTCGGATAGACCAATCATTTGACCATAGAACCTCATTTAACGGGTCGCGGTAACTGTAATTCCATAGAAGCGCACCTGTCTTGGCATTGTAACAATAAACGTTTCCGCTCATGCCAACTGAGTAGTATTTTCCATAAGCGAAGGCTGTATGCATGCCAAAAATGTCAAGATACTTTTGCGGCGCAGTTGGACCCCAAATTTTTTCTCCTGTATCCATGTTAAAGCCGTAGTGTGTTCTTTCTTCTTTTGCCCATAGAGTGAAAACTCTATCTTCTGAACTTGAAGCAGCAAAGCTTAATGTTAAATCTGCGTGTGGCCGCGTCCAGTTTTTGTTATATAGCAAGGTGCCTTCTTGTCCTGGTTTGAGGTTTATTGCCCATATTGAGACAGGGTCATTTCCTACGAAAGTAAATCCGCCAGCATTGGTACCTACAAGAATGTCTTCGAGAAAAGTGGTCATTGTTGGGAAGGTTCCAGTGGCACTTCCAGGCAAGTTTCTTGGTATAGTTTTGTTCCATACGTAGCCGTTTTGACCGTCGAAGGTCTTTTGAATATTAGCAGCAGAGCCCCAGCTGCCCTCGGAAGCGATAACTTTGGTTGAGTTCCATAAAGCAATCCAGCCTTGGGCCAAGTTGACGTCGTATATGCAGATTTCACCGTTTGGACCGTATAATCTGTTGCCTTTAGGCACATTGCTTATGCTGTAAGCCCATTCACCAGTAAATGGATCATAAGCATTCCAAGTATGTTTTACAGTGAAGGTTGCGAAATCCATGCTTTCAACTATCTCCCAAAGATATGAGAAGACGCCGTGGTAGTTGTATGAGTCCCAATAGAGTGTTTGGCCAAAGGTTAATCGAGTGTTATTTCTGAACCATAATTCGTTACCAGTGCGCAGATCAACAGCTACAATTCCCTGCTGGTTCCACATTGATGGTACAAAGAAGTATGGCAGAATCGACCGATATGTGTACCTGTTGTAATAGAGAATCCCATTGATAATTACCGCGCTTCCTCCGCCCCATTCTGCGCTTTCCCAATCACCAAATTTGCCTTCATATGCATCTCCACTTTCAAATGAATGCTCCCCAAGTGACCCTCCAGCTAATCCTCCTGTTGTGAGCGGTTTTGCCCACAGGATATGCGCGGTCTCTGGGGCGTTATCATTGTAAGGTGCGACTAAATTAGTTGGGTAGGCAAGCCAGTTTGCTGAAATTGTTGCCCACTCCCTTAACTGCGCATCTATTGGGCGGCTCCAGTATTCTGTCGGGAGAGGAATACCAGACCAAACCTGTTGAGGCTCAGCAGTTACTATAAGGTCTATTATCTCGCTGTCACTTGCTTGGTACAAAACGGTTTTGCCGCCGAGTTCAGGGTTGAAAACTGGAGGCATTGTCCAAGTGTAATTTTGTGCTGGAAAGTGAGTCTGCAGTTTGTATGTACCCTGCGTTTCGGGGATGTATACGGTTCCTGTGCCACCTGTCGAGTCAGTTTTGAATGGACCCAAAGTTTCGGTGGTTCCATCTGGTTTAGTCACGGTCACCGTCAAACCTGTCCAGCCGTCTGTTACGATTTCCAAGCTGTCTGTGATTCCAACGTGAATCAAAGTCTCTTGACCGACACCTACCGGATTTGGTGTAGCACCTATGTAAGCATAAGTCCTTTTTGTGATGAAATTTTGAGAACTGACAATGGGCAGAGATGTTGCAATAATAGTCAGCATCAGAAGCAAAATAATCGTTTTAGAAATTGAAGTTATTTTTATCAATTTCAATTTTTTTCCCTATTTTCTAGTCTATCGATAGCATATTTAAGATTTTTGAAATATGATAAAATTTTCTGATAAAATCAATTTATTAAGAGGTAAAATTGTTTTTTTGTCAGAAAATAATGCTAAAAATAAAACGGAAACTATTTAAATTAGACTTCAGAAAACATCAAGTCAGGTTTGCATAACGAAAAAAATCGATAACATCGACGTCAAAATAATCAAAGAATTACTAAAAGACGGCAGAAAAAATTTTAGCGAAATTGCAGAAGCATTAGAAATATCAGATAGCATGATATGGAAACGATTTAAAGAACTCGAAGACGCTGGCATAATTGTTGGTTCATCTATTCAACTGTATTACCCCAGCATAGGGTATAACATAGTTGGCAACATTACATTCAAGATCGAACCGCATCTAGCAGATCGAACCGTAAAGTATGTACAAAAAATGCCGAATATCCATTCCGCTTGGCTGACAGTTGGAAAATCGCAGGTAAATGCAGTCGCAACAATGGAGCAAATAGAAGGATTAGAAAATTTAAAAGAAAGGATTAGAAAAATTCCTTCAGTCTCAGACATAAGAACCTACATCTGGATTGGTATAAGAAATATTAGAGAAAACTTGGCAATAGTTCCGACGAAGAAAATGCCGAGCAAAGATAATGTAGAAAAAAACGGTTATGTAACACTATATAAATCAGAGGGAACTAAACAGGTTGACCAAACTGATAGATGCATAATTGAAAAACTTTCAGCCGATGGTCGAGTTTCTTTTAGAAAACTGGCTAAGGAAATTGGGGTTTCAACAGATACTATTGCAAGAAGATACAGAAAACTAAAGGAAAAAGGCATAGTTAAGGTCTCAATTCAGCTTGATACAGCAAAACTTGGGTACCACGGTTTAGCCACTTTTTATTTGGCATTTGGGTCTCAAAGCGATGTGATTTCAGTGGTAGAAAAAATTTGCACAATCCCAGACATAGTTTTAATTGTTCAGACCAGTGGCAATTTTGACTTATTAGTAGAAGCCATGATAAAAGATGTTGATCAATTATTATCAATTCAAGACCAGCTTACAGACATGCCTGGCGTTACAAAGACTGAAATGCATATTATTAGACCTATTCCAATATTTCCCGTTTTCCGCGAGTACATATCAACATTCTAGAAAAATGTATTATTAGCCGTCGAGCTATAATGTCATAGTCGAGGTGTATACCTCATAAACAAACTGCCCTTCTGCATACGAACAAGCAATCGTCAGATAAAGGTGGGAATGAAAAACAGGATTTTTTGATTGAGCTCTGTTTTGTTTTTGGTTCAGGTAGCGTATCAAAAGTGTATTGTTTAGTTTTTTTAACATCAACCATTGTCTTGTCTCTAAGTTGCTGCTTTTTCATCACTATGACTTAAGCGGTTGCTCAAAATAAAAGGTATATGGCTAAAATTCTCAAAGGGGCGAGAGAGGCTTAACCGATTTGGAGGCTTGCCTCTTCTTAGATACGAGAGCAAAGATTGAAACAACAATTATTGAAAGCACAAGAACGAAAGACGAAAGTTCTGGAATGATTGGGGCATCAGGGTTTGGCGAAGTCAAAAAAGGAACAAAGGTAACTGTGCCTAACGTAAAATCGTTGTCGAAATCATAAATTGTCTGGTTAATTGTTTGTGTGTCTGTTGTTCCCCACCAGTTGTAGGTAGCATTAATGTCCGAACTACTGTATGACGATGGAGGCTCAAATTTCAAAAATACGTTATATTGATTGTTTAGGAAATTATTGTAAGTTATTATAGGATTTAATTGTCCGTTTATTTGTAAGGCATGAGAATTATTTGAGAACGTATTGTTTACTAAAACTGCCTTCGAATTATGCTCCCACCAAGCATCATAATGACCAAGTTCGATACCGGTAGTATTGTTAACCAAAAGGTTATTTTGAATTGTTATATTTGTGTCATAGGAATGAATCCCAATAATTGAACCATAAATAACATTACCGCAGATTGAACCGTAACCACCACCTGTGCCAATTCCAAAATCACAATTTATATTGTTATTGCAGATGGTCGCGTTACAAAAGTCAAGTTCTATACCGTAACCATTTGTGTGAATTGTACAATTGGAGATAACAGGCGATGTTGTTGATGATACCCCGTATGGGAGACCAAACGATGTGACTTGAATGGCAGTTGCGCTTCCTGCAAAGATGGTGTTGTTATTAATTTTTGGTTCTGCATTATTTATTTGAATTGCTGGAGTTGGACCCCATGTCGAGGTAATTATTGCATTTTCCATTATTGAGCCTGATCGAGTTTGTTCATTCCATGGCGTGCTGCCAGCCACAAATTGAATTGCTGATTGACTATCTGATGAACCGCTTATGACGAAATTAATTTTTTTATCTGATGAACCTCTAGCATCTAAAGTTCCGTTTATTCTCAAAAAGTAGCCGTTAAAATTGACTGTTACGCCAGGTTGAATTGTTAATGTTACATTGTTAACTAAAACATTTCCTGTAAAGGTGTATGGGCTATTGACTTCTGTCCAAGTCGTATCTGCGGCAATTATCCCCGATACATTTGTTCCACCTTGAGACTTGGCAACATTTATGGTGCTAAGAACTGTGATTATTAGTAAAAAAAATAAGTAAAAATGAAAAGGTATGTTTACTTCTCATAGTTCAATTCCAGCTATGGTTTTATTATTTAAAAAACTTATATATTTTTACTATTAACAAGGGTTAAAGCTTTAACAAGTAAATAATTTAGTTGCTTAGCGTTTTATTATCTGCACAGCAGGGCTTTCTTTGTTGGCGCTTATCTTTTTCTGAATCACAGAAAGCAACCGCGTGTCGGTTTCATAGCCGATGCTGTTGCGCTCGTTTTGCATGGCAATCTTTGTCGTTGTCCCTGAGCCAAGAAACGGGTCTAGAACTGTGTCCCCTTTGATGCTAAACATTTTGATTAGGCGCACCGCGATTTCTTCGGGGTACGCGGCGGTTCTGCGTTCCAGTTCGCTTGCGGTTTGCCGTATGCCTTTAAACGCCCAGATTTGGCTAAACCACTCATTCCTCTGAGCCTTGGTGAAGGCGCTCTCGTAGCGGAGTGCGTCTTTGGGTTGGAATTTACGAAGTTTCCCTTTCCTGAAGAGCAGGATGAATTCGCAGTCGAGTGTGACATAGGCGTTTGGCGGCAAGAACCCTGAGCCCAAGAATGCGCCTTTGCCCTTGTAGGTGGGTTTGGTCGTGGGTTTCTTCCACAAAATATAGGGCAGGGTCGTGAAGCCGATTTTATCACACTCTTCCATAATACGCGCGTGGTTTGGAAAAAGCTGGAATTTGCCGTTAACTGTGCGTGTGGCATCGCCGATGTTTATGGCTGCTATGCCCCCGTCGCATAGGACTCGGTGGGTTTCTCTCCAAACCGTCGCCAAGTTCTCATGCATAGCATCATAGATTTGCCGCACAACCGCTTCGTTGCCGTCAGCCTTTAGCTTCTGCCACAGCTCCGCAATTTTTGGGTCAGTTTTGCAGAAGAGTTCGTCCCACATTTGTATCATGGGGTAAGGCGGCGAAGTCACCATCAACTGCACACTGCCGTCGGCTAGTTCAGTCATGTGTTGGCTGTTGCCTAAGATTATTTTGTGCTGGGTTAACATGCGCTCCTACAGTAATCATCTGGCTTTGCGTTTTAACCTTTTTGCGGTTTTCTGCGTTAACTTGATTTGTATTAAGCACCGTGGTAACCTACCCCCTATAGGTTTCTGCATAGATATCCTAATAGCATTCAAATATGAAGATACGGTAATGCACCAAAAAAGAGCTAAAACCTTAGCCTCTACGCAACCTTTTCCCGCTAACCCTCAAAAAAGCATAAAACTAACGGGCAAAACTCAAAATAACCCATCCGCAACCTATCATAAAAGAGGCAACAAACCTTGACCACGCAACAAGTTACATGGGACTTAACCGAACTTTTCTCCTGCGCAACCGACCCAAAAATCAACCAAGCCATCGCACAAGCCACAGCCATGACGGACGCGTTCGAGAAGGCGTACCGTGAAAAAATTGCCCAGCTAACACCCGAAGGCTTGCTACGGTGCCTGCAAGAGGTAGAAACTTTTGAGGCAAAGTTTAAGGACATTACACTGTTTTCTAGCCTCTGCTTCTCAGCAAACATGACCCTGCCAGAAACGCAGGCACTAAACGATAGGATAAACAAGCTGGAAGCCAAAATCGGCAAACAACTAGCCTTCTTCTCGCTGGAACTGGGCAAACTGGTAAAAGCTAAACCTGAACTCATCCAAGAGCCCGTTTTGGCGAATTACAAGCACATGTTAGAGCGCGTGCACCGCCGAGTCGAACATCAACTCAGCGAAGTCGAAGAGCAACTTATCATTGAGAAAGACCAGTTCGGCGTCAACGCGTGGGAAGAACTGCAAAGCAAATGGCTAAACACACGCCTCTTTGAAGTCACAGTTCTGGGCGAAAAAAAGACGCTCAGCTACGGAGAAGCAAACGGACTTTTGCCCCACCCCGACCGTGCCACACGCGAATCCGCCAACCGCGCCATCTACGGAGTACTAGGCAAAGACGGCGAAATCTTCTCAAGCGCCCTGCGAAGCATATGCAACGACTGGGTAACCGTATCAAAACGCAGAAAATACCAATCGCCCATGGAAGCCAGCCTAATCAGCAACGACACCCAACAAAACATAATCAACAACCTCTTAAAAACCATCCAAGAAAACACAAACACATACCAGCACTACCTAAAACTCAAAGCCAAACTCATGAACCTCCCCGTGCTCGGCAACCACGACATAGTAGCCCCACTGCCAAACACGCCAGAACTCAAATTCACCTTCCAACAAGCACAGGAATTAGTCACAGAAGCCTACAGTCGCTTTGACACACAGTACGCAAACGCAACACAGGAAATCTTCCAAAAACGCCGCATCCACGCAACGCCGTGTTTTGGCAAACGCAACGGAGCATTCTGCGCATGCTACTACAACGGTAAATCCGCCTTCATCCTGCAAAGCTTCAACGGCACACTAAACGACACCTTCACGCTGGCACACGAGTTGGGACACGCCACGCATGACTGGTACGCGTCAAGAAGCCAAACACTCCTAAACATGAGCGTCCCCTCCATCGTGGCAGAAACCGCCTCAATCTTTGGCGAACTCCTCCTAACTGACCTGCTCTTGGAACAGGCAAAAACGCAGGCGGAAAAAAGAGCTGTCCTCTGCCATGTCCTAGACGAAGCAGGCATAACCACATTTCAAGTCACCGCACGCGTATGGTTCGAACAATCACTCTACAACGCAATCGAAAACGAAGAGTTCCTCGATTACCAAACAATCTGCAACCACTGGACAACCGCCCGCGACCGCATCTACGGAGACGCCGTCACATGGCTCCCAGAAATGCAAGCCGAATGGACCATGAAACCCCACTACTTTATGGCGAACTACCGCTTCTACAATTACCCCTACGTCTACGCCCAAATGTTCGTCTACGCGCTGTATGAACACTATCAACAGGAAGGCAAAACGTTTGTGCCCAAACTAAAACAAGCCCTCAGCGCAGGCAGCAGCACCTCACCGTTGGGCATTGCAAAAATCGTCGGCTTAAACGTTGAGGAACCAAGCTTCTGGAACAGCGGCATAAAATTCCTAAAACACCTAGTAGCGGATTTAGAAAAAACCCTCTAGCCACGGCAAATCATTAATAAGAAGGAAAAACGAAAAGTCTGTAGCCTAAAGCGTGTGCTACGGTAACCAAGCCAGGTCAAAGGTGAAGGACTCAAGATCGACGCTTTGACAAATGGCGCCTGATGGGAAATCCTTTCCCGCAGGGGTTCGCAGGTTCGAATCCTGCCCGTAGCACCAACATAATATAGACAAAGCATTTAGGGAAATTTTAATACCGTACATAGGTCTATTGTAACTATCAAGAATGGTGATTGGATGGTTGAAGCAGTTTTCACCGACGAAGATAAGAAAAACCTCAAAGTTATAGCTGAGGAACTGCCAAAGCTCCGCACAGTCGTTGAAGAACTTATGGAAACACTTGATGTTCTGAGCGACGAGAAAATGATGAAAAGCATTGACAGAAGCCGCAAAGACCTCAAAGAAGGCAAAGTGTTAAGCTTTAAAGAAATGCTCCAAGAGCTGAGCATTGATGAAAAAGAGCTTTGAACTAATCTTCACTAAGGAATTCGTAAAGAATCTCAAGCAGTTTGATAGGCAGACGCAAATTCGAATACTAAAAGAACGCAAGATTTTAGAAAACAAGCCACATGCTGGTAAACAGTTAGTGGGGCGTTTAAGCGACCTTAAATCCTTTCGCGTGGGCGATTACAGAATTATCTACCAAGTTTCTGATCAAACCGTCATCATCAGAACCGTTGGTCACCGCAAAAAAGTCTACGATAAATAAAGCAGTAATCCTTTCCTGCAGGGGTTCGCAGGTTCGAATCCTGCCCGTAGCACCCACTTAACATAAGCAAAACAGTCAGGGAAATTTTAAAACCTTACATAGATTTATTGTAACCATTATTCGTTTTTCCTAAATAAAATTAAATCTACACTTTTATTTACGGATAACTATATTTCAATTGAGCACTATGGCAGACAAAAACAAAGATGTTGAATACCCCGAAGAAGTCAAGGAAGCTATTGACGAAATCGGCGGATTAGACCGCATAAAAAAAGCTATCAATTCTGAGGAAATCAACCAAGAGGTCAAACTGTACAGAATTCTTTCAGACAAAACAAGACTAACAATTCTAAAAGCCATCCGTCAATGTGACTTATGTCCATGCGTCATAAAAGTCCTAATGAAAATCTCTGATTCTAGGCTCTCTTATCATCTTATGGTTCTAGAAGAAGCAGGTCTGATAAGCTCTTATAAAAAGAAGAACTGGAAAATATACAAGATAACAGAAAAAGGTAGCTCGATATAGAGCCTTACTGCTGTTTCTTGCGTGATTCCTCAAACTTATTTTTGGTAGTGAGCAGTCTTAAAGCATTTCCGATTACTAGCAAAGCACTGATTTCATTTAGCAATAAGCCCGTAACGAGACCTAAGTAGCCTAGTAGAGCAGCGGCAACCATAAAGGCGATGTTTATCAGTGAAACAGCAATGTTTTCTTTGATATTATTTACAGTTTTTGAACTTAGGTCTCGAACGTAGTTTAATTTTGAAAGGTCATCAGACATTAGCACAATGTCGCCTGCTTCAATGGCAACGTCTGTTCCGGCTGCACCCATTGCTATGCCAACATTAGACACAGCCATTGCAGGGGCATCGTTTACTCCGTCACCAACCATTGCCACTGAACCGTATTTTTCTTTTAGTTCTTTGATGACTCTAACCTTGTCTTCTGGAAGTAGCTGGGCATAGTATTCATCTACGCCTGCTTGAGCGGCGATTGCTTTTGCGGCTCTTTCGTTATCACCTGTTAGCATTACCGTTCGGGTTCCTTGCTCACGCATGATATTTAGGCTTTCTTTGGCACCAGGTCTTAGAGCATCTGCAATCGCTATTATGCCTAATAGCTTGCCATCTTGGCCTACGAGTATTGTGGTTTTTCCTTGGTTCTCAAGTTGGGCGATTTTATCTTGGTATTCCTGGATTGATATTTCGTTTTCTTGCACGAAGCGGGCGTTGCCAGCAAAACATTGAGCTCCCTCGACCTTGGCTTTAACGCCTTTTCCAGCGACATCCGTAAAGTCTTCTAAGTTGGCTTCGACTGCTATGCCATTTTCCTTGGCCTTTCTTACAATCGCATTTGCCAGTGGGTGACTTGATCTGCATTCGATGCCTGAGGCAAGCTTTAACAGGTCCCTATCAGATTGGCTGCCGATACTGATAACATCAGTGACTTCGGGCCTACCGATGGTTAGTGTGCCCGTTTTGTCAAAGGCGATTACTTTGACTTTTTTTGCTGCCTCAAAATAGGCGCCTCCCTTAAACACGACCCCTCTTCTAGCGGCATTAGCCATTGCTGCTACAACAGCAACTGGTACCGACAGCGCTAATCCGCACGAACAAGAAACGACAAACACAACCAAGCCTCTAAGGATAAAAGGCATCCATTCAGCCCCAAAAAATAAAGGTGGAATTACAGCGACCAAAATGCCCAGTACAAACATGGCTGGTGTATAAGTGTTTGAGAATTTGTCAGAGAAGCGTTGGAAGGAGATTTTCTTTGCCTGAGCTTCTTCAACTGAGTAGATAATTTTTGATAACATGGTTTCGTCGGCAGATTTGTCGACGCGTACTTCGATGAAGCTGTTCTGATTAATCGTTCCAGCAAAAACCATGTCTCCGACATTTTTCGACACTGGGAAGGATTCTCCTGTTACTGTAGATTGATCTACAAATGAGGAACCGTTCTGGACTGTTCCATCTACGGGGATTCTTTCGCCGGGTTTTACAATGACTATGTCTCCGGGATTGATTTCTTCGACAGGAAGCAGTTTTTCTTTGCCATCCTTTCGGACAAGTGCTTGTTTTGGCGCTAAATTCATGAGTGAACGGATGGCACCTCTTGCTTTATCGACGGCATATGATTCAAGAACGTCTCCTAATGAGTAAACAAAGATTAGAATGGCTGCTTCAGCCCACATACCCAGTACTAGGGCACCGATGGAACCGATCAGCATCAGAAGGTGTATAGTTGCTGTTAGGTTCATCAGGGCGATTAATGCTTTTCTTGCGGGGTAGTATATGCCGATTAGCACTGCGATTATGTATCCAATGAAAGTGTACTCTTGTGGAACTATTGTTAATCCAAGGAGGTAGGTTGCAATGGAGGTGATTCCGCATCCTATGAGAGCTAGTTGTTGTTTTTCTTTCCACCAAGCGCTGAATTTGCTTTTGGAACGGATAATTTGGGCTTTCATGCCTGTTTCTGAGATTGATCGTATGATGTCTTGGAGATTGATTATGGTTGTGTCGTATGTGAAGTTGATTTGTTGGGTTGAAGTGTCGATATTAAGGTCGCTTATTCCTGACAAGGCATTTAGTTTTCGTTCTATTATTTGGGCTTCTTTCTGGTCTTCCATTCCTTCTATTCGGATTTTGGCGGTTTCCATTTTTTCCCTTGCTCCACAGAACCTATTTCAAATTGTATTGAAATACCCTTTAGAGCAACTATAAATACATTACCGCCTAAAACCTGCAAAAGATATTTAAGCAAAGCCAAGTATTTCAAAGAGCATTGAAATAGATTGAGGAGAAAAACAATGGAAACCCCAAGTAAAGACCAAGAAGTAACTTTCAAACTCGAAGGCATGGGTTGCTCTTGCGAAGCAAAAATCGTAGAAAAACGCCTAAAAGCACTAAAAGGAATAAAAACCTACAACATCAATCCAATCTCTAACTGGCTAAAAATAACTTTTGATTCTTCCCTTGTCACAACAGACACTATCAAAAAAGAAATCGGCAAATGCGGAATCACTGCTTCACCAATCAAAAAATAAAACTTGAACCTTTTGCCCTACCCCCAAAGTTCCCTTTATTTGCATCTGTTTTTAATCTAAGAAAAACAGCTGAGTCTTCAAAATTAAGGACAGCTATAGTCAACTTGCTCAGGGGCTACTTCAAAATGCACGGATCACCACCCGCAACAATAGCAGAAGCAAAAAACAACCTTGATGCAATAAAGCTCTATCAGTATCTTCCAAGAATTGCCTACAAAAAATGTGGCGAACAAGGCTGCTTTGCCTTCGCTACCAAACTCTCTTCGGGTGAGAAAATCCCCAAGAGTTTATAACTCTTGCTACACCTGAGAATTCCTCGTTGAAAAATACGCTTCAGGAAATGTTGGCACCTATCAAACTATAGAAAAGAATACAATCGCTGAAGTCCATATCAATTTATTCAGTTTCGAAATGTTAACTACGCTCACTTCACAACATTTATTGACTCTAACCGACAAGTAACTTCCTACGCAAACATCAGGGACGCCAACACATGAAAAAACAAGACAAAGGACCGAGATTTGATGAAGTGCTATTAGAAACAATCGATGAAGTCTTTTGTTCTCTAGGCAACCCGATTAAAAACACCGTGTTTGCGTACCTCAAAAGCCTCAGCATAGAAAAAAGTGAAATCCCAAACCGAATCAGCGATTTTGCCGATGCATTGGACATGATGTTTGGATTAGGCGCGCAAGCTCTTAAAGAGCAAATCCTAAAAAAACTACATAATAAAATAGGTCTCGCTTACCAAGCACCTCAACCAGACAGGTTATCACAAGAATACATCGATTCAATCAAACTCAAACATCAACGAGGCACCAACGTTGAAATCGGCACCATTTTTCCAGAAGAACTCCCGTTATTGACAGACCATTAAATTATCAGTGTCACGACTAAACTGACACGCCGAGTTTCAAGAATAACATGCCAAAAATCGACACCACAGCGCCATAATTGGTCCAAATCGCCACATTCTTGCCCTTCTTTTTGTGCCCAAACTCATCCGAAGATACCTCTTCATCGAAGGCAACAATTAGCTCACGTCTGTCGGATATAATGAAACCTGGAAGACGCTGGCGCTCCACGATTATAAGCCGCTCTTTTGGCCACTTAATTTTTTCAAGAAAATACTGACTTCTCTGAGAAGCAACAGTTACAAAAGTAACCTCAAGCTTGGAACGCAGGTTCTTTAGTTTATCAAAAAAGTTACCGTAGTAAAGCTCCGCAATGTACTCATCGCTAATGAACATTTGTAACTCTTTTTGAGTTTTATCTAAAACCTCGTTTGCCTTAAGAATGATCTGTTGTTCGCCCTCAAGCTTTTGAAAAAGCTCTTTGGTTGTTGCTTGAAGACGCTTTTTAGGAATTGAAGCCCAGAGGTCAACGAGTTCTTCTTTTTGATTTTGAAGCATCTGTATTTTGGTTTTTTGGGTTTCAACAAGTATGTCTATGGCTTGATCGAGGGGCACGGCTGCAAATTTTAGGGGCTTTCCCAAGATAGCGTAAACTAAACCTTTCTTTTCTAAGTGGTGCAGTATACGGTAGGTTTCAGTGCGGTGGATTTTTATCATATTGCATATGTCTTTTGCTCTTTGTGGTTCTGCGTCTGCGAGGCTGAGGTATATTTTGACTTCATTTTTTAGTAAGCCAAAACTTTCAAGGGTTTGCTCGATTGTGGATAGTGTTTCGTCGGTAACGCTTTTTTCGTGAGTTGTTTGTGTGTATCGCTGGTTTCTGTTATTTTGGCAGTTGGGTTTGTGCATTGCGAGTTCCATGTTAGTTCTACCGTTTACGAATCTCTAATTTTGATTTTAGATACTATAGCCTTATGACCGAGTGCTCTTAATTTTGAGGATTTTAGATTCGTAATCCGAATATGAATACCAAATCAGTGCATGAAAAAGGCATACTTTTCATGTTATCTTTTAGTTTTATTCTAATTCCATACTGTAATGGTTACCGATAATGTCATCAAATCGTGTATATTACTACACAATACTTTTATGACTACAGAACCATCTCAGCATTACAAACAGAGGCAAAAAAAATGGGTAGCGTTCTATTAGTAGACGATGCATCGTTCATGCGAGCTGTCCTAAAAAAAATTGTCCTGCAAGGAGGACACGAAGTGATAGCAGAAGCATCAAACGGTGAAGAAGCCATCAATCAATACCAAAACACAAAACCAGACTTAGTCCTCATGGACATAGTCATGCCACCAACACCAAAAGCAAAAGACGGCATTGAAGCACTAAAGCAAATAATAACGACAAACGCAGACGCAAAAGTGGTAATGTGTAGTAGCATGGGGCAACAATCACTCATAACCGAAGCGCTAAAGGCAGGAGCAAAAGACTTCGTAATCAAACCCTTCCAACCACAAAAAGTCATAGAAGTACTCGCCAAATACATCGGTTAAAACGACAACCGAAAGGAAAGCACCAAATTGTCAAGCACAAAAATGTTTTCAACCATTCAAACAAAAAGCAAGCAAAGTGTTTGTGTAACCGAAGACGCTCAGGTTGCAAACAAGGAAGACTTAGAAGAAATTCGTGTTGATATGGCTGAAATGAAAGTTGACAATAGACCAGTACACTTAGTCGCCTGCGTTGGCTCCTGCATAGCTATTTGCATATACGACTCATCAAGCAGAATGGGAGGAATGGCTCACGTAATGCTTCCACAAGCAGACGTTTTCCCTCAAGAAGACTTACCAGCAAAGTTCGCTGACACAGCGGTTCCTGCTCTCACAAAAGCCATCAAAAACTCAAGAACGGATTGTGTGTTGTCAGCCAAAATCGCAGGAGGCGCCAACATGTTCCCTAACATAAGACAACAAAGCTTGGCAATCGGCACAAAAAACATAGAAGCTGTCAAAAACGCACTTCGCTTAAACAAGATACCTCTACTAGGAGAGGATGTTGCAGGAACGCAAGGACGCAAAGTCACTTTTAACGCTACCACAGGACGGGTGATTGTCCGCCTCTTAAACGGAGAAGTAAAACAACTATGAAAACTAATATCCAGAATAAAATTGGGCATATAGAAAGCCAAAGTATAGGGAACACAAGTCACTCAAATGAATCATTAGATTTAGCAATACTTTCAGAGCTAGCAAGCATAGGAGCTGGACACGCTGCAACTGCTCTATCAGACATCCTACAACAACAAGTCTTTATTACTGTGCCTAGAATCCACGATGCCCCAGCACACCTCTTGCCTAAGCTATTTGGATTGCATGAAATGCCTACAACAGCACTCTACATTCGGCTTGCAGTAGGACCCGAATGCGACATACTGGTAATGCTTGAAGCAGAAGAGGCAAGAAAAGTTGCCGCCATGATGACCATGGCACCATCTGTTGATGACCTAGACCCTGTGTTGGAAGCATCAGCAGTTGAGGAGTTAGCCAACATTATAGTAGGTTCTTTTCTTAGTGCAATTTCAGACTTCATATCCATGACGCTGGTTCCGGCACCACCAATTAGGATAGTAGATGCATTTGACGCCATTTTGGACGAACTTCTAGTTAAAAATTCCATGATGTACAAGCGAACCGTAATCTTTGACATCTCCTTTACGACAACAGCGCAAATCTCAAAATGCATGATGCTGTTCTTCCCCAGCCCCGACCTCGAGAAGCTATTGTTAGAGAAATCAAAGGTCCTAGTTGAAAATGCCCCGTAAAATGTAAAGAAGTGTAAAAATGTTAACTACAAACGCCGATTCACCCGTGGTGGTAACAGCAACTGATGTATTTGAGAAAGCAGCGTTTGAGCGCTTAAAAAAGATGGTTAACGATAAGTTAGGGCTAAATTGTAATGGGTACCGAGAGGAATATGTTCGAAGGAGATTTGATATCCGCCTCAAAGAGACAGGAACCTTAACCTACAGCAAATACGTAAATTACTTAAATAAAAATCCAGGCGAGTTCGATTTACTACTTAAAAATCTAGCTATCAACTATACAACTTTCTTTAGAGACCCAGATGTTTACGCGTTTCTCGAAAAGAACATTTTTCCCACTCTGTTTGTCCAACCAACTGTTAGAATCTGGAGCGCTGGATGCTCAAGCGGACAGGAACCGTATTCTTTGGCGATGTTAGCCCTCAAACTTATTGAACAACGTCAGTATAACTGTAAAGTAACAATCTTTGCATCCGACGTTGACAGGGAAACTTTGGCAGATGCCGTCAGAGGCGTTTACGGCGCCAATAATCTGGAGGGCGTAGAAAGATGGATGATAAGCAAATATTTCCTCAAAGAGGGCAACTTGTTTAGGGTTAAAGACTCCGTGAAAGCACTTGTTAAATTTGGCGTTCACGACTTAATGAAACAATTTGCTTACCAAAACCTTGACTTGGTATTATGCCGCAACGTCATGATTTATTTCTCAAGAGAAGGCCAGCAACACATCCACATGAACATTTTTAATGTTCTAAGACCTGGCGGGTACTTCGTGATGGGAAAAACTGAGTCGCTTAGTGGAGAACCAGCCAAACGGTTCAAGCCCCTAGATATTCAATGCCGAGTACACATTAAACCAGCAAACTAGCTTCTTTTATTGTTTGTACAATCTGCGACTTACACCAAGCGGTTTGTATAACGAGCAACTCACACACGGGATTATAGTTTTTCATTCAAAATAACTGCTAAAAAACACCCCACACCGGAGGAAAAAAAATGAGATTAAACTTGAAAATCAGTAAAAAACTTGTAATAGGCTTTGCAGTAGTTCTGATCTTGACTACGCTAATTTCAGTTATAAGCTACATAAACATGGGTCAATTAGCTACCACTTCAGAACTAGTAGATAACTCAGACCAGATTCAGGTAAAACTTTTGGACGCACGTGGTGAAGAAAAGCGCTATATGTTAACAAGCGATGCAGCATACATAGACACAACTAAAGCAGCAATAAAAGAAGCCAGAGATCTCTGTGCTAAAATAAAAACAATGGCAGTCGATGGAGCAACTATAGCACTTGTTAAGGATGTAGAACAAGGCTTGACCGATTACGAAGCCGCATTCGACGCATTTGTCGCAGCACAGAAAACATGCGATTCTACACTAACAGTGTGGAAAAAAGCTGGTGAAAGCTTCAACACACTGATGACCGCCATAAAGAGCGGCGCAGAGATGGGCAGTGAGGTTTATGTGCAAGCCGATGTAGTCGAAGGCGCAATCGCAGCTATGAGACCTTTAGGCGTATACTACATGAAAGATCCAGGAGAAGCAACATGGGCCGCCGAGATAGCAGCATTAGCCAAAACAGAGGGAGAGATAGCAACGTTGGTAAGCATGACTTCAGGCATGGGACAATTAAGCACTGATGCAAATACATTGCAGACGGACTTTTTAAACTACAAAGCTATGGGCTACAAATATAATGAAGCTGAACAGGCAAAAGCAGAAGCTGACGCCGCAATGACGGAGGCAGGAAATATTGTTTTAGGAAACGCTAACCAAGCAGACAAATACTATGGCGGAGCAGAGCTACTTCGAAATCAGGCAGTAGTAAATGCAGCATCAGTACAAGCAATGTCCAACATAATGGTCATAGGGTTCGCTGTAGCCGCAATCAGCATCAGCATACCAGTCGCATACTTGATTATTCGCTCGTTCCAGAATCCTATCAAAGCATTAATTGAAGACGCGAAAATAATTTCAGAAGGAAACCTTGGCCACACAATGCAGGCAAAAGTTACCAAAGACGAAATAGGAGAAGTCGCAGGCGCATTCAAGAACATGGTCACGGCAATAAGAGACTTAGTTGCAAAAGTCAAAACCAGTGCAGAAACCGTTGCTTCTATGAGTCAAGAAGTAGGTTCTACAGCTCAAGAAGTTAATGCAGGAATGCAACAAGTCACTACAGCCACACAAAATATAGCTCAAGGCGCACAAAAACTGACGAATCTTGCTCAAGAAGTGTCCAAGAACGTAAACACATTATCGAGCGTTTTACAACAAACAGGCGGAACAGCGGCAGAAGGAATGAAATTCGGTGAACAATCAACAGAAATCATGCGGCAAATCCAAAAAGACAGCGGCAAGGCAAGCACATCCATCGAGAACATGCAAAATGTCATGATGAACACAGCCCAAACAGTTGAATCAATGCATGCCTCACTGGCAAAAATAGGCGAACTAGCCAACATGGTCACAGACGTCGCATCTCAAACCGAAATGCTTGCACTCAACGCAGCAATTGAAGCAGCAAGAGCTGGAGAAGCAGGACGCGGTTTTGCAGTAGTCGCAGATGCAGTAAAAGAACTCTCCGACCAGTCAAGTAACGCAGCAAACGAAACGCTAGTGTCAGTGTCTCAGGTCAAAAAGAAAGGCGAAGAAGCACTAGAGGTCTCCAAAAAATCAACTGTAGAAGCAACCGAAGGCGCAGCAACTGTTAAAGCAGCAATAGATGGCACAAAGAGCGTTGCAGAGGCCATAGATAAAATCAACACAATGCTCACTGACGTAGGCAAAGGTGTCGAACAAGGAGTCCTAGCAGTGGAACAAGTTGTTAAAGCAATCGATGAAGTCTCAGCAATCTCTGAAGAATCAGCATCAGCATGCGAAGAAAACTCCTCAGCGATGGAGCAACAAGCAGCAAGCATGAACCAACTCGCACAGACATCAGGCAAACTCTCTGAAGTAGCATCTCAACTGCAGAAAGAAATCGACAAATTCAAGCTCTAAATAGCCACATCCAAGGAGACACAAAAAATGAGTAGCACAAAGGACATTGAAAAACAACAAATAATCATCTTCAAACTCGACGACAAGCACTACGGTGCCAGCATAGAACAAATCCGAGAAATCACCCGCGTGGGTGAAATCTCCCCTTTCCCCGGCGCACCCCCGTATATTTTGGGGGTAACCAACCGCCGGGGACAGGTGACCACCATCGTTGATCTGCGGATAAAACTAGGCATGACACCCAAAGAAATCGACCAACATAGTCGAATGTTGATCATTGAAAACAAATCAAGCGCTAAAGGCATAGTGGTGGATGCAGTAGAAGACGCAGTGATGCTATCAAAATCAGACATTGAAGAAACACCAGCAATCACAAAATCAATGGATGAATCATCAAACTTCATCAAAGGTATCGGCAAAAAAGGTCAACAACTAATAGTAATCCTAGACCTCAAGAAGCTCGCCGCTGATGAGGACGAAAACGTAGAAATGACGATGAACACCGATGTAATAACACAAACAACTCAACAATAAAATCATCTATCCATCTTTTCTTTTTTTAATTACCAGGAGGCGCAAATATGCGTGTGCTCGTAGTTGACGATTCAGCTTTCATGCGAAGAATAATAAGCGACATTCTAGCTACCGACCCACAACTTAATGTTGTTGGCACTTCATGCAATGGTTTAGATGCCCTCGAAGCAATACCCAAGCTTCACCCAGACGTCATAACAATGGATGTTGCAATGCCGAAAATGGACGGTCTAACAGCACTAAGACACATCATGACTGACCATCCAACTCCAGTTATCATGTTAAGCAGTTTAACTAAGGAAGGAGCAGATATAACATTAAAAGCCCTCGAGTACGGCGCCATAGATTACGTCTTAAAACCCTCAGGTTCAATCTCAATTGATTTACCTAAAGTACAAACTGAACTAATAAGCAAAGTCAAAACCGCAGCACATGCAAAACTACTCAGACCTAAAATCAAGCCAGTTCCACCCACCAGTATATCGTCAAAAACTAAGAGTGTAGTTCTTATAGGAGCGTCAACAGGAGGACCTGCAGCATTAGAAAGCATCCTTATTGCGTTACCACAGGAAATTCCACCAATCTTAATCGTTCAACATATGCCGCCAACCTTCACCAAATGCTTTGCTGACAGACTGGCTGGAATCTGCAAGTTTGAAGTGAAAGAGGCAGAAGAAGGGGACTACATAATCAGAAATCGCGTACTTATCGCGCAGGGAGGCTACCACATGACCATAACAAAAGAAGAACGCATCCACCTCAATACAGACCCCCCGATACATGCTGTTCGTCCAGCTGTTGACCCAATGATGCAAACAGCTGCAGAAGTGTTTAGGTCAAAAACTCTGGGGGTAATCCTCACTGGTATGGGGAGAGACGGCGCTAATGGCTTGAGAGCCATAAAACAAAAAGGCGGAACAACAATTGCCCAAGACGAAGAAACATCAACCATATTCGGGATGCCCAAAGCAGCAATAGACGAAGGCGTTGCGGACAAAACGCTACCACTTCAGAGAATACCTCAAGAAATCATGACACAATGCCAAAAATAACAATCAACAGATACAGGGCAATCTAACTATAAACACTGTCTCCTTTTCCTGAATATTACCCAATTTTACTGTACCACCGTTTCTTTCAACAAACCGTTTACAAATAGGAAGCGCCATCCCCAAAAATATATCATTAAACATGTAAAATGGTTTAAAGACGCTATCAAATCTCTCATGGGATATGAACATTCCAGAGCAGTCGAAGAAGACTTCAACAAATTCATCTCTTTCAACCGCCGAGACGGTTAAAATACCGCCTTCACGGTTGAATTGAGCACAGAACTCTATTAATTTACTGAAGGCACAAACAACATCCTGTCTATCCGCTTTTATTAAAGGCAACTCACCTTCGCGCATGTCAATCTTGACGTTTTTTGTCGTGCCAACTGCACTTACAGCATCTTCCAATAACGCTTTAATGTCAAGTGGTTGCAATTTTACTGGTTTATTATCTGTGTATTCTAAAAGAGTTTTGACTGCTTTGTCTGCCCGATTAATCGCGTTATCAACAATTTCCAGTATTTTTGTAGCTGTATCGTAATGACGATAATACTCTTGATTAGCTCCATAATGATATTGTTGAGTGCCCCTTAGTTGCTGCGAAAAATAGTACGTCGCGTTTTTTACAGATTGCATTGGATTTTTAAGATTTTCAGCTACAGCATGTACTAGCATAGTCGTAGTTGCCAACTCTTCTGAAGATTTTTCATGCTGCAATGCTTCTTGCCTTAAATCACGTGCAACCACAAGAAGCGCTGGCTTGTAATTGTATTCTATTATTGCGGTTTTTGGTTCTACAGGTATTAACTCGCCGCTTTCAGCAATAACTGGAATCGTAAGATGCGACATGGACCTTCCAGATAATACCTCAGGGTACGCATTAATAGTCAACTCTTGCGAGGATTTTTCTACTCGTTTTGCAACGAGATGTTCAACCCTTTTACCTATTGTGTCGTCATTAGTATACCCGAATTTTTCCCAGCCCTTCTTGTTTATGAATACAATTTTTCCATCTTGAATAATCAAAATTGGGCTATCGATTTCTTCAAACAAGAGGTTAAACGCCTCAATGCCGACCGTTGCTACAAAGTCTTCATTTTTGGTTTTCACCGTTGATGGAAAAGACTGTTTTTTTGAGCTTACTGTACTTTTTTTAGCTGCTAAACTCTTGTTTTTATCTCTTCCAAGCTCGTGCTTTTGTGCCATAGTGCGTCAAACGCTGTTTTTACTAATTGAACATGATACGGAAGATTAGTCCAAAGGCAACTGCCATCTTCATTAACATTAAACTTTCCCCAAATCACTTCAGCATCGTCAATGAGAACCACATGAAACGGCATTTCATCAATGAAACGTAAATCAACCAATTTAGCTATATCTAAGTTTAAAGTGTCATTTTTTATAGCGGTGTTAATCCAAGAAGAGCAGGGCGCAATTGCAGTCTTATCGACGATTATTCGGACTCGAATTTTTCGCGCAAATAGTTCAGAGATCAAGTAACCAATATTAAGCTGACCAAACTGCAAGATTCCCATAGGCACCATAACATCAATGCTATTTTTTGCCGTGGAGGCAGATTTTTTAAATCGTTCTAACAGTTTTTCTATATCTTGAATGCTCTCTATTGACTTTGTCTCTTTGCTGGAAGATACTTCCAACCGCTTCATGTGGGTAACTAAGATGTCTCTCTTATTGGCCAAGTTGTTTAGCTCTTCAGTCGCTTTCTTGAGTTTTGCTTTCATCAAAATCTCAATGCTATTCTCTGGCGGCATAGCAAAATAAGATACTGGATTCCCTATTTTTTTTGAAACTATCCCCAGCTTCAGCAAATCAGGTAAGACACGGTAAACCTCCTCTCGCCTAATTCCACAAACAGCTGCTATTTTCGATGCAGGGGCAGGTTCAATCGCTACCAACGTAACATAGACCTTTGCCTGATTAGCTGTTAAGCCAAAGCTGATTAGTTGCTCTACCATGTGCTCTAGATAGTGTTTAAACTCGACAGGGTCAATTTTTTTTGAAAGCGAATCGCTTAACCATTTCTTATTTTCTAGAGTGAAATCTATATCTTTGATGCGTTCATCAAGTTTTGTTCGGATGGTTTTTAGTAGGTCTTCAGGGTCAATAGGCTTAACTATGTAAGCGTCAGCACCTAAGGCTAATGCTTGAGTACTAGTGAATTTAGAAGGGTAAGCTGTTATCATAATTTTTATCGTGTCTGAAGCAAAATCGCCTAAGGATTGCAGACGCGCATGGTCTTTTCCTAAAAGTTTAGTTGCCATTATCAAGACATCGAAACGTCTGTTTTTAAGAACAGCTAATGCTTGGTCAACGCTTGATGTAGTAGTAACATCGTAATCTTTTGACTTTAATATAATGGATAACGTTTCACGTGTAAAATCGTCGTCCTCAACCACTAGCACTGACGGTAACAATCTCCCGGTGTTCCCCTTTCAGCAGATTACCCAGCTTATCGGTGTGTCGCTTGCTGCCCAGACACGACATTGGTTGTGTAACTGTAGTGCTACATACACACCACCTTATAAATCAACCCTAGTAATAATGCAAACAGTCACAGGGCAGAGTGAATGAAATGAAACTGCGACACTGCGAAGATTTGAAATCTAGAACAATAAAAAGCTTCGCGGACATCCTAATTCTAAAATATTTGAAAGAGCACTCGCTTAGCAGTGGTTACCAGATTCTCAGGCACTTGCATGAAGAATTTGATGTCCTATTTAGCCCTGGAACAATCTATCACCAAATCTACCTGCTTGAGAGAAAAAACCTCATTAAAGGTGAGGGAGACGATAACGGTAGAATTTACTGTTTAACCGAGGAAGGAGAAAAAAAATTAGTCTCAACTGTGATGGCGAGCAGCCAGATACAAGAATTGGTATCAAATATTTTATCGTAATTTGAACTTCGCCTTTTTATGATTGTTTGGTAACAGTCACATATATTTAAAAATTTTTTACCGAATAAAAAATTAGTTTTTCAAAGCGTTTTTGGAGGTGATTGATTTTGGAGTCTAAACGGTCGAATATTCCTGAGCCAGAGAGGACTGCAGGGGGCAAATTCAGATGCAAAGCTGACAACCAAGAGTACGACACCAGAGAGGATTATGAGGCGCACTGCATGGAAGAGCATTCTGAGAGTACAATGTAAAAAAGGGATTACTGCTTTTTCTTTACTCTTTTTAGAGCTAAATTAAAAGTTTGGGCGAAAAACTGCCCTTGTCTATTGCTTTTCCTTTTTTGACTCTTGGAATAGTTTGCGGATTGCGCCAATTCTTGCTTTTTGAGCTAAAGTATCGCTTGTAACAATCGTCAAGGCTTCTTCAGGACACCATTTGACGCATTGAGGACCATCAGCCTTGTCTTTGCACATGTCACAAACATACACGATTTTTGTTTCTGGATGCAACATCATGGCGCCGTAATCGCAAGCTTCAATGCACCAGCCGCAACCGTTACACTTGTCCTTATCGAGAATTATGGTGCCTGTTTCTTCATCTTGCTTTAGAGCATCTCTCGGACAGGCGGCTACGCATGCTGGTTCTTCGCAGAGTCGGCATGTTACTGCCATGTTGGCTAACTGGTTAACTCTGACTACGCGGATGCGTGATTTGAGCGGGTTGAAGGCTTTTTCTTTGGTAAATGAGCAAGCGTACTCGCAGATTTGGCAGCCTACGCATTTTTCGGGGTCAGCGGAAACAAATTTTCTCTCATGAATCTTTACCATTGCTTTTATGCCTCGTTTGCTTTGATTAAACTTGAATATTCTTCTAGACCTAAGTCGTTGAGCTTAGCTTTAGTCGGCACGCCTTCCAGCGTCCAGCCTCTGGCTTGGTAATAATCGTCCAAGAGCAAATCCAGTTCCTCTTGAGTTACTACGGCGCCTTTGACTGGTCCATCATCTGGAATGGGTTGATTCATAACCTTCCAAGGCAGGGTGTCATCTTCGCGTGTTAATCCTTCTCGCAGGTTGATTAGTTTGGCTAAGGTGTTTATGCGTTCGCCAGCAACGCTGAGTTCTTCAGCAGTTACCTCTGCGCCTGTAACTAGGCTGTAGAGTTTTGCCATGTCGGCGAGTTCTTTGTAAAGGGTGCCTTTGGCATTCTTGCAGATAATGAATGAATCAATCAATGCAAAGATATCTTCCGCTTCTTTAACAAGTTTGCCTCGTCCTTTTTCGGCTTTGAGGCGGTTAACTTTGCCTTTCAAGTCTATGGTGTATGCGGCGCTTCGGTTGTGGTCTGCTCCACGGAAAGAAACAGCGGCTGCTAACGCGGTGGTTTTGAGGCAACGCAGGTCATAACCTGTGACTTCTAAACCTTTGATGTGTTGTGCAAGCTCAGTTGAGTTCTTGCCGATTTTTTCCGCTGCAACCTTGACGCCGTCAGCAAGGGTTTCTCCGATGCCTTCACGTTTGCCCATTTTCTCAATTAATTGGATAAGTGCTTCTGAATTGCCAAAGTGAGGGTCGATGCCTTCAAGTTGCCCATGTGTAAGTAGACCTTTTTCGTGGCAATCCATTAGGAAACTGATGGTAACTCCAGTGCTCTGGGCGTCCAAACCATAGTAGTTGCAGAGTTCAGCAGCTTTGATTATGGCGTCTAGCTTGTCTATGCCGCAGTTTGGTCCAAGCGCCCAAATATTATCGTACTCCATGCGTGCTAGCGTGCCCTTGTAGGGTCCTTCGCGGATGACGGCTTCGTGTTCGCACCGCATGGCGCATGAGTTGCAAGCGATTATTTTTGCTATGTAGCGTTCGTTTAGGGTTTCTCCGCTAACGTTCTCGGCTTTCTCGAAGTGGGCGTTGTTGTAGTTACGGGTTGGCATACAGAACAGAGCGTTTTGAATCATGATGTTCTCAGGTGTGCCCAAGGTGCGGTATTTCTGCGCGGCTGGTCCCTTCATGCGTTCATGAAATTCCTTGACCATTTCTATGAATTCTTCTGGTTTAGCTACGGTTATGTCTTGTGTTCCTCTCACCGCGATTGCTTTGAGGTTTTTGCTACCCATAACAGCGCCAAGACCAGTTCTTCCTGCCGCTCTAGTTTTCTCATTAATTATATTGGCGATTTTTGATTGTTTCTCGCCTGCTAAACCGATTGACGCTACACGGATGTAGTAGTCGCCGAGTTCGTCTTTGAGGGTGTCCTCGGTTTCTGAGGGTGATTTGCCCCAAACATTTGAGGCGTCAAGTAACTGGACTGAGTCATCGTCAATCCAGAGGTAAACAGGTCTGTCAGCTTTTCCTGTAAAAACTATGGCATCGTACCCTGCGCGTTTTATTTCTGCTCCAAAGGTGCCGTGGCTTACTGCTTCGCCGACACCGTTTGTTGCGGGTGATTTTGATATGAAAGTGTGTCCGTTTCCGCCTGTTGGGAACATTGTTCCTGATAATGGTCCAACGGCTAAAACTAATGGGTTTTCAGCGCTTAGCGGGTCTACGCCTGCTTTTGAGTTGGATAAGTAAAGTTTCATGGCTAAGCCGATTCCGCCAACATATTTTCTGGCGACTTCATCGCTTAGTTTTTCTGTTTTTGCCTTGCCTGTGGATAAATCAACATAGAGGATTTTTCCTGCGTAACCGAGCAACCTTCTTCCTCCAATATTTTGAGTATTTAGTCAGTTGAATGCTATATTAAGTTAATGGGATGTTTATCTTAGAATCCATGGCTTTCCTGAACGCTCAGTTTCATCGTCATGTATAAACAGTCACAACGATTCCTTAATGTAAAACTCAAGTTGAAACTGTTTCGTAAAGAGAAAAGACATATGAGAAGCCCATAGCAATCAATAATTTGAGAACCCATGCAAATCAAAGTGCACTACATCAGCCTAGTAAAGACATACACAAACAAAAACCAAGAAGACATAACACTAAACGAAAATGCAACCGTAGGGCAACTGCTCGACCAAATCGCCAACACCTACGGCAAACAATTCATCCAAGAAGTCTACGACCCCGCCAAGAAAGAAATGAAGTCAACCTTCGTCACCATGGTAAACGGCGTTTTAATGGATCAGCTTCAAGGCGTAAACACACCGCTAAAAAATGGCGACAACATTATTTTGATGTCGCTCATGACAGGCGGCTAAATTTAGCAGTCCAATAATTTTAAGTTTTATTATCTGTTCTTAGAAACTGCTTTTTTCTACGCTCAGTAGCACCTATCATACTCAACCGTTCTAGCAGTAGCATTAACATGCACATTAAAGTAGTGATTCCCGTCCCATAACAAATAAACCGTCCAAATGCCATCACTGTTAGATTTGGTTTCCTTAACCGCATATTCCTTATCGTTCATCTCATGCTCGAAAAGTGCAATTGCCACCAGCGTTGCTTCAGAGCTATCCATCCCATCGTTCAAATTAACCCCGACCGAAAAATCAAAAGCATACTTAGTACAAGCGTTGCAGGTAAAGGTAGCTTTAGTTGAATTGTTAAATAAACCTGCAACAACTACTGAAACACCAACAATCGTCAACACTAAAGCAAGTGCCAAAATTGCGATTTTGCTAATTCGTAACATTCAAACTTTCCTCTTATCTGCTACTTAACTTTCTTTGCGTTAATATTACTATTTTTTAGAACAAGCCGTTCGATGTCTTTGATGACAGGTGGGTAGCTTACAAGTCTTTTGATTAGGTTGCTTTTTGATCAATCAGGTCATTGATTTCTTGTTTGTTACTGCTTTGCCACAATCACATTTCTTTAAAAGCACCAATTTTGTTATTTAACTTATTTACTGTGAAATTTAACGAAAGAAAGGTTGATTATATGTCTAAAAGTAGTGTTCAGAAGACGGATGGGCAACATCACGAAGAAATTGTCAACGGATTGTACACTCAACTGAAAGAAATTTTAGATGCTTCAAAGCAACCTATCTATATCTATTTAGATGACAACCACAAAATCTGCAACCAAAGATTCGCAAGTTTCTTAGGATACAAATCGCCGCAAGAATGGGCTAAACCCTCAGGATTTTTGGATTTATATGTTGATGAGAAAAGTCGAGAAAAAGTGGCAACCGCTTACTGGAATGCAACAGACAATTTCAACGCTTCTACTATCAACGTTACCTGGAAGAAAAAGGATGAAACCACTGCAAATTCAACTATGGTTATCTGCCCAATGGCTTACAAAGGACACATCTTAGCGATTCATTTCATAACAAGCATAGCCTGAAGAAGCACATCTATTTAGAACTTAAATTAAAAATAGAAGCGCTATAAAAAAAGCGCTAGAAGTTTTATTTTTTATTTTGTTTTGGCTTTTTCTTCAGCTGTTTGGAACAGGTTCTTGACAGCTTTCTGTCGGTACTTCTGCGCCAATGTCTCTGCCGTGACGTATGTTAGTGCTTCTTCTGGGCACCATTTGACACATTGAGGCCCTTCGTCTTTGAACTCGGTGTCTGTGCAACTGTTGCAAGTGAATACGACTTTCTTTTCTGGATGCATGTTCATTGCACCGAATTGGCAGGCGCTGATGCACCATCCGCAACCGTTGCAGGCATTTTCGTCTACTCTGATAATGCCGGTGTTTTCTTCTTGACTTAATGCATCTCTTGGGCAAGCGGCTACACATGCTGGGTCTTCGCAGTGTCTGCAAGTGATGGCTAGGTTGGTTAGTGGTCCGATGCGCATAGCTCGGATGCGGGATTTAGTCGGATTGAAAGTTTTTTCGTTAACCATACTGCAAGCGTATTCACAGACACAACAGCCTATACATTTTTCTGGGTCTGCTGTTACGAATTTTCTGTCTTGTGGGCGTACCATTTTAGGCGCCTCCTTTAGCTGCGTTTTCAGCAATGTATGCTAAGTCGCCAAGACCAAGTGATTGGAGTTTCTCAACTGTGGGCACTCCGTCAACTGTCCAGCCGCGTGCTTTGTAGTAGTCATCTAAGCCGATTTGGAATTCTTCTTCGCTTACGGCGACGCCTTTTGCTGGTCCCTCGTCTGGTACTGGGCAGTTCTTTATCTTCCATGGTAGTGTGTCGTATTTTCTTGTGCCTTTGCCTTCGCGTATGTTGAAGAGTCTGGCGAGGTTTTCGATTCTGTCACCGCTTTGGGTCATTTCTTCAGGTGTAATTGGGATGCCAGTTGCAAGCGTGTAATAGTTGGCAAGGTCTTTCCAACCGTCGTAGTATGTTCCTCTGCTGAACTTGCAAACAATCAGCGAGTCGATGATGTTGTACATGTGGCTCTCGTCAGTAATCATCTTGCCGCGTCCTGGTTCAATCTTGAAGCGGTTCACTTTGCCTTTGACGTCTGGGGAGTAGGCGCCGTTTCTTAGGTGGCATGCTCCACGGAACGAGACACTAAAGCCTAATGCCGCGGTCTTTAGGGTTCTGAGGTCGTATCCTGGAAGTTCTAAGCCTTTAATGTGGCAAGCGTACTTGTAGGCGTCTCCGCCGATGATTTCTGCGGCTTTTGCGACACCTTCAGCTAGGGCGTTTCCGAGCCAGCCTTCACGTTTGCCGATTTTGTGGATTATGGCGATTAATGCTTCAGCGTTTCCGAAGCGGAGGTCTATGCCGTCGGTTTGTTCTTTGGTGATTACGCCATGCTCATAGCAGTCCATTGCGAAAGCTACCACGACGCCGATGCTGATGCCGTCCATGCCGTACTCGTTGACTATGCGCATAGCTTCGATAATTGCGTCTAGCCGGTCAATACCGCAGAGTGGACCCATGCTCCAGAGGCACTCGAACTCTAAGCGTGAAGTTGAACCTTTGTAGGGTCCTTCTGGTACCACAGCAATGTGGTCGCAACGCATACCGCAAGTTGCGCAACCCACGATTTTCTTTACATAATGTTCGTTTAGGTATTCGCCACTGACTTTCTGTGCACCTTCAAAAGTTGCGTTGGTCCAGTTTCTTGTTGCAAGGGCTGAAAGCGAGTTAAGAACTAGTACGTTTTCGGGTGTGCCCAAGGTCTTGTACTTCTTGGTTGCTGGACCCTTCATACGTTCATGAATCATTTTGATGTATTCTTTGAAGCCGTCGAGGTTTGCAACGTTTACGTCTTTGGTTCCTCTTACAGCAACTGCTTTGAGGTTCTTTGAGCCCATGACTCCGCCCATTCCAGAGCGTCCGATAGCACGGAACTCGTCATTTATGATGGCGGCGAACCTGCAAAGTTTCTCTCCAGCTTCACCGATGGCTGAAACACGGACGTAAAAGTCGCCGAGTTCATCTCGAATCTTGTGGTCAGTTTCATTAACGGTTGCGTTTTTTAGGTGTTCAGCGTTTCGGATTTCAACCTTGTCATCGTCAATCCAAAGGTAAGATAGTTTTGGTGCTTTGCCCTTGATTACTACTGCATCGTATCCTGCGCGTTTGAGGTCAGGACCAAAAAATCCGTGGGCTTTAGCTTCGCCGACTCCTCCTGTGGAGGGCGACTTGGAAACAACAGCATAGCCGTTTCCAGCTGTTGGCCCCATGGTGCCGCTGAGTGGCCCAGTGCAGTAAATCAATGGGTTATCTGGGTCGAAGGCATCGGTACCTGGTTTTGAGTTATCCATAAGTAGGCGGATGCCTAAGCCGATTCCGCCGATATAATTTTTTGCCATTTCTTCGGTTAATGGCTCTGTTTTGGTTTCTGCAGTTGTGAGGTTAACATGCAAAATTTTTCCTGCGTAAGCAAACATGCTTTTTTTGTCCCCTCAATGCTTGTTATGGGTAGTTAGTCATTTGAAAGCTATATTAAGTTAATGGCTGATTCATTTAAAAAATCACGGTTAATATCGACCTGTGTTTTTATACATAACGCACCTGTAAACAGCCAAAATTACCACCCTTTTCTCACTCCTAAAGCAAAAACTTAAACCAACCTTCAAAACAATCTGCTCTCAGATAGGCGAAAAACCTTGAAACACATCAACGCCCTAAAACAGTCAGTTGAAAAACAGGGCAAACCATCCAACTTGGCAATTTTTAATCCGATTAACATAATCTATTTTTCAGGTTTCTCTGAGGCAGTAGCACTCTTACTCACTGAACAAAACGAGGGCATTCTCTACGTCTCAACAACTAACTATGAGCGTGCAAAAGCAGAAGTCAAAAACTTTACTGTTGAACCCATAAAGCGTGGCGAGAAACTTGTTGATAAAATTTCCGAGCAAATCCAATGCAAAAAGCTTGCCGTTGACACCCTGCCGATTGAAAGCTGGCGTGCTCTCGCCAAAGCCGTCGGTGGAGAAGAAAAGCTCGAACCCGTCAACAATTTAATCGTTGAATTACGAAAAATTAAGGATGAGCAAGAAATCAAACTGATTCGTCAAGCCTGCAAGTTAGCTGATATCGGTATGCAAACCGCTGCTGAAATCATCCGTCCAGGCATGAAAGAAAATGAAGTTGCTGCCGAAGTCGAATACGCCATGCGCAGGGCAGGCTCAGACGGCACAGCTTTTGACACGATTGTTGCTTCAGGCTTTTGTTGCGCCTACCCACACGGCGCCGCTCAAGAGAGAACCATTGAGGAGGGTGATTTTGTTGTGGTTGATTTAGGTGCAAAGTACAGGTTTTATTGCTCAGACATTACCCGAACATTAATCGCTGGGAAACCTTCAGAAAAACAAGCAAGAATGTTCCAGACAATCCAGCGGGCGCAACAGAAAGCTATCGAGGTAATCAAGCCAAGTGTAGCGGCAAAAGATGTTGACGCAGTAGCTAGGCTTGTGGTTGAGGAGGCTGGGTTCTGTGACTATTTCGTTCATAACTTGGGGCACGGTGTTGGTTTGGAGGTTCATGAAGGACCCGTGCTGAGCCCTGACAGTAAAGACGTGTTGGAGGCGGGTAACGTTGTGACGGTTGAGCCTGGGATTTACCTGCCCGGCTTTGGCGGAGTCAGAATCGAAGACACTGTCTTAGTGACGAAGAGCGGTGCTGAAAAGTTGACGAGCGCGAACTGTTCAGTTTAACATAAAGCTAAATAGAATCTCTGGCGTCCTTTCTAGTGAGAGTGATAGTTTTGATTAATCCAGCTGTCATACTTGTGGATGTTCAAAACGATTTCTTCACTGGGCCTCTAAAAATCAAGAGAGTTGGCAATATCGTTGAGCCGTTGCAGCGTCTGGTTGTGGCTGCACGCAAAAAAGAGGTGCCGGTTATCTATAGTATAGACGCTCATTACCCTCAAGATTTTGAGGTTATAAGGAAATGGGGTAGCCACGCCATCAAAGGCACCAAGGGCGCCGAAGTCATCCCTGAGTTGGAGCCAGATAAAACAAGCGATTACATCGTGGAAAAGCGAACTTACAGCGGCTTTTTTGAGACTGGATTAGACCCGCTGCTTCGCAGTCTCTACAAGGGCGATGGTGCGAAAACGGTGGTGCTGGGCGGGTTGCATACTAATATTTGTATTAGGCATACTTCAGCGGACGCTTTCTTTCGTGGTTACCGTATAGTGGTTGCCAGTGACGGCGTTGAAGCGTTCACCAAGCAGGACCACGAGCAAGGACTAAAGTATCTGGAATACGTTTACGATGCTAAGGTAATGTTGGTCAACGATATAATCAAAGAGATAGTTGAGTTTGAACGTGTTTAGGGAACTGTGCTATTCCAAAAGTAAACTTTTGCGTATTTTGTGTTGTAATCGAATGCTTTGTCTTCATAGATTATGTCCAGTTTTAAGCCGTACTTATCCAGCAGCATTTTCGTGTTTTCAAGAATGACTGGTGCTTTTTCGTCTTCAGGCCAGATGCCCCAGATGTGGTCTTGCGTTATGTATTCTGAGCGTCTCATGCCCCAGCCGTAATCCTTGGGTAAAACCAGCGCCACTTCAGCCTTCACGCTTCCGTCGTTTATTCGGGGGTTAGCTTTGACGTAATTCCAGAACTGCTGCATAGCTTCAAAATGCTCTTCTGAGAGGATGCCGTACGGGTTGTCTTCAGGGTACTTTGGATGATTAAATACAACAACGTATTTTGCTCCTGCACTGTAAGCTAAAACCATGTCCTCGTAGATTTCTTGGGCACTTGCCAAGTACGGAGGCTCATAATACTTCCACACGATGATGGCGCCCCAGTCTTTGCCCTGCATGTTTGCTGCGCCTCGGCAGAGCGCTATCTGCTGGGTTGAGCTAAGGTTCCAGCCTAACTCCACAAAAACGGTGTCGTAGCCAGCCAGGTACACCCACCAGTAGAGGGCATAATCCGATGTGAACATTGGGATGCTCTTGGCTTTGGCGTCTATGGTGCTGTTGTATGAGGCAATGTTTGAGATAAACTGGTTTGCGGCATCACTGTAGTCAACCGCGTTTGTAACGGTCATGTTAGCGCCGTCAATTTGTTTGCCGCCAAGTTCATCTCTTAAATGAACGCCCAAGAATTTGTCGCCCCACCGTGTCGTTGCATTGTCAAGCCATGCCTGATGCCAGGGATAAGCAATTCGAGATATGAAATCGAAGTAGACTACAAATTTCAGGTTGGCTTGGGCTGCGTAGTCACACACTTCAGTTAGCGCGGTCTGGTTTATTGTTACGTCATGCGAGTTTATGAGGATGAAGTTGGTGTAGTTTTTGACCTTATCGATTTCGCGTTTGGCTTCTTCTGCGGTTTCTTGACCAAACGAGACTCCGAAGTAAAATTCGTCCTGCTCAGCACTTGCTTTCCAAGTTAGGCTTTGCGCATAGATGATTGCTAAACTTGCGATGAAGATTATGGCTATTAAAAGCAAACCTACACGTTTCATCTTTATCTTGACATTTTAAACGGTAGTCAACTCAAATAAAGTTTCTTAATTTCGATTTAAAATGTAGCTCGAGGTATCCAGCAAACGGCTTTTCCTGGTCATCTGCAACGACGGTTACCCCTATCAAGACTTTATGCCTAAAGCTATGATTACTCACCCAAAACACCATCCGTAAAAGCAGTGAAAAACAAGTTAGCCATTGTCTGGTTGCTTATTGGTTTGCTTTTTTTGACAGGTTTAGTTTGTAGATTGCTATGGCTGATATGGCAACTGCAAAAACGATTACGATAATCAAAACTGAAGCCCACATGGGAAAGCCTGCTGTTGCTGATGCGCTTATTTCAATTGTGCCTGTTGTTTGAGTGCTGGTAAAGTAGAGGCACACGTTATTGTCGTCTTGTATGATTTTCGGCGTGATTGTTTCACCGTTGATTTGAACAGTCAAACTATCCGAAGATAGAAGAGCTTTGGGGATTGCGATTCTAAAGAAGCCCGCTACACCTTTAGCTATTGTTAGGCGCAGACTGGAGCTTTCAGGGTCAACTTGCAGGCCTGAAACCATCGAGTTGCTCACCACATAAACAGAGTAGCGAGTGCCGTTTAATGTGCCTGCGTCAAACCAGTAGATTGGAGCCATAAGCGGGTAGTTGTCTTGGTTGTTTGCGTCAGTGACGTATGGCGTGTCGCCTATGCCGTCGCTTCCCGGCTCATCTTGGTTTGGTCCTGAGAACTCGTCAACTCCAGTATAGTCAGCCCAGTAGTTTCCCCCAGAAACATAACCGTTATCGAGCGCGCTGGTGGTGTCTGATAGGCGGGTTTGGATTGTGTTGTTAATCAGGTTGTTGCTGTAAGCGGTGTTATAGAGTGAATCGTACATGTGGATGCCGTCAAAGCCGCTGTTTGTTATAGTGTTTCCGTAGATTATGTTGAAGGCGCCGTGCAGTCCAATGGCGTCGTAGCCGCTGTTGGCTATAACATTTCCAAAAATATCGTTATACGCGCCGTGTACACACATGCCGTCATAGATGTTGTCAGCTATGGTGTTTTCGGAAATTGTGTTTGCTGACATGTTCCAGAAAAAGACGCCTTTGTAATTTTGGGTTATAGTGTTTTGTGAGATTGTGTTGTTTTGTGAGCAGTAGATGTAGATGCCGTCATTGCCGTTGCGTGTTATGGTGTTTTTTGTGATGAGGTTGAAGTTTGAGTCGTCGTACATGTAGATGCCGTCATAACGATTGCTCGCTATGGTGTTCTCTGAGATGATGTTGTAGTTGGCTGCGTCGTCAGCGTGTATACCGTCGTAGTAATTGTTTGTTATTGTGTTTTTGGTTATGGTGTTGTTGGTTGCGCTGTCTATGTTTATGCCGTGATAGTTTTCTTTGATTGTATTGCTTGATATGGTGTTTTGGGAAGAACGGAACAGGTAGATGCCGTCATAATCGTTGCCTGTTATGGTGTTTTCTGAAACAGTGTTAAAGTCTGCTGAGCCTTGCAGTGCGATGCCTTGATTATTTTTGGTTATGGTGTTTGCAGTAACGGTGTTGTTTAGCGAACCGTCGATGTAGATAGCTCGGTTACTGGTTGTTATGGTGTTTGCAGTAACGGTGTTTAGTTGTGTGGAGCTGTCTAGGTAAATGCCGTCGTGGGTGTTTGTGATTGTGTTTTCTTTGAGAGTGTTTAGTTGTGAGCCTTCATGTATGTGGATGCCTCGGGTGCTGTTTGTTATGGTGTTGCCGCTGATGATGTTTGAACTGGATGAGTCGTGGATGTGGATGCCGTGGTAGTTGTTTGTCAGGTTGTTTCCAATGATTGTGTTTGTTCCTGAGGCGCCGTAGAGGTAGATGCCGTCGTAGTTGTTGTTTGCGATGTTGTTTGCTGAGATGGTGTTGTTGTAGGCGCCGTAGAAGGCGATGCCTTCGTAGCTGTTGTTTGCTATCGTGTTTTCTGCAATAGTGTTGTTGTAGGAAACTGAGAGCCAGACGCCTCTGAACGCGTTAATTAAAGTGTTATCTGAAATCATGTTGAAGTCTGAGGAACTGTAGAGTTCGATGCCTCGCAGGCGCAGGTTTGTTAGTGTGTTTTTTTGGATAGTGTTGCCGTAAGAGCCGTGGAGGAAGATGCCGTGGTAATCATCATTTAGAATGTTCTCTGTGATAGTATTTTGGGATGAGCCGTGGAGGCGGATGCTGTGGTAGTTGTTTGTTATGGTGTTTTTTGTGATTTTGTTGTTGGAAGAATCTTGTAGGCGAATGGCGTCATAGGCATTGCTTGTTACGGTGTTTCCAGTAACGGTGTTACCTGACGAGCCTTCAAGGTAAATGCCCGCTGTGAAACCTTCAACATGGACGTTTTGGATTGTGACGCCTTCAACGCCAAGCAAATAAACCCCGTTTCCGCTCCCTGAGCCCTTGAGAGTGTAACCGCTTCCATCCACCACAATGTTGTTTGCCCTCACAACGATTTGGCTGTTAATATTAGCGGTGAACTTGTAGTTGTTGCCGTCTCGTTGAATCGGCGCTGTTGGAGGGTCAATTGAGCCGTCGGTTGCAATAAGAATCATGGTGTCGGTGGACTTCACGGGTTGGATGTTGAATGCAAACATTAACATGCTGGTTGTTAATATTGCCAGCATCATTGCTACAAGTGATTTCCTAATCAAACTCATCAACCTATCTTACTATAATAAGATTCTTTATTGTTATTATAAAATTTGTCCAAAACAGCTCTTTACGGAAATCCGTCATTATTCTTCTGAATTTAGGCAAATTTTATATTTGAATACGCCCATTTTTTATTAAAAGACAGTTTTGGGAGTAAAGAAGTGCAGATAACAAAACACGTAATAAAAGAAGTTGTTCTATTCATAGTCTTAGTCATACTAATTGCTGTTCCGCTCTACTTCCTCACCCTCACCGATGCACAATGGGGCACAACTGAAAAATGGATTCTAATCGCTCTGAACGTGGTTTTTCTGGGGCTCTTTATCGCTTTCATTCCGTTTAAGAAGAAGCTCTCACGGCTACCAAGCAGCGTCTACATTGCTTTCGTAGTTGCGCTTTTTGTTGAGATGTATGGCATTCCACTCACTATGTACATGTTCGCAACTGTTGTAGGTAAAGACAACATTTTCTCCTTAGAGTTCCTATTAACAGGTGTCTTTGGCGAGGAGCCATTCTACCGCTTCTTTAATTCATACATTTTCCCAGCATCAAAAATAATCATGGGCATAGGCATACTCTTAATCATTTATGGCTGGAGAGCAGTGCATAAAGCCAGACGCGAAGGCAGACTCGTCACTACAGGACTCTACAGTTACATACGTAACCCTCAATACGTGGGTTTCCTCATTATCACCTTGGGCTTGAACGTTATGTACCTCACAGTGATAACCCTGATTTTATGGCCGATTCTAGCAGTCCTCTACTGGAAATTGGCAAAAAGAGAGGATAAAGAAATGGAAGAGCAGTTCGGCGAAGAATTCCTAGAATACAAACGCAACGTTCCAGCCTTCATCCCGCGCCCATGGAAAAAATGGAAAAAGTCATAACTTGGAAAAAGTGGGCCCGGCCGGATTCGGACCGGCGACCAACAGGTTATGAGCCTGGCGCTCTGACCTGGCTGAGCTACGGGCCCGTGTTTTGTTTCTCTTTTAGTATTGCTGTTTCTGACGAGATTTAAACATTTTCCGCGTTTCATTCTACTTTTAAGTTACTCGCAAAAATTTTAGAGCTCAAAAGGTTCGATTTGGGAAAAGGTAATAAACGTTTGAGAGAAATCAATCGAAAGTAAACTGGAATAGCTAGTGGCAAATTGAAACGTACATTACTGCTTGCCGTAGTCGTAGTGGTTTTAGTGTTAACTGTGTTAACGGCAGTCTTCATAGTTAGCCATGCACCGCCAACGCATGCGGTTATTGATGATGGCAAGTTCTATGTTGGCGTTACTTACTGCGGAAACACAACCGCCGAAGCCAAACAGTTAATCGACAAAGTCAAGAATTACACTAACCTGTTCATCCTGCAATCTGGAACTTTGCAGAACGATACAGCCGCAATTTATGAAATAGGAGATTATGCTGTGGAATCTGGTTTGGATTTTATCACTTTTTTTGGGGGGAACAGTGGAGGGTGGATGTTGAGTTGGCTTTCGAGTTATGATGAGCGTTGGGGTGAGCATTTTTTGGGGGTTTACTTTGCTGATGAGAGGGGAGGAAAAATGCTGGACAATGAAATGCGCTTCTATGATTCGCAAACTAAGAGTTCATTTTTAAAAATTGCTGATGGCAGCATCTTAGACTATATGATAGACAAGAATACCAATGTTACTTACAAGGGCGATGGAACAATAGTAGCTAGGTCAGGGTACCCTACGGTTTATTCTGAAAATTATAACATAACAACATACTACTCTAACGGAACAATCACATTTTTGACTCACCAAGAAGCAGGCAGTGGTTCCTCAAAGATAGTGGAGGATGCTTCGAGTCTACCTTATACGTACGAGGAATTATGGAGTGCGCGACCTATCAAAAGCTATGATGAAGCAGCAGAAAGATTCATCGACAGTTTGGATGAAATGTATCGGGTAGTACCAAATAATCAAACGGTCAAAACTTTTACATCTGATTATGTGCTCTACTGGTTTGATTACCTATCAAGCTATGATGTTGTTCTAGCTCAACTTGGCTGGAACCACAGCGTAACTAAAGACATTGCTCTTGTTCGGGGAGCGGCAGACATGCAGGGTAAAACTTGGGGTGTCATAATAACTTGGAAGTATACACAGGCACCCTATTTGGCGAGCGGGCAGGAAATCTATGAGCAGATGCGCATGGCTTACAGGAGCGGTGCTAAATACGTTGCAATCTTTAACTATGCAGAGGACATGCAAGGTTTCGAGGGCACACTGCAGGAGGAGCATTTTCAAGCGCTTGAGCGGTTTTGGAACGAGGATGTTCAGAATCCAAACGTGACGCGTGGAGAAGCCAAGGCTGAGGCAGCTTTCGTTTTGCCCAAGAACTATGGCTGGGGCATGAGAAAACCAGATGACACTGTTTGGGGTTTGTGGCAGCCACCAGAGGAGTACCGGCATCTCTGGACTAAGATAGAAGAAGCATTGGCAACTTACGGGGAAAGATTAGACATTATTTATGACGATTCAGCCTACCCAATTGGCGATAGGTACAAGCAAGTTTACTATTGGAACCAAACGAACTGACCAGAAACCATGAGAGCACGCGGTGTGCGATTTTGGCAAAATTTAATAAGCCACCCCGTGGGATGCTGAGTAAAAATCTCTTGGAGATGCGACTGGTGAAGCGGGTTGTGGTGCTTTCAGCGGTTGTGGTGTTCATTTTGTTGGTTGGATTAATCACTGCCATCAACTACACTGCCTCCTCAAGCACTAAGAAAGAACCGTTCTATGTGGGCGTCACTTACTGCGGAAACTCAGTAGCCGAAGCGAAATTGCTTATTGATAAAGTGAAAGGCTACACTAATCTTTTCGTGTTACAATCAGGACAGCTACTAATTTATCCTTCTGCCATCAACGAAGTCGGCGACTACGCAGTGAACGCGGGAATGAGCTTCATCATCTATTTTGGAACAGACAGTATGTGGACAATAAAGTTGTGGATGGATACCTATGATGGCCACTGGAACAACAGTTTCTTAGGCATATATTTTGGTGACGAACTAGGCGGAAAAATGCTTGACAGTAACAGAAACTTCCATGACAAGCAACCCGATACCATCATTACCAAATATGCTTCTGGCGGTCTTCAAGTAAATAAAAACGGAACTTGGACGACTTATGACCCAGATGGAACAATCATGGTAAGTGGTACACAGTCATACGATAATGGAAATCCAACAGCTGTAACGATAACCTACTTTGTGAACGGAACAATTACAGTTACAACTCAACAAATGAAACCGTCCCATGCCACAGACGATTCTAATATTACAATATGGGAATATGGAGAGCCGGTTACTGTGGTAGTTGAAGACAAATCTACCTTAGAGTACACCTACGAGGAATTGTGGAATGCGCGCCCCTTTCAAACCTACGATGAAGTAACCAAAAGGTTTGTTGAAGAAGGCAAATCAGAGCTAGACAAACTTAGACCACTCAATTACACTTTAATCACATCTGACTATGGCCTTTACTGGTTCGACTATCTATCAGGTTACGATGTGGTGCTTGCTCAGTTAGGCTGGAACCACAGCACAACACAAGACATCGCCCTTGTGCGCGGCGCAGCAAACTTGCAAAACAAGAGTTGGGGCACGATTATAACGTGGAAGTATACTCAAGAGCCATACCTAGCAAGTGAGCAAGAAATTTATGACCAAATGCGCCTCTCATACGAATGCGGCGCAGAGTATGTGGTCGTCTTCAACTACGCTGAGAACATGACTGGGCCTTATGGTACATTACAGGAGGAACATTTCAGGGCTCTTGAGCGTTTCTGGAATGAAGTGGTGCAAAACCCCTTTGTAGCTCATGGAGGAGTGAAAGCTGAAGCCGCGTTTGTTTTGCCCGAAAATTGCGGGTGGGGTTTGAGAGATATAAACGACACTGTTTGGGGATTGTGGAAACCGACAGCGGAGTATCAGCAGTTCTGGCCCCGACTGCAAGATGCACTGGTGAGGCACGGGCAGAGGCTGGACATAATCATTGATGACTCAGCGTTCCCAGTTGCTGGAAAGTACTCGCAAATTTACTATTGGAACCAAACAAGTTAAGCAGAATACCAAGGAAAATGTGACTTAGAGCCTAGAAAACAACGAAAAAGCCTAAAAAAGACCTAAATTGCATTTGCAATAACCAAAATGGCAGTTAGGCGATTGCTGTTTGAAAGGATTTTAACGTTGCGTTCTCTCGTAATGGTAGAGGTATTCTTGGGCGTACCCAGCGTAACGCCCAAAGTAGCTTCTTGCGAAAGCACCGATTTTCTCGTACTCACTGTTCGTTAAGGAGTCGTGGCTTCCCATTCTCTTAACCAGCGCCTCCGGGAAATGGTCGCAGTAATGGTTCAAAATTACCCGTTTAACCCACACATCCACTGGGAAAGCCTCCAACTTCTCAAGCGAAAACAGCAACACGCAATCCGCCACTTTCAAGCCGACCCCAGCGAACCCGAGAAGCGTTTTCCTGGCTTCCATATAGGGCAGGGACTTTAAGCTTTCCAGATTTATTTTCTCTTCATGTATCTTTTTGGCTGTTGCCTGCACGTACTTTGCCCTGTAACCTAAACCACACTCACGCATTCCACGCTCACTCGCAAACGCCAAGCGCTCCACTGAGGGAAAAGTGTAAAATTCCAACCCGGCAAACACCCGTTTTTCGCCAAACTTTACCGAAAGCTTTTGCAGCATCAGTTCGATGGCGGCTATGCTCTTGTAAGTGGCGCAGATAAAGCTGATTAGGCATTCCCAAGGGTCTTGGCGAACAATCCGCAAACCCTCAAACTTGCGCAACGCCAGTCGGATGGTGTCGTCTTTTGCGATGCACGTGCTGATTTGCGCTAAATCATCGTCCAAACCGAAATAGAACCGCACAAAGTGCTCGTCAACATTCTCAAAATCCAATTCAGCACCGTTCTGCCGAACCTTAAAGACACGTTCGCCGACAACGCCATACCACCACTCGCCAACCTTGCGCCACCTAAACACTTGCCCACAACACAGCGAAAAATCCAAGTCAAATGCAACTTCAAGCCGCATGGCACTATTGCTCCAGAAACCTGTCTGGCTTAGGCACCTCTGACGCAAGCCCTTTCCGCTGACGCAACTCACTGATTGTTTGCGTTTCTAGTTTTTTAGGTATTTTTTCCCAGTGATCAAAGAATGTTTGCCAGATTGCCTTTCCCGAAGTTGCTGAGCGAATTTCCTTAGCGAAGCCAAAGGTTTCTGAAACCGGGATGCTGCCGCTGATGCAGGTAAGAAGCCCTTTCTGTTCATATGAGGTAACTTTGCCCCGCCTTGTGGTCAGTATCCGTGTGGATTCGCTTGCAAGCTCTGAGGCAACGGTAACGATTATTTTGTAGATGGGTTCAAGCAAGACGGGCTCAGCTGTTAGAAAACTGCCAAAGACTGCTTTGCCGATTCCACGCATGACCTCTGAACCGTCAACCTCATTGCCAAGTTGGAAATCAACCAAGTTCACCCGCACCCGCTGCACTGGCTCACTGCATAAGGGTCCTGCTTTGCAAGCAAACTCAAACCCGCTCAAGATTGCATCTAAAACTTCCGCGGAAACCGACCTCGCTTTTCCGTTACAATCCACAAGTGTGTTGTGGTGCTCGTCAACCCTGAGAGTTTTGCCCTTTTCGGCTTTTGCTGGTTTCTCTGCGTTAGGTTCCACTTGCACCCAGAAACTGTTCTGCTTGTTTGGGCTTTTCGCCAAGGCTACTATGCCGCTTTTCTGTATGCTTTCCATGTAGAGAACTCTTGGCGAAGAAATCGCAACCTCAACATTGCGTTCGCGTTTGAGTTCGTTGACGGCTATCTCTAAGTGCAACTCGCCCATGCCGCTCAAGAGGTATTCGCCAGTTTCCTTATCAATAGTCAGCTTGAGGTTTGGGTCTTCGCCTGCAAGCCTCTCAAGCCCCTTTAGTAAGGCGGGAATGTCTTTGGGGTTTTTTGGCTCAACAGCCACAGTCACCACAGGCTCAGAAACATAACGGATACCCTCAAAAGGCACCATCTTCTCTTGGTGCTCCAAATCAACAAGCGTCTCGCCTACCTTAACGGTTCCAGCCAAAGTTGCGGATGCCAAGTTGCCAGCCGAAACATCGCTGACGTCTTCCCTAAACAAGCCCATCTCAAGAGCAACATCTATAACTTCAGTTTCAGCGGCAGCGTTCATGAGGTGTAGTTTGTCGCCTTCTTTTATGGTGCCTGAGAAGACTCGCCCTGTGGCTATGGTGTCACCGTTTAAGTCGGTACGTACGCAGGTCACAAACAACACTTTAGGCGCGTCATCTCTGCATTCAACCAGAGCCTTACCAACATTGGAACCAACGCTTCCACCCCAAATCTTCTCAATTCGGTAACCCTGCGCTTGCTGGGGATTTGGAAGGTGCTTGATTGCCATTTCAAATATTGCTTTGTAAACAGGCAAAGGCTTCTGCAACTTTTCCTGCTTCTTGGCAGCGTACGCTTTTATGATGTCTGAAAACTTTATGCCTTGCTTTTTCGCCATGCCAAGCGTGAAGCCCCAGCCGTGCAAGGCCGCGCCGAAAGCCACATTGCCCAAAGAAGCACTGATTTTCCACCGGGCTTTGAATTGTTCCTCAGCGTAGAGTTCTATTAGGTCGTTGAAGCGGCTGATTATGTGGTCTAGTTTGTTTTGGATTTGCGCCTCGCTTAGCTGCAGTTCGGTGATTAGGCGGTCAACTTTGTTTATGAAAAGCACTGGGCGCACACGTTCCTCGAGAGCTTGCTTGACTAGGATTTCGGTTTGAGCCATAATTTCCTCCACAGCATCTACTACGACCACTGCGCCATCGATCACGCGGAGTGCTCTTGTGACTTTGCCTGTGAAGTCCACGTGCCCCGGCGTGTCAACGAGGTTTATTATGTAGTTGCCGTTTTGGGTTTTGTAGAGTAGGGACATGTTGGCTGTTTTGATTGTGATTTTCCGCTTCTGCTCTTCTGAGAGGTAGTCTAATACTCTTGCGGAGCCTGCCATTTGAGGCGACAGCATGCCTGCGCCAGCCAGCAACGAGTCGGCAAGCGTGGTTTTTCCGTGGTCAATGTGCGCTATTATGCCTAGGTTTCGGATTAACTCTTTTTGGCTCATGAGCTGGTGAATTTGTGTTGTCTGTTTGAATCTTGGCATTGCTTGACCCTTTTAGGATAGGTTTATGTTTGAACTAAAGGTTTCTATTAAACCTAAAAGACTTGCTGAGGCTAAATAAGTGAAAATTCCCACGACAATACCACTTGAACAGCTAGACAGCGAGCCTTATGCATCTATCTTGTGTTACCCAAGGACAACAGCAACGGAGATACAGAATCGCGTCAGTGAACTGCGTGCACTGGGCATAGAAACTTTAGAATTCTCTGGTAAAACCTCAGCTTTCAACGTTCCCGTGCTTGGTAAAGGCTATGTCGGCATAGTCGTAGTAGCGCATGTACGTAGTGAAAGGTTCGCATTGAAGATACGCAGGGTAGACGCCGACAGAGTTAACCTTAAGCACGAAGCAGAAATGCTGCAAAGAGCCAACGCGGTCGGGGTTGGTCCACAATTTGTTGCTGTCAGCGATAATTTTCTTTTGTCACAGCTTGTTGATGGTGACTTACTTGGGGATTGGCTGGGAAAACACAAAACCTCAGGGGCCGTGCGCAGGGTTTTAGTTGACATCCTTGAGCAGTGCTGGCGCTTAGACGAAGCAGGCTTAGACCACGGCGAACTCAGCAAAGCGCCCAAGCACCTTCTCGTAGACAAGTCAGGTAAGCCGTTTATTGTGGATTTTGAAACCGCCAGCACACAACGCAACGCATCAAACGTTACATCCGTTTGCCAGTTCCTCTTCCAAGGCAACAGCAATACGGCTAAATCTATAGCTCAAATCCTTGGAGTGAGAAACAAACAAGAGTTAGTGAATGCATTGAAAAATTACAAGAAAAATAGAACCCGAAGCAACTTTGAGGCTCTGCTTCAGTTTTACGCTTGATTTCTTGGTTTAGCTTAAATATCTAGACATTTAAAGATGCTTTTCATGAGTACTGTTGCTTTCGATGGAACAAATGTTGCATTAAGACAGAAGCGGTGGCGACACATTGTTCTGAGGCATCCAGAGCTTAAAAACGCTGTTGCGTTAATTTTGGATACTGTTGCTCACCCTGACGAGGTGTATGTTGACCCAACTGGTGCCTTTCATGCTCTAAGGCGAGTGGGTGATGTTTCGGATTTTCTTGTAGTCATTTACAGTATAGAAGATGAAGGCTATAAGAACCGCATACTATACAAGTACCACAAGAAAAACAAGGAGGTACAGAACATTCAGAAAATTAAAACTCTCCTAGAAATCGATGCGCGAGAAGTACTGGAGCGTATGGAAGCAAAATACAACGTAAAGTTACCTAGAAGAGTGATAACGCTAGACTTCGATGAGAATGTTGGTGACCTCTACATACGATTCAAAACTACTGAAGTAACCGAAGGAGAACCTACAGAAGACGGAAAAGCAATAATTCACTATGACAAAAAAGGCAAAATAACCGCAGTAGAAATCACTGACATATCTGCATTATAAAAACTGTATAAAAAATGTTTTTAAGCTACAACATCATGTAGCCTTTTCTGCTTAATTGCATGCTTAATTTCCACTGCTATGCGTCTGCCCATGTACATGTTCTCGCCGTACCGCAAGTAAGCATAAGGTGACGTGCCGATTCCAACGTTCGTGCCTGCAACGATTCGTGCAGAAATTTCAAACGTAAAGATTCTCAGGTCGTCTGTTATTACGGTTTCGAGACAGAATGGTCCGATGATGCCTGGGGGAGCGAGTTCTTTGGCTTTCTTTTGGACGTTGTCACCCATGCGCATCATCTCGGGCAACAGGGATTCTCGAAGCACAATTGGGAAGTTGCCTACCACAGTGTACGTAGGGATAATGTCGATTTCGAGTTGCTCGCTTGCTGGAATTTTGCCGATTGAGTCCACGGCTGATTCGTATCGTCTGTCCATTGCCAGTAGCTCTACATCGTCGTTTATGGTTGAGCTGAAGTAGCTTGGGTAAACGTTCACGCCAAGCGCGTATTCTTGCAGGTGCACTTTATCAATGTCCTGTTTGGTGAGCAAGCCGCGTTTTATCATTTCGTTGGCTTTCTTGTAGAAGCCCTTCGGCGAGTTGGCAAGGAAGTAGCCTCTGCCGCCTTTTGCACCCTGCAGTTTAGCGATAATTAGTCTGTCGATGTCGTCTGGTGACTTGAAGGTGGCTGGCAGTCGGAGTCCTGCTTGTCTTAGCCATTCTTCTTGGCTTTTGCGGTTGGCTTCCCAGTGGAGCAGTTTGCGGTTGCCCATCATTGGCACAAAGAGGCTGTCAGTTAACTCTTTTGTGCTAAGGTAGGCGGTGAATGAGCCGTGTGGAATGAGGACAACGTTTAGTTTGCGTAGTCTCTCCTGCAACTGCTCGTTGAGAAGCTCCGTGAAGTCTTTAACAATGATTAACTCGTCAACGAGTGGGTACTTTTGGTACATGATGACGTCTTTTTCTTTACAGATACAAACGGTGCGAAAGCCCTCTTCTTTGGCGCCTTTGAAAATGTTTAGCGAACTGTGCGAGCCTAAAGTGCCAACTGCCAACTTACTTGTGTCATATTTCTCTAAGATTTTGGCAATGTCTTGGCTTTCAATCATGTGACCACTTCTGCAAGTCTACCTTCCGCAACCGCGCGCTTAATCTCCATGGCGACTCGTCTGCCTGGACCTACTTCGAAGCCGTACTTGTATTTCATGTAGGGTGAAGTGGGCTCAACGCAAGGGCACCCTGGCACACGCGGGCTAACATCAAACACGTAGAATTCCAAATCTTTCGTTACTGCTCCCTGCAACGCGAACAAACCAATCATCCCAGGCGGATACTCTTTTTTGCATGTAGCAACAAATTTTTCTGCTGCATCAAAGATTTTTTCGATTTGGCTCTCCCGCATTGTGGCGCCCATGTGCCCGATTTCAATATTTTGTGAGGCGATTTTCAGTTCTAATTGCTCTTGCGCGGGCAAATCTAAGACGCCGTCAAGGTCAGTTTGGATTCGCCTGTCAAAACCGAGCAGGTCGATTTCGTCTGTGAGAGGTGACCAGAAGAGGTTAGCATTAAACTTTGCGCCAATAACATACTCTTCTATTAGGGCTTGGTCGAGGGCTTCTTGGGTTATTATGCCCTTTGCAATACGCTCGCTAGCCATCTTGTTGAATTCGCTGGGGTTTGAGGGATAAAAGAAGGCGCGTTCTATGGCACGTTCTTTCTCTGCAACTTTCACTATAGTTAAGCGGTCGATATCTTGGGCGGACTTGAAAGTTTTAGGCGTTGCGATGCCAGCTTTCTGGAGTAGGTACAGTTGGTTTCTTGGCGTGTTGCGCTCTTCTGTGCGTAGCATGGCGCGGTTGCCAAGAATGGGCACGGCGAATTGTTGTTCTATGGCTTCGTAGCCAGCGTAAACGGAGAAGGAACGGTTAGGAACAAAAACAGTGTTTAAGTCGGTGAGTTTTTTGACGTTTTCTTGGTTTGTTATCTGAGAGAACTTGTCGAGCATTAAAACGTGGTCAAAGACACTTTTGTAGTATTTTGTGTAGGTTTTGTCTCTGCCCCTTTGGCATACAACTACGGTTTCTAAGCCTTCCTGTTTGGCGCCTGAAGCAATTTCCAAAGCACTGTGACTGCCTAAGACGCCTATTCGGATGTTCTTTTGGTCGTAGTTGCTGATTACTTGTTTTATTTTATCGTTCATCATGCCGATTCACTCATATATTGCGTATATTCTTTAACAACAGTAGCAAGCTTGGGTGAGTCAAACATGCGCTTGCTTGCCATTTCGTTTGCGGTTGCCATGTACATTTGGCTGATTATTCTTTTAAGTTTAGGGTCAAGTTTTGGAGGCTGTGATTTGGAGAGTGCTTTCCAGTCCTGAATACCTTGGGATTCCGCCTCTTTCTTGGCTTGCTCAACGTGGTCATACCAGCTTGTTTTCTTGTAAAACTGCCTTGCAACTTCTTTGCTGACATGCACACCCTCGTATGTGAACCTGCACTCGTCAAGCGTTCCCACCACATCCACGACCATGAGTCTCCTTTGCTCGTCAAAGGCTAACTCTATTTTGCCATCCTCATTTTTTAAGCCAGCTTTCGAGGCAACCTCAGTTATGGTTTCATCAGCTTTTAACAACACAGCCTTAATATCAGACAATTCTTGTTCTGATAAACCAGCGATTCTCTGCGCTTCCGCCCAAGTAACATAGCGGTCAGTTTCCTCAAGCTTTGTGCTAACATCAAATATAGGTTTGGCTAACTGTTCGCCTGGCTTTGGCTGGTGGTCTAAACCAAGGTCTTTCAGGGTCACTTTGCCTTGTTGTAGCCGTTTAAAGACTGAGGAGCCTTCGGGCAAACCGTTGCGGTAGATGATTTCAAGTGGAATGAGACAATTTTTGAGGGCAGGTGTGTATGCACTGTAGTCGTAGATTATTTTGCTATTGACCACGCTTGTTTTTGGTTTGTAAACGTTAACCAGAGCCACTTCCATGATGCTGGAGGGCTGCTTTAGTTCTGCAACTCTAACCGCTTTTCCGTTTGAGTCCACTAAGCCTCTATAGTGAGTTCTAACTCCTAACTGCTCTAGTTGTTCAAAGCAGTAAGCACCCATAAGACACAGTGCCGCGCCTTTAGCGTCAATGTGGTCAGGCATTTCACCCCAGTCAAAAACGCTGTAGCGGTCAGAAAAGTGGAATCTGCCAATACCCATGGTGGTTTGGGTTGGTTTCTGGATTACTTCTAAGTCTTTTACGCTACCCATTTGCGGCTCCCTTCTGGTGCTGTCATTATTTGTTTTTGTCCTTATATCGCTTTATCTGTTGCTTTCGCGGATTGCCAACTTGTGCATGCGTTAGCTCATTTTTCTGCTCTTTTTCACCACGTACATCGAAGGCTTTACTACGTACAATACAAGCAGATTGGAATGCTAGAATGTACGTAGTAAATTGAACCCAGAACCCTATATACGTAGCAAGGCAACAATATAGAAAAAGGGATTTACGTCCTTTAATAGGGGGATGGGCTCTAAGGCAGAGCAACAAAATTTCTCATTATTGCTCATAAGCGTCTTGAATGAGAAGTTATGTTGGGTGAGGATGACTGCGTTTTTTGTTATGGTTTGAAGCAGTTTTTTGTTTCTTGCAGTTCCCGCATAGTTCTTTTGAGCGTTTTGGTGATGTCTTCAGCGTATATTCCGTGGTTTTTTATGCCTTGTTGTATGACCCCAGCAGCCATGACGCCTGCACCTATGATTTCGCATACGGGTGTTGGTTCTGGGAAAACGAAAATGGCTGCGCCAAGCTTGATGAGATTAGATTTGTTGCCTTCGCGCCACAGCTTTCTAGCTGAACCTGCGCTCTGAGCAGTATTTTTTATTGAGCAACCAAAATCTTTACTGCAATCACCAAGTTCATGCAGACTTTTAGCTTGAACTTTAGCTTCCTCAACCTTCATCAAATATTCATCCTTACCGCTTATACTGCATGTATTACACAAAAACTTTCATTGCCAAAAAACCAAGAACAAACAAGTGTTTTCAACGTTAAACATGCATTAGTTAACTAAAAACCTTCAACTGCAATCGTTCAGCTACGTGTTTTTGTCACGAAAAAAACAATTATGACAAACATATTGCGCCAAACTGCGTGTTGACCTATCCATGTTGCTTAAATATAAGCTGTAAGACGATAAAAATTGGGTAAAAATGAAGTTGGGGCTAAACGTATTTTTTGTCGTTATAGCAGTACCATCGCTGGTATTGTGGAATCCACGTCAACGGCCTGTTGCATGTTGGACAAAGCGGTTGACTGCTTTGTTGCGTCGCGGTTTGGGCAGTTTGCTGTTGCTGTGGTTGGTATGTGCTCTGTGCTGTTTGCTGTGGCTTTAGGATTATGAAGTCTGAGGCGGCTTGAACTTCTTCCCAGCCGATGTTTTGGATTTCGCCCTCCTTATTTTCCACTGTTAGTGAGATGCCCATTTTGCCAACTGCGAAGGCAACGTCTTTTACTTTTCCTATTAAGCGTCCTTGTGCATCGATTACTTGCATTGAGACAAGTGCATCTCTGGTCAGCGGTTTATCTGTTCTTTCCATATGGTTGTATTCTCCTCTGGTTTGAATAGTTTTATCTGATTTAAAGAATTTTCGTTCTCTATTCAGCTTTTGGTTGTTTGGGAAAGAATTGGCAAAACTTTTTATTAATACATAGTCTTGTGTGTCTGTCTGGGAACTTGGATGGCGCATCGAAATATTATTGCAGCAGTTCTGGTTTTGACAGTTCTCTTAAGTTCGCTTGCTATTACCGTCGTTCCCGTTGGTTTAGCTAATCTTGTTGATGTTATCATTGGTTTCACAAATCAGCCAGACCTTGAGTTGATAGAGAAAAGCGGTGGCGAAATCCACGATGTTTACTCTATTATTCCAGCGGTGCACGCTTCTTTGCCCAAGACAGCCGTTGGAACGTTAAGCAAAAATCCCGAGATAGCTTACATTCAAACCGACAACAAAATAGAAGCAGACGCTCAGATAATGCCGTGGGGGGTTGAGCGTGTTAATGCGCCTCAAGCTTGGGCGCAAAGTACGGGTAGCGGAGTGAAAGTTGCCGTTTTGGATTCGGGTGTTGGTCCGCATGATGATTTGACTGTTTATGGTGGGTATGATTTTGTTAATAATGATGCTGATCCGAGGGATGATTTTGGTCATGGTACGATGGTTGCTGGGATAATTGCGGCTAAGTCGAATTCTATTGGTGTTGTTGGTGTGGCTCCTGATGCTGAGATTTATGCTGTGAAAATTATTGATAGTAATGGTGATGGGAGTTTGTCGCGTGCTATTTTGGGTATTGAGTGGGCAGTGAATAATAGTATGGATATAATTTCGATGAGTTGGAGTTTGAATGATTTTCCTCCTTTGCTTAGCGCTGTTCGAGCGGCGTATAACAGTGGAATTTTGCTTGTTGGTTCGGCTGGGAACACTGGTAATAGTCAAATTGCGTTTCCTGCTAAGTATGATGAGGTTATAGCTGTTTCGGCTACTGATGAGAATAATGTTAGGGCATCATTTTCTAGTGTTGGGTCGCAGGTTGAGCTTGCTGCGCCTGGTGTGAATATTTATTCCACTTATTTGAATAATGGTCTTGGAGTTGGTAATGGGACTTCTATGTCCGCGGCTTTTGTTTCGGGTGTTGCTGCATTGGTGTGGGCGAAGAATCCGAGTTTGAGTAATGTTGAGGTTCGGCAGATTTTGCAAGAAACGGCTGTTGATTTGCAACCTATTGATGGCAAAGATAGAGATATTTACTATGGTTTTGGTTTGGTTGATGCTTATGCAGCTGTTTTGGCGGCTTTGGGCTTTGTAGGGGTCGATTTTTCTTGGTCTCCTTCTACTGTTCATGCTGGTGATATTGTGAATTTTGTTGTTTTTGGGCAACTTGACGGTTTAGTTGAGTATGCTTGGGATTTTGGCGATGGGACTCAGGCAAAGTTTAATGTGTCGTATGCTGTTCATACTTTTTTTGTGAGCGGCAGTTTTAATGTGAATTTGACGGTTAGTAATGCCTTTGGAAGCGTAAACAGCACGGTTAAGAACGTTGTGGTATTAGGTGTTGAGCCATCGCCGTCTCCAACGCCGTCAGCGACACCGACGCCAGTGCCAACTGTTCAGCCGACAGCAACGCCTTCGCCGACACCAACACCGACTGCGACTGCGGCGCCTACGCAGACGCCGAAGCAAACCACAACTCCGCCAATAGAAAACGGTTCAAACGCATTCTATTTGTTGGTTGTGTGCGTCTTGGTAGCGTTGGCGATTCTTGTGGTCTTGGTGGTTCTGCGTCTTAAGCGCAAATAAAAATTATGATGTTTATATTGGGGAAAGTTTTGTTGCTTTGCAGGTAGACCTATCCCCCTATTAAAAGGGCTTTTTTCTTTGTGTTTGCAATTGATTGGCATAATGCAGTTTGGGCACTAGCATGGCCCGTAGGGTTTTTTTCTTTCGCCCGTCACCCAAGCCAAGCCTGAACCCGCCCCTATAAACAATTTTGTGACTTAAAATGGCGATTAAAAATGGCTGATTATTGAAATGCGCTTGCACAAACATACCCGCAACACTGGGCGGTTTTACTACGACCATCAAGGAGCTGTCGAGCGCATCCTTAGCGTTTTTTACCACGACCATTCCTAAAGGGCAATAGCTCCGTAATGGTCGTAGTAGCATATGGTCGCAGTAAAGTCAACATGCTTTTGGCTTGAAAATGCGCCAACACGATAGACCCCTTTAGGTTTACTGCATAGGTTGAATATTAGAATCCAAATATGCCCGCGCTGCAACTGTGCAGACGCAGAAAACACCTACCCCCTATAGGTTTGTGCATAGAACCTCTAATAGGCTCCAAATATGCTTGCTCCATAACGGTGCAGGGCGCAGATTTCACCTACCCCTCTATAGTTTCTGCATAGAATTCCTAATAGAATACAAATAGGCTCCTAATAGACGCCAAACAGGATGGTAAGCTACCCGAAATTGCGTACAGCCACTTGCCAACGTGCCAGCGTTTCAATGTACCGACCTGACGCCAACTACATACCCACTAATATGAAAACTAACCCAAAACCCAACCCTATAGACAATTTTGGCATTCAAGGATGCAAATACGTTGGGGGTATCTTTCAAAAGAGAATTATTTTTTTCGGAGGGTCTAAGGTAATTGAGATTGGAGGAGCCCTGTCCCTCCCTCTTTTGAAGCAAAAATTTTGAGGTTATTTTTCTGATTGTTAGTGCCACCGCCATCATTATATACATGTATATATACATATATTAATCAGGGATTCAAATGGTAAAAATCATCTCAATATCCGACGAAGTCTACGAAGACCTCTCTCGAATGAAAAACGGCAAATCCTTCACCGAACTCCTAAAAACTCTCATCTCCGAATGCACAAACAAAGGCGACCCAAAAAGCATACTTACCTTTTTGGATGCTAACGAACCCCTAAGCGACGAAGCCGCAGACGCAATACTGGCTACATCTGAAAAAGGTCGAAAGAGTGCATCCGCCCGAAAATCTGCTTCTTTTGCGTGAGCCCCCATGGTCATATTGGACACTTCAGTAATGGTTGATGTATCACGAAAGAAAAAATATGCCCTAGACCTCATAGCGTCGTATCAAGAAAAAGAGCGAGTCTCAACTACGATAATTACTCAATATGAAATGCTCAGGGGCGCCCCAGAATCGTACATCAACTACATCACAGACCTCTTAAACAGGTTTGTAATTCTTGATTTTGGAACCGATGCTTTAGATGAGACAGTCAAAATATACAAGAAACTCAAGGAAAGGGGTACACTGATAAACGAGTTAGGCATTATGATTGCTGGAATTGCAGCGACAAGCAATCAGACTCTCATAACCAAAGACAAAGACTTCCTAAATCTTGAAAGCGACAAGATAATTGTACTTCAAAAAAGATAACGAAGGGTTAGCTTTAAAAAACAGCTAAACCTACCCGTTGAGGTTTTGACATAGAAACTATCAGGATACAAATATACTCGAAAAAACAGACTCTTCTATAGGTTTTCTGCGTAGGTTGACTGCTAGGATTCAAATATGTTTGGTTGCCTTGCAAAATAGGGATTGTTTTTCGAGTTTTTAGGAGTAATGAGTCTGTGGTTTTTGGGAGTTACCTAAAGAAAAGATTTTTAGTTTACAAAAAATAAAAAAGGAAGGGAAGTTGTTTTGGTTTTTTAGACTGCTATTTTTTTGCGGAGAGTGAAAGCAACAAATGCTGCTAACAGACCAATTATGAGTGCAACAACTGCCAATGCTAGTGAAGCAACTGGCATTGATGGACCACCCACAAATTCTGCGTCTTTACCGTCTGCGCCTGCTGGACCGGCTGGACCTTGTGCACCAGTTGCACCAGTGTCACCTTTTGGACCTTGTGCACCTGTAGCGCCTGCTGGACCTTGTGGACCGGCTGGACCTGTAGCACCTGCTGGACCGGCTGGACCTGTAGCACCTGCTGGACCGGCTGGACCGGCTGGACCTGTTTCACCTTGTGGACCTTGTTCTGGTAATGGCTTTGGTTCGACTTCGAATACGCCGTTAGCTGTAACATCGCCGAAGTTTGCTTCCCATGTCCAGTTGCCGATTTCAGCATCACTTGATAGTGGTGATTGTGTTAAGCGTTGAGGACATATGAAGTTGATTCCGTATGGTGTAGTAATCGCGATGACCAATATATCGTAGGGGCGTGCGCTTGGGTCATATATTGTAACAGTGCCTGTGATTACCAGATTGCTTGTTGCAATGAAGGAGAGTGTGTCGCCTTGGTTGTATGTTGTTGCTGCTGTGTTAATGTTTATGACTGGTGTTACGATTGCGAAGGGCAATGTGAGTGTGAAGGTTGAATCGTCTGTGACTATTGTCATTGTGTAGGAGCCTATAGCCCATGCAGTATCAACGGTGAATGTGTCCACGAAAGCTCCAGTGGAATTAGTTGTATCATCGAAGATTAATTCTTCGAAACTGTTTGCTCCGCTGAGCGTTGCTGTAAAGTCTGCGCCAGCTGGGAAGTTTGTGATTGTCAAGACTACGTCGTATCCTTTTGCTTGCGCTGCTGGGCTGAGAGTTGCTGTTGCTGCTGCTGTTACGGTAAAGGTTGCTGTAGTGTATTCGCTACTAGTGAGGTCTGTGATTGTTACTGTCTTTGCGCCTGCGGTTACTTGTGGAATAATGAATGTTACTGTACCTGCAAGCAAGTCTGTGGTTGTGAAGCCGGTGAAGTTTATGTTTGAGATCGATATTCTAGCGGGATGACCAGCGGTGAATCCATAAGCTGCAACTGTAACTACTGTGCCTGTTGGACCTGAGCTAGGTGTTAATCCAACGAAGATGTTTGTTACTGTGAAAGGCTTAGTAGCTACTAGTGCATTCTCGTCAGTGGCTGTTACTGTGTATGAACCTGTCGGCAGGTTTGGAACCACAAATGTTCCAGAGAAAGAGCCTGAAGCGGTAGTCACGAATGATCCAACTGTAATTGCGCCGAATGTTACTGTTACGACCTCGCCTGCAATTGCGGTAAAGCGTACACCACTAATTGTAACTGTGAAGCCTTGTGGACCAGTGGTTGGAGTTAAAGTAATTGTTGTTACTGCTCCAGTAGATATTGTGTAGGTAGCTGTGGCGGTATATGTACCGTCATTTGCTGAAACAGTTTGTGGGCCAGCAGTAAGTGATGGAATGATGATTGACCCGGTGAATGTTCCGTCTGCCAAAGTTACTATGGGAGTAACTTCAACAACTGGAGTTGCACCTATTGTGAATGTCAGTCCAGTGCCTGCTACTTTAGTGAAGCCTCTACCAGAGACTGTAACAACTGCTCCTGCTGGACCTGAGGTTGGTGATAGCGCTATGGTAGCGCCGATTGTAAATGGAGCGGCGTCTGCAGGGTCTACAGCTGCGTCAGCGTCATCTGCGATTACATCATATGTACCATAAGCGAGGTCAGGGACCTCAAAAGTGCATGTGAAATAACCGGATGTGTTACTTCTTGTGGGGCTTGGAGTGAGAGTCATTGTGTCGCCATCAAAGGTGATTGTTATGACTCTGTTTGCAAGGGTAGCTGAGCCTGAGAAGCCAGTACCTGTAACAGTGACTACATCACCAGGGATGCCTGTCGTTGGACTCAATGTTATCTTTGGTTCAACTTCGATGTCTACGGATGCCGTACCAGTTGGGTCTCTAACAATTAGGTAGTGAGTGCCTGCGGGAGCAAGCGGGATTGTCACATCAATTTCGTAATCACCAGCTCCATCGGCATAATCTGCAGCCAACAGATTCGCTGGGTTAGTATTCTCCCAGAAAACCTCGACATAGGTACCAGGAGCTGCGCCACCGCCTGAAACTGTAACTTCGTCACCAACGTTAAAAGGATCACCTGACGCTGGTGTTGTTATTCCTGGAGCTGCGCTTGCTAGTGGAATTGCTGCCAGAACTGCTGATAGTACTAGAATTGTCAGGGTTAATGTTGCGAAAAGTTTTTTCTTGTTTTGGGTTGTTAGGGTATTCATTTTTAATTTCCTCGTATTTTATCGAATTTTTCATTTACTTTATTATTTGCTTTTTAGCGCTTGAACTATAGTCGACTTAGTACTTATATCTACTGTAAACAAGCCCTAGCCCAACAAGTGATGTGTACACGTTTCATTACACGTGTAAGGGTCAGTACACATTTAAAGCCCAAAATAAGCTTCTTTTTTCAAGAAAACTGCTCAAAAAGCTCCAAACTGTCGACCTGTTCGACAGAAAATTAGAGCTTAAAATCAATAATCAACATGCCCTTTAAGACTTCACTTTTCTCAGTCTGATAACCAATACCGTTCATGACGCCTTCAACAAACCGTGCAAGCGCCTGCGTCGCATCCTCTTTGAGCACAGTGGAAACACACCTCACCCTTGCCTTAGCACCGTCTTTTCGGACCTCAACTTCGCTCAAATCCCAACGGCTTGCCTCAAGAAAACTCTTAAGCGCCAAAACTGGGTCAGCAAACCGCTCTTTTAGGTACTTGCCATGCCACTTGCCGCTCTCAAACCACACCTTCTCCAACTGTTCTTTGCCAGATTTGCAAACCTCATTAGTCAAAAACGTAAGCACGTCTAAAGGCACAAAAGCGCCGCCTAAAACCCTCTGTGCATAGATAACTTCAAAGAACTCGCCCAACTGATGAAGGTCATAACCAGCAGAAGTAACCCTAACGGACTGCTCCAGTGATTCCTCAATAAATCTGCTAATCGTTACGCCCCTGCTGCGCGAGGATTTCGCAACCTCCTCAAGGAGGTCAAAAGGAACATAAACTAGCTTCTTATCCTTACGTTGAACCATGAACTTCCTCCTTTAATGCCTCCAAACGAATCACCCCTCTTGAAACATCCCTAGAATCTATCTTGTAACCAAACGCTTTCATGGCACCTTCCAAAAAAGCCGAAAACAGAATCGTGTAAGACTCAGTAAACCTTGGGCTAGTGACGCGAACCGACACTCTATCATAATTATCCTCCAAAACAAACTCTGGCACGTTCCATGTTAACCCAGCTAAGTCATTTTTAAACGCTAAGAGAGGAGAATCACCATTACCTGTAACGTAGCGCGTGGCAAACCAGACGCCAGCATCAAACCAGCTTTTGAGGGCTTGGCGTTTGCCTTTCTCGTAAGCTAAGTCAGCCATTTCGTACCAGAGACTTTCTAACCCAAGAATGAAGCCTAGTGCACGTGCATCTTCCAGACGTTTGCGTGAATCCACAATCTTCTTTAGGTTTAAACCTAAGTTTTGAGAAGTAATGACTAATTCAAAGGTTTCATTGACCAACTCGTAGAGGCTGCTGCCGCGTTCTTTTGCGACTTCGCCCAGACGGTTCAGCAAGTCTTCTCTTGCCACAAATGTTTTCCTTCGTGTAGGCGACTTGCCGACCATGCTATATCACGATTAACTCCAAATGCGCCTCAATGAGCCACTTCATTAGCGCTACTCCAACCACCAATTTGTTGTCTTTGCTTATGAATTTTTCTTACGGTAACCGATTCCTTAAGGGAAGAAAACGCTAAATCGACACTTCCCAGTAGCTGACGATGTCGCCTTTTACCCATCTGCCGCCTATGCTTTTGACAACTTCGTTGATGTCTTCCCATTCTGCCTTGAGAAACTGCATTGGCTTGATAACTACGCAATCGTCTCTAACTGAGAAACTTAGCAGTTTACGCTGCTCAGGACTAAACTCGTTAGCAACACCCAAAGCGGCATCGCTGGCTGGCGGCGGCGCTTGCTTTGCAACCAAAGGCAACGGTTCAGGAGCAACCGTCACCGCAGGCTGTGCAACCTCTTTTGCCATGCTTTTCTTGGTGGTGAAGGTGAATTCTGGAATGGGAAAGCCCTCGGCGACGTCCTCAAAACTCTCGCTGCGAACTACTGCAAGCACTTGTTTTGTGAACAGGTCAAGTTTTAAATCTAAAAGTTCTGCGTCATTTGGCAAGTTGGAAGTGAAAGGGGCGGCTTTGCCTTTTAAGAGTTCGACGAGGAATTCAGGAGTTAGTTTTATGGTTCGTAGTTTCATGTTTTTACACGCTCAAAACAGCCTAAAGCTGTCAAATGCATAAAAGCATTACTAACTTGAAGCTAGCAAGTTGCAGCGATGGCTAAATTAAGCCAAGAGGGCTATTGCGGTTTTTTCCTATAGCCCCCTTATTTATAGGCGGTTTAACGCTGCGCCGCGAAAGTTCTGTTGCTCTGCCAGTAGACCCTATCCCCCTATATAAAGGCGGATTTTTTAGCATGCTTTGACGTTGAAAAGTCGTCGATGACGTTTTTGTAATAAATTTGTCCTAAAAATCGTCAATATCGTATTTCAAAAGCAAAGTGTTCTTGTCGTTTGAATGATGAATCGCGTTTAGATTCACTTACTGAATAATTCACTGACTGAATATGAAAATTTAAATTTGGGTTCTCCTCTTGTTTGCGTTTTTCGTTTTCTGTTTCAAGAGGTTTTTCATGGTTTTGCGCCTTTTATTTTCTTGTTATACGATTGAGGTTTGTTTACTTGTTGCCGTTATGGCCTATAAAATGCACCGGTTGTTAGGCGGATATTGGCTGGGTTTGCTTGATGGTTGTTTTTTGGTTTGCAGTGTAGCCTTGTTTTTCTAGTTCTTTGTCGATGTCTATGTCCGCGATTAGTCTTTTGATTTTTTGCAGGTGCTGGATTATTGGGCTGTCTTTGTTGGTTTGGTACATTTCTGCTTTGCCCACAGTTCGGGTGCGCTTGATTAGTTGGTGTTTTTCTAGGTAGGGGATTGCTCTTATGATTGTGCGTATGCTGACTTCTGCGTTTTGGGCTATGTCTGTTTTTGAGTAATCCCATTCTGTGTATAGTGTGAAGAAGTCTAGTATGCGTGCGGTTGATGAGTTGAATAGTCTTTCTAGTGGGGCAGGGTTTTGTTCTGCAAGTTTTTTTGGCATGTTTATCATTATTGTTTAAATTGCTTATTAATGTTTCTTTGTCAATAGGTGATGACTTCTTAGTCATAATGCCTTAATAGCATGTGAGCACTAACCAAGTTGCCAAAGAAGTCATAGAGGGGTTGACTTGTGAATGCTACAAGGCTTGAAATCGCTATTCTTCAAAAGATGTACGAGCATAATCTTATTGGGGAAAAGCATACAAGCGAGGACAACATCCCCAAAGGCTTTCCTAAGCATCTGCGGGGAGACGTAAAAAAGGCGCTAGACAAACTTATCCGCAAGGGCTATGTCCTGCCCAAAATAACAAGTTACGGTTTAGAAGTTTCCCTCAACCCAAGACGGATAGCTGAAATACGTAAACTCATCAGCACTTAATTTTTGAGGTTTGGTTTTTGCGTGTCGGGGTCGCACAGAGATAATCGTTTATGAACAAACAGGTTCGAGGCAACCTAATCCCCTATAGGTTTCTGCATAGATATCCTAATAGCATCCAAATATGCTGGGCGTTTCCCATCGTTTTAGGCACAACTAAGAAAAATTAAACAAAAAAGCTACCTAATTAACAGAAAAGTTAGAGGTTACGGCGCTTCTTTGCAGCCTTAGCAACCAACAACGCGGCAGTAGCCACAAACAGAGACAGCGGAATTAGAAGCGTTGACAATTCAGGAATAGTCCAAACATCCGAGTTCGTGTTTGTGATGGTTTCTGTAAAGATTTCCGTGTACCCCCCATACATGTCCCTGCTTTCATAGTATGAGTCTACCACTATGCCTTTGATTTTGTCATAGTAAACTTCAGTTTTTTCGCAGCTATACTCAGATGTTACTTCAACTAAACGTTTGTTTGTTTCCCTGTTACCAGTTTGATAAGTTCTCGTAACCGTCTCGTTTATGGTATCTTGATCCCAGGTAGGATAGATTGGCTCATTCACAGTCAGATTCGCTGGGATTATAAGAGTCCCGAAGGACATGTGAATTGAACCCGTTTGAATGTCAAGGTAACCTGTTTCTGTTTTTGTTGTTTCATTTTTGTATCTAATTGTTATTTGACCATCAATTATCGTTCCCGTAACGTTCATTATTTGAATTTGAAAACTTTGAATCTGCATTTTTTTAGCGACGTTGGCTGTTGGTTGAGCATTTGGATCAGTTGAGTTCCAAGTCGCATGATAGTCGTATTCAAATATGTCTCCTTCAATTACCCCAGGAAGTGCATTTTGAGCTGTAATTGTTGGTACACTCATCAAGATTGCCAAAATGAGGACTGCCATTGTTATTTTACTGTTCATTTAGCTACTCCTCGTACTATATTGAGATTGATTCTTTGACTATTTAATTTTGCGAAACAAGAAAAATAAAAAAAGAGTGTGGTTTACTTGTTGACTATGATTTGTACGTTGTCAACCCAGACTTGCGCATTTGATGGCAAACTTTGGCTTAAGAATTGGAATCTGAAGTAGCTAGTGAAAGCTGATGTGTCCGTGATGTTTATTGAGAAGTAGTGCCATGTGTTAGCCGCGTAGACATTGCGATCACCTAGGTTTACGCCTAGATTATTCCAAGTTATACTGTTGTAGTCGTCTGTTTGTGTTGCGCCCCAGCGTATTTGGAAGTTTGTTGGATTTGTGCCAGTTATTCTGAAGTAGAAGGACACTGTTATGTATGCTGCGCCTGTTGCGTCTACCTTGTTGCTTGAGAATGCTCCTTGGTTACTGCTTACAGATGATGCTGAGTTTGGTGAACTATAGTATTGTTCAGTGTTGTAATTCCACGGTGGATTAGGCCAAGATCTCCATTCGGAATCCCATGGTGTACCGTCGAAACCTGTGGTGAGTTTAACTTCAGGTGTTGCTGGATTAATTGTGAATGTTGTGCTTACTGACCGATAGTTTGTTGCTGTGGCTGTTATGGTCGGTGTTCCTGTGTTTGAGTCTCTGTAGTAGACATCTATGTAGCTGTTAGGATAGCTTATTGCTATCCACGAAGTTATTTGGTTTGTGCATGCTGCGTTGGAATAGAACTTTCCACCGCTGGAAGATGTAGCTAAGTAAACATAGGTAGTACCACTTGTTATTGGGGTGCCTGCTGAGTTTTGGCGTTGAATTCTTATTCTTCCTGATGGCTCATAGACCACTAGAGTTTGGCTTGTGCCATTAATAAACACCAGTTTGTTGCCTGTTGATTGAATGAAGTTTGCTGTTATTGTTCCTGGGCCGTTGATTGTCGCTGTTGCTGGTGACGCTGTCGATGGGGTTATTTGGATTGCTCCGTTGAATGTCCATGATGAGAAACTGTACCCTGAGTTAGCGGTTGCGACCACTCTGTTGTCGCCTTCGTCGTACCAGCCTGTGGCATTAGTTGTTCCACTTCCCGTAACAGAGAATGCTATGTAGTATTGGGTCTTCCAGTTTGCAAATGCAGTCTTTGGACCATCCATAGTTATACCGCTGCTTTGAGCATAATTTGTGCCCGAAGCGTCAGTACCCCAACTAGTGAACACATACTGAACCCCAGTACCGCCTGAAACGGTTCCCGAATCTAGCGATGCATAAGCTGTAGCACCACTATCATACCAGCCTTGACCGCTGGGTGTACCATGGGCTGAAGTAACAGTCAAGTAACACTGCGTCTTCCAGTTTGCAGATGCAGTCTTTGGACCATCCATAGCTATGCCGTTGCTTTGGGCGTAGTTTGTGCCTGAAGCGTCAGTTCCCCAGTTAGTGAATACGTATTGGACTCCTGTGCCGCCTGAAACTGTTCCAGTATTTAGCGTTGCGTAAGCGGTTGTTCCACTGTTATACCAGCCTTGACCGCCTACTGTGCCGTGAGCTGAAGTTACAGTCAAATAGTATTGAGTCTGGTAACTACGTGTTATTGTAGTTGTTGAAGTTACAGTCACTGCGCCTGAAACTGGACCATTTATTGAGTATCGTTTGCCGCCTGCACTGCTTGTTACTGGATCAACAAAGGTGTAGGAAACGGTTTCACCACTGTAGACCGTGATAGACCCGCCTGCAACACCAAATGTGCCAGATGGGCCACCACCAGAGACTGAGTAAGAGACAAGGTTGCCAGTGGCATCGCCTCCAAGACCACTACTACCGAAAGTCACTTGGTATTCTTGTCTTACAAAGGTTGCAGTAACGACTGGGTTGGCATCAATGGTTATTGTTGTTGTGATTGCTGAACCAGAAGCATCACCGCTCCAGTGGTCAAAAGTCCAGCCTTCAGCTGCATTAGCTGTTAACTGGACATTAGCGCCAAGGAGGTATGTTGCTTGATTTGGATTCTTGGTCACGGTTCCACTGTCGACAGGGTCTATGATTATTGTTAATGGATATTCCGGTGTGGGGGTCGGTGAAGGTGAAGGACTTGGACTAGGTGATGGACTTGGGCTTGGACTCGGTGAAGGACTTGGACTAGGTGATGCTGATGGTGACGGACTTGGCGAGGCTGTTGGTGTCGGATTTGTTTGTGATGTGCCTGGTTGGTTTGTGCCTGTGACTTCCATCCATGTGCCTTCGACTGTCACTATTTTGATTTTGTCACCTGGCAGTATATTGTAATTTATTTGGAGTTCTCTAGTTTGTCCCTTGTTTATTGGAATGTATCCTTTAGAGTTCTTAACTTGATCAACGTCTTCGCCGTCAACCTTTTCTATGTTTTTCAAAACGTCGTTGATGTATACGCTACTGGTTGGATTGAGATGGACTGTTCCTTGGCCCGTGTTTTGCACGTAGATCAGGTTGGTTCCTGCTTTGTAACTTTGTATTTGGATTTGGTTGCCTGCTTGGTCGGTTCTGCCGCCAATGTAGCCCATAACCCACGCGTATGCTATGAGTGAGGCTATGACAGCTATTGCAATCATAAGTAGTACGGAAATTACTGGTGAGACTGCTCTAATGGAGCGTCTGATTTTAGTTATTTTTCTCAATTTTTCTTCCTTTCCTTGTTTGTTTTGGAGCATGCGCTAGAAGTTAGCGTTCTCTCCTTTCTCGATTTGTAATTGTTTGGGCGGGGGTATTTAAGAGTATATAGAAGTTATATCCTTGCATGCACAGGAGACTCTGAGCCATTTTTACGGTTCTTTTGGTTTTTCACGCTATTTTCTGGGCATTTGGTTGGCGCTTGTATCGATTCGCGATATATTAAGATGTGTGAAGCATGACTTATAACAGGTGAGGCAGGGTTTAATAATAGAACTTAACTCTAGAAAAGATGGTTAAAATGACTCTAGAATTGATGGATAACAAAGTAAAACGTCGAGACAAACTCGTCATAATGATGGACATAATCGGTATTGCCAAGAAAGGCGTTTCCAAAACTCACATAATGTTCAGGGCTAACCTTAGCTTCAGCCAGCTAAACGAATACTTAGAGTTTTTGCTGAATCACGACCTAATTGAGGTTACATCAGAAGAGGGACGCATGGTGTATAAACCCACGGAGAAAGGATTAGAATTCATGGAAATGCAACAGCAAGTACTCGGCATGCTCAGCGAAAAGAGCAAAAGTTGCGTGAAATTTAATTGTAATTTTGCCCCAAGAAGCAAGCCGTTTGTTTACTCGGCTTAATCTCGTATACCGATTTCTATTTTTTGATTTTTAATTCTAGTTTTTGTTGCTACGCAGCCTGCTTGAGCATTAGTTTTGTTTTTTAGGAGCCCGCTTTTGCAGCTTGTCTTAATTCTTGCTGCTCGGGGAGGAGAACACCGATGTAAAGTTTATTGTTTTGCACCTGAATTTGCTTTGTTTTGCGTTCCGCTTTGTTTGCGCCTGTATAGGACATTATCCAGCCAATCAGGAATAGCGCCGCTGCAAGCGGCAACATAAAGAGAGTGGGGATTTTTTTGGGTTTTTTACGCATGGTTTTGTTACGTTTGTAAATTATTAATAAGTTTTTTTATTATCGACATATATATGTTCGGCAGTTTGGGTTTATTGATTTGTTTTTGCCATGTTTTGTTTTGGGATTTGTTGTTTTTGATGGTTTCTTGGTTACGGGCACGTGCTTTTTTGCGGTCGCATGTCATTTTTGTGTATATGTGAATGTTAGGAAGTGTTATTCCGTGAACAGCAAATACATGTGCTGTGAGGCTTAGCCGTGACTGAAATTAGTGCTTTAGTGGAGAAAAATGAAGCAAGGCGAGTTTGGATTTACGTGCTGCCTGAAAAAACAAGTTCTAATTCGCAAAGTTCAATTCAGGCCATTCCCGTGTTGAGCGCGCAACAGTTGGTTTGTAGACGTAAACCGAAAAGACCTAGCAAGTTGTAGGCGTTTGGGTTATCGGCTGGTTGCGTAAATCATCAAAGCGCTTAAAGCTAAAATTACAATCAATTCGATATTTGTTTGATAAGGCTTAACAGTTTCTTGCACCGAGTACATCTAAACTGCAACGTGACTTAGCACGGTTGATGTTTAGCTTCCCTACGGAAAAACCGACGCATGCGTGCGTGTTCCAGCGAAGGGATATATCCGTTGCACGAGCTATCTTAACCTTTTTAATCCGTGCCAAATCATCATATTGCACAAGCTAACAGAAGGATATGGAAGTTTCCTGAATTCAGCCAACATTTCAATTCTAACTGAAATAATGTGTTAAACAAAAGAACGAAAAAATAGTGCGTTAGCACCATATTTCTTGTTGAGCTTACCGCTACCAAAAGTTATTTATAGTGAAACCGACCCAATTAAAAATGGGTTTTTAGAGTATTATTCTTTTGATATTTTACTCTTTGAGCCTTTATAATTTGGGAGAAAAGAAAATGCTTATAACTAGAAATAAGAGCGTAGCAATCGCAACTATTATTCTGCTCATGCTTTCGATGGCAGCTTCAATCATGCTGATTCCTGCTAATGCGCATACTCCTCCGCGGACTGTACACACTTATGCATATATTGCGCTATCACCCAACCCTGTTGGCGTAGGGCAACAAGTAATCGTAGTGTTTTGGGTTTCACCCAATCCTCCCACAGCAACAGGTCTCGGAGGTGACCGATGGCGCGACATGACAATCACGATCACCAAGCCTGACGACGCCAATGAAACGCTTGGACCATTTTATTCTGACCCAACAGGAGTAGCTTATACTACCTACACGCCTAACCAAGTAGGCGAATACAGATTCTTCCTTAATTACCCTGGACAAGTGATGTCTCTTACTGGTCCTACTGGATTGCCCGCCAACCTGCCTGACTTGTTGGCAAGAGGCGGAGACCAGTGGGTAAACGATACATTTCTAGGCAGCACCGCAACAGAATACCTCACAGTACAGGAAGAACAGATACCGAAAATTCCTGACACACCGCTTCCAACGGAGTACTGGACACGACCAATTGAAGGACAAAACAGTGCTTGGGCAACTATCGCATCCAACTGGCTAGGAGGAAGCCATATCGGCGGGTACGCGAATCTTTGGCAGAAATACGGCACAGCCCCCAATAGTCCGCACATAATGTGGACACGTCCAATAGAGACTGGAGGAATTGTTGGAGGAACCGGCGACATTCCAGGCATAGGTCCAGACGTAGGCTTTTATTCAGGCGGTTCGTATGAGGGCAGATTCACCAACGCAATGATAATGTTTGGAAGGCTATACTATGCTGAACCTCTAGGTCACTCAAACACTGGCGGCGGATACACTTGTTTAGACTTGAGAACGGGCAAAGTGATGTGGCATAGGGACGACATCGCATACACTACTGGAAATACTTCGACTGGTGCGCCAAACACAATTCTTGTGCCCGCATTTGGGCAGCTCTTTGATTATGAATCACAAAACCAACACGGCGTCGTCGGCGGCATACTTTGGGCACTTTCCACCGAAGCAGGAGTGCGCATTTGGAGTGCCTACGATGCATTCACTGGAAAATGGCTATTTAATGAAACCAACGCACCCATCTTTACAGGTCGGACTGGCGACCAGGAACAAAGTGTACTATATTACACTCCGAAGGGCGAATACATACGTTATGTACTAAACTATAATAGAACCGCGCGTTCAGGGTGGCTTGCTTTATGGAACAACACACGCCAAAACGTCGGATTAGAGCTGGTTGACCCAGGAGGAGGAACAGGAACAAACGCTTTTCAATGGAGACCTAACGGAAAATCAGTTAACATGAGCAATGCATATTCATGGAACGTAACAATAACAGCTGATTTATCAGGGCTCTCAGCACCTATCATAGTTGGTGCAATTCCAGGTGATATCATACTGGGAACAAGTTCTACATTTAACGCTTTTATTGCATATGGCGCTGGCACACCAGATCCCTATACTATATGGGCGATAAGCGACAAGCCCGAATCTAGAGGGCAACTATTGTGGATTAAAAATTACACAGCTCCAACAGGCGACGTTACTAGGTCGTTTTCATTAGCACCGATAGATACTGTGAATCGTGTCTTCTTTATGAGAGACATGGAGACAATGTCATGGTTAGGATACAACTTGGACAACGGCAATCTACTGTGGGGACCATTAACGGGAAACAAGCGTGCATATTCATACTTTGGCAGTGGCTTAGGAGCTGGCCCAATAGGCTGGCCAGCGTATGGCAATCTTTACACCCAAGGCTATGGCGGAGAAATAGTTTGTTATGATGGAAAGACTGGAAAAATCCTGTGGTTATACAACAACACGTATAGCGGTATTGAAACAGCATGGGGCTATTATCCAATCTTTATCGGTGCCATTTCAGACGGGAAAGTCTATGCTTTCAATAACGAGCACTCACCTAACTATCCACTCTATAAGGGCGAAAAAGTTTACTGTATTAACGCAACTACAGGCGAGGAGATCTGGACTCTACTGGGGTGGGCTGGTCAAAGCGGAGGCCCAGGCACGTCGACTATGATTCAGGCTGAAGGCTATTTGGCATACTACAACTATTACGACAACCAAATCTATGTTATCGGCAAGGGACCAAGTAAATTAAATGTCAATGCACCTAGCGTTGGCGTGACAACCGCAACTCCAATAACCATCAGCGGTACTATAACTGACATTTCCGCTGGTTCTCAGCAAGATGCGGTATTGTCAAACTTCCCCAATGGTCTGCCATGCGTATCTGATGCAAGCATGAACGGTTGGATGGAATACGTCTATATGCAGAAGCCTTGCCCAGCAAACGTTACTGGTGTTCCAATCACAATTGACGTCATAGACTCCAACGGCAACTACCGAAACATCGGCACAATAATAAGCGACGGCAGCGGCACCTTTGCTTTCACATGGACGCCTGACATACCTGGAGACTTCACTGTAATCACTACTTTTGCAGGTTCAGAATCATACTACCCATCAAGCGCTGAAGCACACTTCCACGCAGCCACTGTTGCACCAACAGCGTCGCCACCTCCAGAGATTAGTTTGGAACCTACTCAAATGTACGTGCTTGGTATGGGAATCGCAATAATAGTTGTGATAATAGTCATCGGCGCATTGATTCTGCTGGCTCTTAGAAAACGACCATAGAGTGAAGCAAAAAACTTCACTTTCCATTTTCCCTTTTCTTTGTTGAAGAAACCCAAGAATCATGTTAGTGTTGAAACAACAATGTCAAGTTTTCAGTTTTAATTTTTCTTGATTTTGTTGCGGGCTTAATTTGTTTGATAAGGCTTAATAGTTTCTTACACCGAGTACATCTAAATTAAAAACGTGACTTGGCATGGTTGATGTTTGGCTTCCCTACGGAAAAACCGATGTATGCGTGCGTGTTCCAGCCCGAAACCTGCTTGGAACCATCGAGCCTAAAGAGCATCAAGGGGCACCAGATCCAAAAGCGGAAGTAGAGCGAGCCTTAAAAGAACCCATCAATTCTAAGCGTTTAAGCGAGATGGTCACGCCTGAGAGCAAAGTTGCCATCGTAGTAGATGATGCTACTCGCAAAGCCCCAAGCGAGAAGATGCTACTCCCAGTTCTGGCTGAACTAAACAGTGCAGGCGTAAAAGACGAAAACATCACCGTTATTTTTGGTTGTGGAACGCATCGGGCAGTTACGCCCCAAGAGGCGGAAGAACTCCTCGGGCAAGAAGCACTCAAACGGGTAAAAACTATCAGCCACTGTTGCACTGGCAACGATATGGTTTACGTGGGCACAACCAAAACCCATGGCAACAAGGTGTTTGTGAACCGAGTTTTCGCTGAGGCAGACGTGAAAGTGCTCCTCGGCGATGTTGGCTATCACTATTATGCGGGGTACGGCGGAGGCAGAAAAAGTGTCATGCCAGCAGTGTGCGGTGAAGAAACCATAAAACACAACCACGCCATGCTCCTGCAAGCAAACGCCAGAACAGGCATTTTAGAAGGCAACCCCGTGCACGTGGACATGACTGAAGCAGCAAAACTTGCCAAAGTCAACTTCATCGTCAACGTGGTCGAAAACAAACAAGGCGAAATCGTCAAGGCGTTCGCTGGCGACTTGGAAGCAGCTTTCATGGAAGCGGTTAAACTCGTCGACGAAATGTACCGCGTCACAATTGACCGCCGAGCAGACATAGTCGTAGTAAGCGCAGGCGGACACCCAGCAGACATAAACCTCTACCAAGCCTACAAAGCATTGGACAACTCGTTGGATGCAGTTAAGCGCGGAGGAGTCATCATTCTAGTCGCGGAGTGCCGTGATGGGCACGGTCACCAAGTGTTCTACGACTGGATGACAAGACTAGGCGACCTCAAAAACGTCGAACGAGAAATTAAGCGCAACTTTGTCATGGGCGGACACAAAGCGTACTACCTGCTAAAAGCACTACAGAATCACCAGATAATTCTGGTTTCTTCCATGCCAGACTACTATGCAACCAGCATATTCAAACTAAAAACCGCACGCGCCGTAAACGACGCGCTTGCCGAAGCGTTCAAGATTGCAGGTTCAGCTGCAAGAGTTTGGGCTATGCCGCAGGGCAGCTACACGCTACCGATATTTAAGGCGCCCGAAGAAACCCAAACTTAAAGAAAAACTTACTTTTCATGACCTTTTGGTGGTTGATGGAATATAAAGCGTAAACTTTAAGTCTGAACGGTGAAACTTGGTAAGCAAGGCGAAATGATGCAACAAACCTACAATCTACGCAAATTCGTCCCCGACGACCTACAAAGCGTTATGCAAATCAACCGCGTCTGTCTACCAGAAAACTACACGGACTTCTTCTTTATCGATTTGCATCAGCGTTTTCCAGAAACCTTCATTGTTGCCGAAGAAAACGGAAAAATAGTTGGCTACATCATGTGCAGAATAGAAGTTGGCTTATCAAACTACGGTTTAGGCGGCTTAATACGCAAAGGACACGTAGTCTCCATTGCAGTTCTGCCACAGAGCAGACGCAAAGGCGTTGCCCACGCACTGATTAAGAAGGCAATGGAAGGCATGCAGTATTACAAGGCTAAACAATGCTTCTTAGAAGTGAGGGTCACCAACGAGCCAGGCATAGCACTCTACAAGGGCTTAGGGTTCGAAGTCACCCGAACAATTAACGGCTACTACTCAGACGGCGAAGACGCCTACGTGATGACCAAACGACTGTAAAATTAAGACAACAGAAGCAAAATATAGGTTAACGTAAACTTTTAACTATATGTCAAGCGTTGACCCAGCAATTTTCATACTCTTCCAAGTCGGCTTACTAATTGTTGCTTCTTCGCTCGGCTCAGAACTATTCAAAAAACTCAGGCTCCCTGGAGTAATCGGCGCCATCTTAGTCGGGCTGTTCATCGGCGGTCCAGGCGGACTGGGGCTCGTCACCGACTTGACAGTTATCAACTTGCTCGCTGTGCTGGGGTCGGTGCTGATTTTGTTCATGACAGGGGTGGAGTTTGATGCATCAGCCTTCTGGAAGGTAGGCGCCAAAGCATTCCTACTAACAACAATCGGAGTAATCCTATCTGTAATTTTTGGTTATGGAATTGGACTTGCATTAGGTTGGTCATGGCAAGCCGCCATTCTTTTGGGCGCAGTTTTAGCTCCCAGCGGAACCAGCGTAATAGCCGCCATCTTAAGCGCTGAGGGCAGAGTTGATACAAAAGCAGGCTCTACTCTGATGACGGCAGTTATACTTGATGACATCGAAGGCATCTTAATCCTCACCATCGTGTTAGGAGTAATCTCAGAGGGCACCTTTTCAGGAATCAACTTGCTTGAGGTTGGCGTAGTTGCCACCATGTTTATTTTTTCCTCAATATACATAGGCACCAAAATATTCCCAATAATGATTAAGAAATTTCAACGCGTAATCTCTGACGAGGTAATTTTTGTTATACTGCTGGGTTTAGGGTTAATACTGGCTTTCGTTGCAACACAAGTAGGATTAGCGGCTGTTACTGGCGCTTTTATAATGGGCGCTATCATTCCGCATGCAAAAATTGGTGAAAAACTTGCCAACAGGCTGTTTATGATGAAAGAAATTTTTGCAGCTGTCTTCTTCACCAGTATAGGCTTGGTGATTAGCCCAGTAGGCATGCTAGCGGTTCTCCCCATCGGTTTACTAATTCTCGCAGTCGCTCTGCTGGCAAGGTTTGCAGGCGGCTTCGTAGGTGGACGTTTAGCAGGGCTTAAGGGTAAAACATTATGGACAGCAACTATCGGACTTGCAGTGAGGGCAGAATTATCGTTCATTATTGCTTATGAAGGTGTGGCGATGGGAATTGTAGGCACCGACTTCTTAACGCTAACTGCAATCGCCGTAATCGGTTCTATGATTGTGGTTCTTCCGCTCTTCTCAAAACTGCTTAAAAAAGATGAAGGCTAAATCCAAAGCGCGCAAGCTGAACATCTGTTGGTGCCAAGCCGCAGTCACATACACTTAAGATTCGTGCTTGCCCATGTTTTGGTAGGATGTTTTTTCTTGGAGGTGACATCATTGCCCAAGGCAAAGATGAGCGAAAAAGACAGGCAAGAAGCGCAGAGAGATGATATTACAGAGGTTGACCAAGAAAAGATTCTGAGGCATATGCCGAAAACCGAGCTTGTAGAAACGAGGGAGTCTCCTGAAGACTAAACTCTGCCGATTTTGTATTTTGGCGAAAGGATTGCTCGCCTCAAAGCCAGCTGCACGGCTAAATTCACCGCTAAAATCAAGCCTAACAACCCATAACGTGCGTCAGTCGCAAGCACTGCAGTGTCAACAAATACTTGAAAGTTCTGTGCACCCGCCACCAAGTTCATAACACTCATGCCAAGCGTCAGTAACGTTAGCGGTATGGCAGCATAAAAAGAGATATTCTCTTTTAGTTTAAACAGCAAAACGTACGAGAACGCCAATGTTGGACCGTAAAATGCGAAGGCGCCCAAGATGCCAAGTGGCCAACCCAGCGGATTTATCTCAATAGCCAAGCGCGTTACGTCAATCGCATAAACTGTCGTGATTATATCAAACATCCAGAAAGCTAAGGCGACGCCTTGAAAAGCAAAAAGCAGGTTCCTCCAGTTCACTTTTTCGTCAATCGCCCTCTGTCGGAGGTTGTTTAGCTTTAGCATGGTTATGCTGGTCACTGGGATAAGTAGAATAAGCAGGTACATTAGTCCTAGCCATGCGTCGCCGCCATGGAATAGTGCAATGATGTTAAAGACCCAAACCAGTCCAGTGGCGACTAGAAAGCCTTGGGCTAGACTCTTCAGTGACCCCATGTACTTTTTCTCCCCCTATTTATGCCCTAAATAGCTCTACCTACATAACCTTTATTCCCAAAACCCAACGCTAACCCACCTGTTCGACAACGGAACAATTATAAGCAAACTCCCATCACGCTAAAAGCAAGGAGGAACACTATGCCAAAAGTTACGTTAATGACAGAAAAGAAAAGAATAGCGCTCATCGCGCATGATAACAAAAAGCAAGACATGTTGGAGTGGTCAAAATACAACATTGGCACGCTAAAAAAGCATGAACTCTACGCCACAGGCACCACAGGCAAAATTCTAGAGCGGGAATTAGGCTTAGATATTAACATACTGGAAAGTGGACCTCTAGGTGGAGACCAGCAAATCGGCGCACGCATAGCAGAGGGCACAATCGACTTCTTGATTTTCTTTTGGGACCCGCTTGCTCCTTTGCCCCATGACCCAGACGTTAAAGCGCTTCTGCGAGTGGCAGTGGTGTGGAACATTCCGATTGCTTGCAACCGTGCCTCAGCTGACTTCTTGATTTCATCTCCGCTTATGTGCCAAGATTACCCGCGCAGGCTACCAGATTACGAAAGCTACAGACAACGACTAAATTAAAACTTCTATTTCCACATTTTTCACAGCTAGTAAATTGTTAAATATCGCCCGAAACTTAATTTTATGGTGACAGAGGTGATTTTTTGTCGTTTTTATCGGCGCTACAGATAGCAATCCCCACTGACCCCACCACGCTTCTCTGGATACTAATCATTCTAATAATCATCGGCTTAATCGCAATCATAATCATTGGCTTTCTGTTTGCCTTCCCAGTCGCAGCATTAGCAGCGATTCTTGTTTGGTTCCTCACCGGCGGAGACCTGTTCTGGACAGCGGTAACGTTCCTCGTCGTCGCTTTGATTTCAGCGGTTGCAGGCAGAATCTGGCGCGCGACATATCATCCCAGACACAGGCACGAGCACATCGATTAGATTCCAAAAATTCCTTAGCCGTTCAGAGCCGTTAGCCATTTTTCTTAGAAATATATAGATAGTTAGACCTATTCTTATCTCTCAAAGCTTCAGTGTACAATGCGCTTGAGGTTAACGAATGAGCCGAATCCATGAGCACGTTAAAATCCCAAAAACTATGTCAACCCAGCATCCTGATAATGCCAATGCTCCAGAGTGGAGCGAAGACGAAATAATCGACGGCAACGTAGAGGTCTATGAAGCCTTCTACGCCTACAAGACGCTTGGCTGCCAAGAAGTCATGTGGGATGCCGAAGGCAAAGACGTTGACACCCGAGTAGTAAGAAAGCTACTGCAGAAGTACTGGGATTTCTTTTCAGAACACGTTATCGGAGAAGACGTTTACTTAACTTACCGAATTCCAAACCCCAAAATAGAGGGTGCAGAGAAAAAGTTCCTTGTTGAAACGCTCCAAAACATTCCCATCGCCTACGATGTGGCGACTCTGGTTTACAAAAGGGAAGTTGCGCCCATTTTCGAGGTAATTTTGCCCTTCTCTACAGAAGCTAAAGACCTCATTATGCTTCTTAACTACTACAAAAAAGCCATCGTTGGCGACGAAGAGCTGACACTGCATGATAACACGAAAATAAAGGATTGGTTAGGCACATTTAAGCCGAGAACCATATCGATAATCCCGCTAATGGAAGATTTTGACAGCGTACTACAAATAGATAAAATCATCAACCCCTACATTAAAGCCGTTAAACCGAAACATCTGAGAGTGTTCATCGCAAGGTCTGACCCAGCCTTAAACTACGGCTTAGTCTGCGCCGTCCTCTTATCTAAAATTGCCCTCAGCAAACTCAAAAACACAGAAAAAGAGAGCAACGTGACAATTTACCCCATCATCGGCGCAGGCTCAAAACCCTTCAGAGGACACCTCTCACCAGAAAACATCGACAACTTCATAGAAGAATACAAAGGGCTATCCACTGTAACGATTCAGTCAGCCTTCCGTTATGATTATCCCACGGAAAAAGTTCAAGAATGCATACAAAACCTAAACCGCAGACTACCCAACGGTCAACCAACACTCATAGACCACGAAGAAGAACAACAACTCGTAGGAATAATGGAAAAATTCAGAGTGCAATATGAAAAAGAAATCGAAGCCATAGCGCCCCTCATAAACAGCATCGCCGCCTACGTGCCCCAGAGAAGAGCACGCAAACTGCACATTGGACTCTTCGGCTACAGCAGATGCGTTGCAGGGGTATGCTTACCCAGAGCCATCGCGTTCTCTGCCGCCCTCTATAGTGCAGGTATGCCTCCAGAATTCATTGGCATGAAAGCCCTAACCGCATTGAACAGCAAACAATGGTCTCTGTTGCAGAAGCATTACCTAAAAATGGAAGACGACTTGAAAGTAGCGGGCGAATTTGTCTCTTGGAACAATATTGACATGCTGATGGAAATGAGCCACAATGTAGCAAAAAGAGCAGGTATGACTGAGGAGAAACTAAAGGAAGCCTTATCAAACACCAAAGAAGACCTCAAAACAGTCGAAAAGTGCCTCAACATTAAGCTGGGACCAAAAGGTATTGACCAGCGAAGACATGAAAACTTTAGCAACAACTTCCTATTGTCATTTCTGCAAAAAGAAGACTCCGAGGCAAGAAAATCACTTGTAGAGTCAGCTAAGCTTAGAAAATGCCTTGGCTAAAAAAACCTAACTCCTTTAAAAAATTAATAGAACAAGGAAAGGTTATGCTGTTTTTGGCTTAGCCTTCTCAACAGCACTATTTAGACTTGTCATTTCAGCATTTGCTTTACGGATTAGGTCAGCGATGGTTTCTTTTGTTGGAACTGCTGCTCCGATGGACAGCGCCATTGCTTTTTGGTGCGCTTGTTGCAGTAGCGGTTTGATTGTTTCTTTCGTTGGGTAACTGATGCTTAGTGCCAATGCAAAAGCTTCTTGGGTGCTTGATTCAAGGCTTTTCTTGGTTGCGTCAATGTCTAAGGTTAGTTGGCTACCATCAATCATAAGACCATTATCGAAAATCGCCCGCATAGAAATGCCGAGTTCAACTGCTTTAATGCCCAGCTTAGACAGCACACCTGCAAGGCGCTCGTTTATGACTTCACCTTTGCGGACAACTAGCGTGTCTTTGCTAACCCAAACGCTGCCCGACTCAATTCTTGTGGGCAACCCAACAGCGTTTAATTGGCTAATAACTGGACCTGGAGGCTGACCTGTGTTTCCAGCTGGAATAATCACATCGTCAGCGGCTATGTCTCCTGCCTTGGCTGTGGTTTTTACTTTGCCGCGCTCCAGCATAAGCGCCAGTTTGAATGGGTTAAGGTCTGAGAACAAGAAAACGTTTGATCCGTCCAAGTATTCTTCAAGCTTCTTTAGCTCAGCTTGGTTTAATTCTTCGATGGCTATCTTCATCAGCGTATTCTTTAGAACACGGAGACGTACTTTGCCAGCCATGCTTTTCTTTAGCCCTTGCAGTTGGGAAGCGCGAACCTTTTGCAGGCTAGCTATGCCGATGGATTTGTACTCTTTTAGTATGTCTTTTATTTCTTCTACTTCGCTTGATTTTTGCTCTAATACTTGTTGGGATGGCATGATTTCTCTACTCATTACGGTTTAATTTTCACTGGCTCGCCCATGGAAGTCTTGATGAAAGCGTATTTCACGTTTTTCAATCCTCGCTTTAGTTTTCCATCAAGAACACGCAGAACAGTCATAATGTTATCGACAAGTTCTTCATCTTTCATCTGCTGGGAGCCGACAGAAACTTGAATGATTGGTTGAGCGCGCATTCTAACAACCACAGTTTTACGGTGCTTGTTTAGCAAAGCCGAAATATCAGCGTTAGGAGGAACAGGAACGGGCAGTTTTCCTCGAGGACCCAAAACTGGACCAAGAATCCTGCCGACAAGCGGCATTAGAGGAGCTTCAGCAATGAAGATATCATAGGTGCTGGCAAGTTTGCGCAAATCTTTCTTTTTACCCGCTAAACCTTCCAAATCAGCGCGGTCTAGGACAAAGTCAGCTTTAGCATTCTTGGCTTTGAGTGCGAATTCTCCAGAAGCAATAACACAGACCTTGTTTGGTTTACCTGTAGCGTGAGGCAGTTCCACTACCTCTTGGATTTTGCCTTCTGGCGCCTTCATATCAATCTCGGTGATGTCCAAGATTAAGTCTACTGTCTGATTGAATTTCCTGTCGCCAGATTTTTCTTTTGCCTGTTTTAATGCTTCGGATATTGTCTTGTTGTCTAGGGGCATTTTTAAGCCTCGTGCCAATGAGGGATTGGAAACCCATTATAAAAATATTCGCTTATCATTTAGCCAGTACCGAATAGGTTTTCGTAGTTGCCAGCATCTATCTCTTTTTGGACTTCTCGGGGGTCTTTGCCCTCAACGGTGACGCCCATGCTAACGCAGGTACCCAGCAATTCTTTGGTTGCCAACTTGATGTTCGGGGCTAATAGCTGAGGACTTTTGATTTTTGCTATCTTCACCAGTTGCTCAACGGAGAGGTCACCGACTTTAACGGTGTTTGGGGTTCCTGAACCCTTCTCAATTTTAAGTTCGGAAACGATTAATGCTGATGCTGTAGGTGTACCGACGCTTACTTCGAAGGTTTTGTCTTCTTGGTTAACGCTGATTTTTACTGGAACTTTCATCCCAGCGTAGTCTTTGGTTAACTCGTTAATCTTGTTGACAACAGCCATGATGTTTATGCCTAACGGGCCAAGAGCTGGACCCAAGGGTGGACCTGCATTGGCTTGTCCGCCGTTTACGAGCAATTCTACAACTTTTTTCTCTGCCATTTTCTTGTTTCACCTTTATGCTTTTGCTTTTTCTACTAGTTTTACATAGTCTGAATGGACTGTGATTGGCAAAGTGAACGTTGCTTCGAGCAACTCAAGCGTAACTTCGCCTTTTGACTTGTCAAGCCTTGTGATTTTGGCTCGCATGCCTTTGAACGGTCCACCTGTGATTTCCACAACATCGTCCTCGTTGAGGTCTTCCATGACTGGTTTGCGAACAATGTACCGTTCAATTTCGCTAAAACTTACAAGACCAGGGATTCTGGAGCGCACATGCCTCACGCCAGCGATGGCTTCTTCCACTAGGTGTGGTCCATCTGCTTCTATGAATACGTATCCTTTGAGTGTGTCGGGAACAAGAAGAGCTTTGATTGGAATATGGGTCATTTCTACTTTAGAAGCAATTAACCGTGCCACGTTGCGTTCTTGCCCTGTGGTGGTTTTGACTACAAAGATTTTGGTTTGAGCTTGCTCTTCTTTTTTCTCCATAAAAAGTACCTTCTAAACACCCTGTGTGAGTGTTGTGGCGATTAGTTTGATGACAAAGCCGATTAACCCTACTACACCTATGCCGAGGAGACTGATTTTTATCGAGAGCCACAGCTCTTCTCTGTCAGGTTTGGAGGCTAATTTTAAGGTTCTTGCCGCCTGTGTAAGCCAAGATTTTATTCCCATATTTACCGCACACTCAAGATTTCACTAAGGAATAATAAACGTTGCTGTAACTTTTTAGTTTAAAACCTACATCGCTAAGCCTTTTAAACGTTACTTTGCAGAAAAAGCGCTAAACTTTCATGAAAGACAGCCCAGAAGCCTCTAGCGCCTGCAACAGGGCTGGTTTGTCTTCGCTTTTGATGCCTTTCCAATCCAAAACCGCCAACTCCACCTTCTCTAAAGTCCGCTCAACACACTGCCCCAACATTTCCCCATCAACAAGGTTAACCGCGTACTTGGGTATCATGTGCCCAAACACTGCCTCGTCTGAGAGTGCCATGCGGGTGAACTTTTGGTTGTAGTGTGTTCCGCCTATGCCGAGAACGGCAGGACCCGATGGGGCTGAAAATTTGGAGATGGCGTGCATTGCGGCGTGGGCAACGGCTTGTGCCGCCGTTAAATCGTTCCATTGGGTTTCGCAACTGCCTAATTCCACAAACATTGTTGGCACGTCGAGGCTTGGACCATGATGGGTGCACTCATATGATACTTCGTAGTCTAGGCTTAACTGCTCTTTTTGGTGCATGAGCGCTTTTAGGGCTGTTTGCATAGCCACGGCGGGGCAAACTGAGACACATCGTGGCAGTCCGCCTAGTTCAGCGTTGCCAAAGTTTCCAGGAGTGTGAACCGACAGGGTGGGTTTGCCGCTTTGGCTGCTGTGCCTTGAGATGAAAACAATCAATTCCGCGTCAGGAAAGTCCTCTGGCAGGTTTTGTGCATGGACGCTTTCTTGGTTTAAAGTTGCTAAGGTTACGTTTTTACCGTTTACTTCTGCCGCGTACAATGGTGTTTGCTGGAATGTATCTGCGGTTTGGCGGAAGGGGTAGTGGCTTAGGATTTGTTGTTTGATGTTTAGGCTTGCAGTGTCCTTGTTTGAGGCTACGAGGAGAATCATGTTTTGTGTTTCCTTTATGTGGTTTAGGGTTGTTTGCGGAAAAAGTTTTTGCATAAAGCTTATTATTACATGCTTGGTTCAAGGCATACTGAAGGCAAACAAGATGCACCTCATCAATTTCAAAGAACTCACAGGTCAACAGCTGGAAGCTCTAGTCGATTTAGGCATCAAAGTCAAAAATAACCCAGCCAAGTACCTCAAAACGTTTGAGGGCAAGTCTGCGGCGTTGATTTTCCAAAAAACCTCTACGCGCACCAGAGTCGCGTTTGAGGTTGCTATGACGCAGCTTGGCGGTCACAGCTTGTTTATCGATTGGAGAACGACCAATTTCACGTTAGCGGACATAACAGACGAAATACGGTACTTGTCGCGTAATGTTGATTGCATTATGGCTCGGTTGCTTTATAATTCTGATTTAATGAAAGTTGCCGCTGCGTCTCGTGTTCCAGTAATCAACGGTTGCGACGAGAAGTACCATCCAACGCAAGCCTTAGCAGACCTTATAACTGTAAAAGAGAAACATGGCAAGCTCAAAGGTGCCAAACTCGTCTACATAGGCGTCCATAACAACGTTTGCAACTCGCTCATTGAGGGTTGCACCAGAACAGGCGTCAAATTAACCACGGTTACACCTATTTTTAATGAAGCTGCAAGAGACGAGGAAATACTATCTGAAGCAAAAAAATCTGGGCTTTGGCAATCAACCTTAGACGCAAAAGAGGCGGTTTTGGATGCGGATTTCGTTTACACTGACACATGGATTGACATGGAATTCTTCTCTGACCCAAAGTTTGCCAAGGAAAAAGAGAAGCGCATTAAACTTATGATGCCCTACCAAATCAACGCCCAACTGCTCAAAGGCAGTGACGCTTACGTGATGCATGATATGCCTATTCACCGTGGATACGAGATTAGCGCGGAAGTCATTGAAAGCCAAAAATCAGTGATTTATGAGCAGGCAGAAAACAGGCTTTACTCTGCTAAGGCGATATTTCTCAAATTGATGGGTTCTTAAGCGCCTTTGCCCAAGGAACCCTTATTTTTTGCCTTTTTAGGACTATTTTGCCATTTCATTGATTGAATTTTATGTAAGATAGAGGTAGCAGTTAATCGAGTTGCCTTGACTGAAGAATTAAGAAAAAATAGGGGGAAGGTGGTTGTTAAAAGCACTTTATGGTCTTTTCTTGATGATGAGCAGTGCGGCAATAGCTACTGCAACAATTATCGCAATGCCCATGCCGACGACGTACAGCTCAATTGGAGGCAGCGAGATTTGCGGTTGCTCTGTTGGTGTGGGTAGTGCTTCATCCACTGTGAATGCGGTTTCAGCGTGTGATGGGTAGTATCCGGCTGAGCCTGCAAAGCGTGCATAGACTTTGTATTCGCCTGGAACGTCAGGAGTCCACGATAAGCTATAGAAGCCATCCATGCTACTAGTAGTGGTTGTGCCGATGTCTCGGAAGTTACCGTTTGCATCAAGCACACTAATAGTAACTTCAACTCCTTTAGCGTCCGCGGGTCTTTCAAACTGCTTGTAGACGTACAGCATCCATTCAGACATTGATTCGTCTGCTACAGCTGGAACACCATTCGGGAACCGTTTTTGCAAGACGATACCGTCTGTTCCTGGCGAAACGTCAGTTACCATACCTTTAATGGTTACTGATGTGCCGAATGGAACACCGATGTCGGGTGCTGAAACTGTAGTTGCCGAAGGTCCTTTGCCTATGGCATATATCATTTGGTTGTATGTGTCCATTGTTGCAATTATGCTGTCTCCCATGACTGCACTTCCTCCCCAGTCAGTTTGGCGGAACATGCCCGCTATAGACCAGATTTCCTCGCCTGTAGTTGCGTTGAGGCAGACGAAGGGTGCACCACGGGGTTGCGGCTGGTTGACTGAGTGTTCGCTTTGGCCTAAGTAGATTTTGCCATCAGCAACAATGCGAGGCCTCAAAGATGACCAGTAGTCAGACCATAAGGTTTCTGACCATGGGTCTTTGTAGGTGTAGTTCCAAGCTAGTTTGCCTGTTTTGGCGTCGTATGCATACATTATTCCGCTCATACCATTTGAGTACAGTTTACCGTATGCAAAGCGTGGATACATAGCAAAGATGTCTAGATAGTGCTGTGAAGGCGTTTCCCACATAAAGTTGCCCGTATCAATGCTATAGGTGTAGAACTTTGTCAGTTCTTTGCACCATATAGCTACGAGTCTGTCTTCAGCGCTTCCTGCTGCAACTGAAAGAGAAACGTTTCCGCTTGGTGCAGCGATTGTTTTATTGAACTTTAGTGAACCAGTCTTTGCATCAATAGCCCAGAGTATGAATGGTGCATCATTGAGAGTTTCGGTTGAAAACATTCCAGTCGTGCCAAGCCTTGTATAACCGACAATTGTGTCATCGTGGAACACGTAAGAAACGCTTCCAGGTAATCCTAGAGGTATTGAAACGTTTCTTGTGTAGCCGTTGTATCCATAGGGTGTTGCGGTAGTCACAGGAACTGCGCCTTGTGCATCAATGGTTTTTCCCTGAGGTTGCCAAGAACCAAAGGCTGGGTTGTTCTGGGTAGTGCCCCAGTAGGCACTAATGACAGCTGTTGAGTTCCACATAGTCATGTAGCCGCGTTGCTGGTTAAGCGTGTATATCAGGATTTCGCCGTTAGGACCATACGTGCGGGTGCCGCTTGGCATATTCGTAAATCTGAATAGCCAACGCCCAGTGTAGGGGTCAAACGCTTCCAGAGTGGATGAAGCCGCAGCGAACATTCCTGAAGATGTGCCACAGAAAAGATATGCGTAAACACCTTGCGTGTTGAAACTCTTCCAGTACATCACTTGACCATACTGTGGGAATAAACGTTGCCCCGCAGCGTTAAGCAATTCTTTTTCCCACAGCGTTTCTCCTGTATGCAGATCGACAGCGCAGATCCAGTTGGTGACATTGCTGCCTCCGACTGTGTCAAACTTTACGTATATGAGTATGCCCATGATGACTAGGCTACTACTGAATTTGCCTTCATAAGCGTCACCGGGGAAGATTGCTGCTGGTTCAGATAGACCAACGCCTCCACCTAGACCGCCTATTACCAGTTGCTTTTGCCAAAGGACATGTGCGCTTTCTGGCGCATCTTCTTGGCCTAAGCTTTCAGCAGTGCCGTAGATGCTTGCAGGTGATAGCCAATGACCTGCGATTGGCGCCCATTCTCTAATTTGACTGTCGATTGGGCGGCTCCAGTATTCTGTTGGAAGCGGTACACCTGGCCAGAACTGGGAGGGCTCAGCGCCTACCACAAGTTCTAGGATGTCACTGTAGTCTTCTTCGTAGTAGACGTTATTGGTCTTGTTGTACCATTGTGGAGGGAAGTATGTCTGTAGTTTGTATGTACCTTCCATGGTTGGCACGTATATTGTGCCTGTGCCGCCTGTTGAGTCAGTATCGAAGGGACCAAGCGTCTCTTTTGTACCGTCAGGTCGAGTCACGTATATCAGTAAGCCGCGCCATTTGTCCTCTGTGATTTCCAAAGGCTGGGTAATCCCCACGTGAAGCAGAACTTCCTCATTTATGGCGACTGGGTTCGGTGTAGCGCCGATGTAAGCATATGATTTTTTATGACCTGTCCAACCTTGCGCGATTGGTAATGGAACAAGCGAAATAATCATAGTCAACATCAGAATTAGAGCGATTGCGATTGCCGCTGTTTTTCCTTTCTTTTGCATTTTTCTTTTTTCTCCTAATTTTATTGAGCAAAAAGCAAACAATGCTGATTATCTCTCAAGCATCTCAAGAATTTTTTAAACTCTCGAGTAGCTGTAAAATCGACACTACTTTGCCCCCTGCCCAATAAACAATCGTTATCAGAGAATTTTATTTATAAGATTTTCGCAAAATCAGATTCTTGCATATAAACTAGAATAAACATTCTGTTGAAAATTAAATTTTACACCTGCTTTTCTCATCCAAAATCCATAAACCCTTCGATAAGATAATGAAAATAAAGAGAGGGTAAATATGGTTACGAGAGGGCAACGTAGAATAGGCAAAACCATCAGAAAGCTCGAAAACAGCGTAGAGTTGAGCAGTAAAGAAGGCAAAGCAAAACTGGCAGAGCAAAAGTACAAGCAAAAAGTTCAAGCGGAACATGGCTACACGAATGACGCGCCAGTGCAAAATCTGCGAGACCCAGACAAATGGAAAAGTCAACGAACAAAAGAATCTTCGCACTGAACCTATTTGCCGCCTATTAGAAACTCATTGCAGAACCCTATAGGGGGTAGGTGTTATTGACTCTTTTCAACGCCATTAACATGTTGAAAAATCCGCCTTTAAATAGGGGGATAGGGTCTATCGGAGAGCAGCACGTTTTTCTCCAATAAAATATTCTCAACCAGCCCCTTCAGCGCTATATTGCTTACTTTCAACAACTATAAGAAAACAAAACAACCCAAAACACCAAAACCCACCGCAAACCCCAAACACAATCACCACATTCATGATTAAACAGCATCCTGTACTTCAGGTCAATTCTAACCCTTTATGTGCGATATCTTTTATAGTATCGATAAAGAGATTCGTAACTCAATCGGAGGGGGAAAGAACAAACGAGTGCAAAATGGAGAAGAAGCAACAAAAACCGCAAATGGGCAAACTTCAACAACCTCATAAAACCAAAAGACACAAAAACACCAACACAAAACGCCCAAACCACAAAACCTCACAACAAAGCATTTTTCAGACCGTACAAAGGCTACACTAAACGAAACCTACAAGAACCCAAACCACTAATCGACATATTCCAAGACCCAAACAACATAACCATAGTCGCAGAAATCGCAGGCTTTAATAAGGAAACCCTCAAAATACATGTGAAAGATCAAAAAATCACGCTGTCGGCAAAATCAAAAGATCGAAGATACTATAAAAGTTTAAATTTGCCGAAGGTAGTGATTCCAAACGCAATGCACACCAAATACAAGAACGGCGTGCTAGAAATCAAACTCCAAAAAGCAGAAACAAACAACCCCCAAAGAAGCTGACAAGAATGCCACATAAACTAAGAAAAATCAGAAAACTAAGAGGATCAAGAACCGTAGGATACGGAAGAATAGGACAACACCGAGACGCAGGCAGTAAAGGCAACCGTAAAGTCGGACGCCACAAACACCTCTGGAGCAAAATTGTAACCACCCAACCAGACTACTTTGGTAAACACGGGTTCACCTCACCCCAAAGCCTACACCGCAAAGAAAAAACAATCAATCTCTACCAACTAGACCAAATCGCACAAACACAAAACATAAACCTAACCGAACTCGGCTACACCAAACTCCTCGGAACAGGAAAACTCACAAAACCCCTAACCATACAAGTCGAAGCCTACTCAAAATCAGCCCAAGAAAAAGTCAAACAAGCAGGCGGAGAAATCGTAAGCTCCCAGACCAACGGAGAGTAAAGCTGCTAAATGGCCGGAAGATTCCTCAGCCTCTTCAAACCAATTGGAAGAGTTCTGCCCGAAATAAAAAAGCCAGAACGCAAAGTCAGCTTCAACGAGAAAATCTTCTGGACTGCACTTGTACTTGTTATTTTCCTTGTCATGACTGAAATCCCACTTTATGGTGTAGAAAATGCGCAAGATGATTTCGGTGCCCTAAGAGTAATCTTCGCCTCAAACCGCGGCACCCTCATGGAGTTGGGTATTGGACCCATAGTTACAGCAGGATTAATTCTGCAATTACTCGTCGGCTCCTCAATCATAAAAGCCGACATGTCAAACCCTGAAGACAGAGGACTCTTCACCTCAGCAAGCAAAGTCTTCAGCATCATACTTACCGCAGTTCAAGCAGGAGCATACATCCTAAGCGGCATGTACGGCGCATTGGCAGGACCAACAATTCTGGTAATTTTCCTGCAACTCATAGCCGCAGGCATAGTCGTCATGCTTATGGATGAGCTTGTACAGAAGGGCTGGGGACTAGGCAGTGGAATCAGCCTCTTTATTATGGCTGGTGTTGCACAGAACATTTTATGGTCAATGTTCTCGCCACCAACTGGGTTGTTTTTCGGTTCGCTTCAAGAATTATTGGGCGGTCGCCAGACGCTGATGAATTGGGTATTCGGTTCTCAGAATGGGATCTATCCATCGCTTCTGGGTTTCATCGCCACCATTGTAGTGTTCCTAATAATTATTTACTTGGAAGGCATCAGGGTTGAGCTTCCAATGAGTTACGCAGGATACAAGGGTTTCAGAAGCAGATACCCAATCAAACTGCTATATGTATCAAACTTGCCAGTTATCTTCGCATCAGCACTGTTTGCAAACGTGTACTTCTTCTCACAACTATTATGGACACAGCTAGGAACACCTGCGCCAGGAACAAACCTGTTCTTCCAGATAATAGGTGATTTCAACCAAACCGCTAATGGTGTTACTCCGGTTGGTGGTCTTGCTTACGTCGTTACTGCACCTAGAAGTTTGTATGCTGTCGCTGCTGATCCTCTAAGAGCAGCCGCATATCTAGGCATAATCGTGGCTTTCTGTGCCGTCTTCTCGCTAATTTGGCTCGAAGTAGGCGGTTTAGGTCCCTCAAAGGTAGCAAAGCAACTCATGGATAGTGGGATGCAGATTCCAGGTTACCGAAGGTCAGGCAGGCCCATCGAAGCGATTCTCAAGCGTTACATTCCAGTTGTTACAGTGCTTGGCGGTATTGTGGTTGGGCTTGTGGCTGGGCTTTCAGATTTCCTTGGGGTTTTCGGTTCAGGCACAGGAATATTGCTTTCGGTCGGTATCATCTATCAGTACTATGAACTGTTGATGCGGGAGCGGGCTGCGGAGATGTTCCCAGCGTTTAGGAGAATCCTAGGCGAGTAAGAATAAGAGGACTGCTTGAAAAGCTCTCATCCCCCTTTTCATGTGGTTTGTCTTTTTGTTTTTCTTATAGTAGTTGTTGAATAGCCTCATCCCCCTTCACAACAACCAGCGGATTGGGCTATGAATTGGTTTTTTGGTTTAGGGTTTGGTTTTTCTTGCTTATTGGTTGTGGCGTTTCACAACCAGTGCAAGGAGTTAAAGGGTCTTTTATTTGGCAGAGGCGGTGCCTTAAATTTGAACTTTTTACCGTAGATTTTTGTCGGCAGTACCCACTTGCCACTCAGTTTTATAATGCGGGGGATTCTATACGCAGTCAATAGCAAGGGTAATCTTGCTTAAAATTTAGGAAGAGAAAGAATGAAAATAAACAAAACTAAATCTATCGCTATTTTTGTTGCAATTCTTCTATCAGCATCTACAGCTGTCTCAATATCAATGCTACCAACCGCTAGTGCTCATGACCCCCCATGGACTTTTCCAAGCTATCCTTTTGTTGTTCCAGCACCTGACCCCATTGGTGTTGGCCAAACTGGCGCTATTGTGATGTGGGTTGACTATCCCATGCCTGGGTCATTAGTGACCAACGACTACAGGCGTCACAACTATACCTTAATCATCACTAAGCCCAACGGTGACGTTGAAACAAAGCATTGGGACGTAATTTATGACACTACTGGCATTCAGTACTGGCAATATACTCCTGATCAAGTTGGTACCTACATACTCAAGTTCAATTATGGAGGCCAAATCTTTGAGTGGGGAGGAACATATGGCGGTGACATCTATTTGCCTTCATCGAGAACCGTAAACTGGACAGTGCAAGAAGAACAAGTGCCTACACCGATTACTAGCTATCCGCTTCCAACTGAGTATTGGACACATCCGATTGAGGGACAGAACACTGACTGGTGGCTAATTTCATCCAACTGGCTTGGCTCTCCACAAATCGTGAACAGGTTCCAGCCTTACGGCTCGGCTCCTAATAGTTTCCATGTTATGTGGTCTACGCCTATTCAGCAAGGTGGCATCGTTGGCGGAATGTTGGGTCCCTCTGAAGAGGAGCCTGTTAAGGGATACTATATGGGTGGCTCGTACAACGTCAGATTCAGCAACGGTCTGATTATGAACGGAAAACTCTACTATCAACTGCCTTATGGTAACTCTGGTAGTGGCGGTCCCTACGTTTGTCAGGACCTGCGCACTGGAAAAGAACTTTGGCGCATAAACCTCACTGCTGCAGGCACATCTGCTCCATCCTTCGGCTGGCTTGAATCTTTCGATGACGGCAACCAACACGGCGCACTACCAAACGGAGCACTAGTCGCAACCAGCACTAGCGGCGGCGTGACAACATGGAGAGTCTATGACCCAGACACAGGAGTATTAACAGCAATGAACATTACTAGCGTTCCAGCAGGTACATCAGTTCAAGGTCCCAAGGGCTCAATACTGCGCTATTGCCTCATAAACTATGGTACTGCTGCAAATCCAAATTGGTACTTGCTACAGTGGAATACTACTAAGCTGATTTCAACGCCAGGCGGCATTGGTCAATCTGGTTGGTACACAAGCACCATCAATGCAAGTTTACCATCACGTTTTGACTTTAACAAGTCAATAACCCTCATGAACGGCGCATCATGGAGCATGCATAGCGACTCAGCCTACAATGGCTATCTGATTCTTACACAGGGCAACTTCGGAGGCAGAACAGACAACTACTACAACAGAAACTGGTATGGAGCAAACATGACAGTTATCAGCACAAAACCAGAATCAATGGGGCAAGTTCTATGGTCTAAACACTTTGATGCTGCCCCAGGCAACGTCACACGAGACCTAGTAGCTATTGACCAAAAGAACGGCATCTTTGTCTTTGAAGATAAAGAGACTATGGTTCACTATGGGTATGACCTGAAGACTGGAAATAAGATTTGGGGACCAACTAACCCAGTAGATCAATATGACTACTTCCGTTCGACAACTCGCTGCGCTTACGGCAAACTTTACTTCGGTGGTTACGGTGGCATACTCTACTGTTATGATGTTCTCGATGGCAAATTGTTATGGACGTACGGAAACGGTGGAGAAGGAAACAGTACTTCCAGTGGTTTAATTACCGCTTGGGGTCACTATCCAATCTTCATTCCAGCTATTGCGGATGGCAAAGTTTACTTGGCTACAACAGAACACTCTCCTGACTCCCCCTACTATAAAGGCGCACTGGTTCGTTGCGTAAACGCTACAGACGGTACTGAAATCTTCACTGGTGAAGGCTGGGGTACAGGAATGGATGCCAACTATGACATTGTTGCTGACGGTTACTACGTTTACTTCAACGGTTATGATTCAAAGATGTACTGTCTCGGTAAAGGTCCAAGCAAGACCTCAATAAGGATTCAAAACAATGTTATCACCGAAGGTAACAGTGTTCTGATTGAGGGTTCAGTTTTGGACATTGCCGCTGGCACTCTACAAGATGAACAAGCCGCACGCTTCCCGAATGGTGTCCCCGCAGTTTCCGATGACAGCGTTAGTGATTGGATGAGCTATGTTTACTTCCAAAAGCCACGCCCATCAGACGTGAAAGGTGTGGATGTGACGTTGACAGTGCTTGATCCAAACAACAATGTCTATGAAATCGGAACAGCTACCAGTGATTCATACGGACAGTACAGCCTAATGTGGGAGCCTCCGGTTCCTGGCAAGTACACGGTCGTTGCTCGCTTTGCTGGCACTGAATCTTACTACCCATCATACGATGAAGCTGCCTTCGGCGTTACAGAAGCCGCGCCTACACCTACAGAACAACCACAGATGGCTCTACCCCCACTTGAAATGTACATCATGGGCATGGGAGCCGCATTGATTATTGCATTAGCCATAGCCACAGTGCTCATCATTAAGAAGCGCTCACCTCCGATACAAATTCAGAAAAATCAGTAAAAAGACCAAAGAAACAAAATCCCTTCCCTCTTTTTTCTTTCCCAATGAACAAGGGCGCCGTCCACCATTAGAGAAAACATTCGCGATTTCTGTCATTCACAAGTTAAGAGTAAAAACGGTTATTAGACAGGAAACAAGATACGCATTACATAAAAAGCATTGCAGGCAGTGAAACACATGACAAGAATAAAAAAAATCCTATTCGCTCCATTAGTCTGCTTATTGATTTTTTCAACAATAGGTTTTCTGATTGGTTTTGTGCAGGCGCAGTCAAATGTTAACTATGAAGCATCCATCTCGGCAAATACTCCCAATGTTGGGCAAGAGACCTCTTACGTGTTAGACATTAGTAGTACTGGTGCAGACAAAATGGGTTATATTAACGTTACACTTCCTTCTGGATATACTAATCCTAAAAATGCAATGATAACCCACCAACCCTCCTCACAGACGTGGAATGTGAGTATTCAAGATGACCGTTATATTGTTCTTCAATCCACTGAAGGGTTAAGCACTGGGCAGAGTATCAACTTAAGTTTTAATGTGAAAAACCCACCAGTAGCAGGAAATTATGTTTGGAGAATCGGAGCTAGTATAGATGAACTTACCTCGCCAAAAGTTTTAGATGTTACTTATATGATTCTTATCACATCAATTTTGCCAGCACTTGCAATTCTAGGTGTAGCTATAGGAATTGCGTTCTTGAATTCTGGAATATACAGAGTCTTGATTAATCATTTCATAGGTTGGGAACAATATCGTATAATGCAGAAGGAAATGGCTGAGCACCGCTCACAAACCATGGAGGCAATGCGCGCCAACGATAAAAAACAAATTGAGAAACTCAAAAAGAAAGAATCGCAGATTAAAAATATGCAGGCAAAAATGGCAAAACCGCAACTAGCCCAGTTTGCCTTTTCTTTCGTTTATATTGCCGTCTGGTTTTTAGTGTTAACCCCTACCTTCGGTGCCACTACCATGGCGCTAATACCAGGTGTTGGTGCGATTCCCGTCTTCTGGTGGTACCCCATTTGCTCCGTATTCTGCGGATTACTTTCCCAACGCATAATCGGCATCAACCCTATAGAGCACTAAACAGCAAAAAGGCGGCGAAGATGGTTAACAAAGAACAATGCGCCACTAAGAAAGCAATGGTTATATGTATTTCAGGCATGGCTGGAACAGGAAAAAGTACGCTTTCTCAAAAAATAGCCAAAAAATACAACTTAAAATACTACTCTGGAGGCGACGCCCTAAAAGACCTAGCCAAAGCCGAAGGCTACACAATATCTGATGAGGGCTGGTGGGAGAGCCCTATTGGCTTAAAATTCCTCGAGAGAAGACTCAGCGACCCGAAATTTGACAGGGCAGTGGACGAGAAATTTTTAGAATATGCAAAACAGGGCAATGTATTATTGGACAGTTGGACGATGCCGTGGCTTCTTGAAGGCGGATTCAAGATTTGGCTTTCAGCTTCACTTGAGAAAAGAGCGGCAAGAGTTGCTCAACGAGACAAAATATCCATAGAAGAAGCGTTCCGTTTTCTCAACGAAAAAGAGGCACAGACGAAGGCAATTTACAAGAAACTTTACGGATTCGAATTAGACAAAGATTTTGAGCCGTTTGATTTTATTTTAGATACGAATAACTTGACTGCTGACGAAGTCTTTCAAGTCCTGTGCAAAGTTATCGATAATGTAGTTCTTTCTAACACTTAGTGATTTTGCTAATAGAACTTTATTCTATAACAGAGTTACAGACGCCTTAAAACTAAAACAAACCAACTAAAGCCTTCACCATTAGCCCTAACAAGAGAAGGAGGAAGGGGGAGACTTAGTGAAGGCAATCAATTACTTAGTCAAAATACTGCTAATCCAGCTAATCTTTCTATGCATTCTTTCCTCTGCGCGCTTTGTAAACCAGCAATCGACCCTTGTACTGATAATTTTCAACATCCTTTTCTTGTCTATAGGTTTCCAACTGAATGGTAGCTTGAACCTAAAACTATGCCTTTTAGCGTTAGGCAATTTCATTGGCTTTCTATGGAACTTGCTGTTCAATGCGTTTGTGATTGCGGCTTTCATTTCTTTTGGAGAAGCTTTCAAGAATGTTTACATAATTACTTATCCTTTTTTGAATTCACTTTGGGTAATTTCATTTTGGTCATGGAGCTTAACTTTTTTCCGCCCCTTGAAGGAGCATGAAGGGCAGGACGGCCATGCTTATAGAAACTTTTGAGTTATTCTTCATCTTCCTAACACTATTAATGATGACTTACCTCATTAGGCATTACGTTTTTACACTGACTGTTCTGAGACAATCAAAAAACAAAGCGTTAACAAACAGAATGCATGTAACATTCCAGCCAACAGTTTCCATTCTTATTCCAGCCTGTAACGAAGAAAACGTGATAGGGCGACTGCTTGAGCGAATCGCCAATTTCACTTATCCAAAGGATAAGTTACAAGTGATAGTGATAGACGATGCTTCATCTGACCAAACAGGGAAAATTGCAGAAGACTACAAGAGCTCATACCCCTTCATAGATGTCTTACACAGAGACAAAACCAATGGCAGAACAGGTAAAGCCTCAGCCATGAACCAAGGCTTTTTAAAATCAACAGGAGACATAGTACTATGTTTTGACGCTGATTACTACCCCCAAAAAGACATAGTTGAAAAACTAGTCGAAGCCTTTGTTGACCCAACTGTCGGTGCCGTGCAGGGAAGAGTCGTCGTCTTAAATGAACCTCAAAACATCGTTACACGACTCGTAGCGTTGGAGCGCATAGGAGGCTACCGTATTGACCAAGAAGCACGCGATAATTTAGGCTTAATTACTCAATTCGGCGGAACAGTAGGCGGTTTTAGAAGAAGCATTCTTGAAAATCTGAACGGTTGGGACGAATCAATTCTAGCTGAAGATACAGATTTAACCTTTCGGCTCTACCTTGCAGGATACAAAATTCGATACAACCTTCAAGCTGAATGCTACGAAGAAGCAGTTGACAACTGGAAAGCCTACAGACAACAAAGGTACCGATGGGCAAAAGGACACATGCAATGCTTCTTTAAACATTCATGGAGCGTCCTAACCAGCAAATACCTAAACACCATAGAAAAAATAGACGGCCTCCTATTGTTAAACGTTTATTTCATGCCCCTACTGGCACTACTCTCCCTACTCATCGGATTGCCACTGATCTTTTTGGGGTCACCCCTCATAGGCGCTTTATGGTTCGCCCTTCCAATATCCCTCTACAGCTTTGTTGGAAATTTTGCGCCCTTCTTTGAGGTCAGCATAGGTTTATACTTAGATGAACGGCGCAGGTCTAATTGGCTAATTCCTCTCTTAATTTTCACCTTCTTTTTTAACATACCAATCTGCTTGAAAGCCTTCATAGATGTTATCAGTTCCAAGCTTGCTGGCAAAAGAAATGACGTTTGGGTAAAAACGCCCCATTCAGGTAACGGAAAACACTACATCAAAATAAGAGGTGAGCCGCTTTGCTGACGATTGAGAACGCAAGTTTATTGATAACTACTTTTGGGGCAACAGCAGGCATCACAATGCTGATTACGCTTCTGCCAGCTATTCTGGAATTAAAAAAACCCCTCGATGCTGGACCTAGACTAATAATCGAGGACTTTACGCATCTAACCACAAACCAATTCAGAATTCCACTAATGAATTTAGAGGATGAAATCAACCCAGTTAACCACCTAAACATAAAACTTCCTGATTTCCCACGTTTTGTTCCAAACTTAGAAGTCTAATCTTTGAACAGCAACTTCGTGTTTTTCCACTGATCTCTGGCTAATGACAAGTGACCCCTCGGACTACCATGCAACGAGTAGCATACATAGCACAAATAATTGCATTGAGTACACTCATGATAGGTCTTTCGTAATTCATCGAATTGTTTACTTTTCCATTTCTTTGGCAAATCAAAAATGGAACCAGCAAAATTGACGTTATGGCAACCTGCGATTCTGCCCAAGTGGTCGACAACTAAAAAGTTTTTTAACGCTTGGCATTTCCATGTTCTTTTTTCCTCAGCAAAAAGGCTTCTTAATGCTTTAAACAGGTTGTCTGTCATGAGAATTCGCTTATTCTTTTTTCTCATCTCGTTTAACGTATCGCAGAGTTCTACCATGGCTTGCGTATCTGTTATAACAAACTCATCATTCACTTTTCCAATACGAAATAGTTGGTTTTGGTCTGCAGAACAGTCGTAAGAGTAAAGGCAGTACCAGACTAGAATCCCCTTGCCCGTAAAATATTTGGTGATATCAACAATTTCATAGAGGTTCTTTTGCGAAATCGTCGGCGTAACCGCAACATTAACTCCTTCTTTCTTAAGAACTTCCACGGCATTCATGGCACTCTTCCAAGCGCCCGGCACAGATTTAATGTAATCGTTCTTGGCTTCATCAAGACTGTCAATGGAGATTGCCGCAAAATCAACTTTTCGTAAGGCATCAATTTTTTTTGCAGCCATGCTACCATTATCATACACTGTGGTTACAAACAGTTTTGAAGCATGCTCGATTATCTCGTCGATATCCTTTCTGAGCAAGGGGTCTCCGCCAGAGATTACAAGCTCAACTATGCCCACGTCCTTTAAGATGTCTAATCCCTTAATCACCTCATCCGTTGAAAGCTCATTTTTGTCCTGTTCTTTCCAGACGTTACAGCCAACACACCTATAGTTACATTTCCTAGTAATCAACCACTGAGCATGATGAGGTTTGCCCGGGGCAAGTGAACGTCTCGCTATGGATGCAACTTTACCTAAACTTGAAGTCAACTCGTTTCACTTGTCCCTAACTATGTATATTAATTGAGCTTCGAACTACTAAAAACCGATATTTAACTTTAAGCCTATTTCACCTTTTAAATGATGCTTGGTTTTGACAAAGCAAGTTCTAATTTCTTTGTTGTCTGTCTAAAGTTAATGCTTACTTGGCGTGTGTTGCAAAAGAACCTTTAACAGCCTGCTTATTATTAATGGGGTTAACAGTTAAGATAGTGGTTACGTAAGTTCACGTGGTTGGCTATGGATGGCTCAGTTGACGTTGTGCTGTTAACTAAAAACAGCCAAAGGATGCTAAAAGAATGTGTAGAGTCAATCTATCAGAATGTACCAGTCGGCAAACTTATAGTGGTGGACGGCTACTCAACAGACAAAACCCTTCAAATTCTAAACCAATTCAACAACAAATACCACAACGTAAAAATAATCTTTGACAGCGGCACCCGTGCCACTGCCCGCCAAAAAGGCATAAGTCAAGTAAGTACGGACTGGTTTTTGTTTGTGGACAGCGATGTTGTCCTCTGCAAAGATTGGTATAAAAAAGCGCAAAAATTTGTAACACCTGATGTTGGGGCTGTTTGGGGAATTGAAGTTTGGTCGACAATTAAACACAAAAATACTTTGAAGCTTTTTCTCTTGGTTACACGCAAGATTTTTGATGTTCGAGGCGGTACCCATGACACATTGATTCTAACAAGCGCTGTTAAGGACATTAAGATACCTTCGAGTCTTCATGTTTTTGAAGATGCACACATTAAGGATTGGATAGAGAACAAAGGTTATCGTGTGGTTGCTTGCTACGTGCCGTTCTGCATCCACTTTAGACCTAGTTATGTGTGGACTTTGGAGGGCAGCTTAGGCTTGGTTGCTGAAGCATTAAAGATTGGGAGCCCACGGCTTATTGGCAAATTATTGTTGGCTTACGGTTTCTACGCTGCCTACTCGATTTACCAATTGCTTAAATAAAATTGGCTTGGGTTCAGGTTTTTAAGCTATCGCTAACTTATAACAAAAACAATGATTAATTCGAGGGCACGTATGCAACAAGTTGACGTAGTACTGCTGACAAAAAACAGTGAACATTTGCTCGATAAGTGCTTGGCTTCAGTCTACCGAAACGTGCCCATAAAAAACCTAATAGTCATTGATGGATTCTCAACTGACCACACCCTTGCCATCTTGGAGAAATTCAATCGTAAGTACGGTAATGTTTTGCTGTTTCAGATGGAGGGTTCAAGGGCTAAGGCGCGAACAGAAGGCATACGTAAAGTAACCACGGAATGGTTCATGTTTGTTGACAGCGACGTCATACTTTGCAGGGACTGGTTCAAAAAAGCACAGCCAGATTTGACCGATAATGTGGGGGCTGTTTGGGGTTTAAACATTGATGTTCTGCCCAACGTGAAAAATAGGCGGGTTCTTGCTTTGCAGAGTATTGTTGCAAGACAATGTTTCTATTTGCGCGGTGGAATGCATGATACGTTGATTTTGCGAAAAGCTGTCGAAGGCATCAAGATTCCTGAGCATTTGCATGTTTATGAAGACGCGTTCATTGTAAAGTGGATTAAGGCACATGGCTATGGCGTTGCGGTTAGCAGCGACATCTATTGTTTGCATTATAAGCCGCCAGAGAATTGGAACTTGAAAAATGGTTTTGAGCAAGCCAAAGGTGAGGTTAAAAGCGGTTTAGTCTACTCGCATATGTATCGTTATGTGTTTTTTTATCCTGTTTTCTTCCTTTACTGGTGCTTGCAGGTACCGCTTAACGGTTTTAGGAACGGTTCAACGCGACAACGCAATCCAAAGATGGTCTGAGACAGGTCTTGGCAGTATCTCCGCCGAATCATCAGCATGCATCAGTAGGCGCTTGTTTGGGTTTGGGTTAAATTCGCCTATGATGTTGGCGTAAATGTGCTCATTGCTTAAGCTGTTGATTATTTTGTCTGCTCCGTCTGGTTCAGCGGCTATTAGCAGTGCGCCTGAGCTTATCAGTTGGAGAGGGTCAATTTCGTAGAACCTGCAGATTTTCGCGGTTTCAGGTTCAACGGTAATTTTATCCTCAAAAATTCGTGCACCCAAGCCTGCAGCGTCTGCCATTTCATGTATTCCGTTTAGGATGCCTCCTTCGGTTGGGTCGTGCATGGCGTGTACTCCGCCTGTTTTGTAGGCTGTTAGTGCGTCTTTTACTACGCTGATTTGGTTGTAGAAGGCTTTGGCACTTTCCAGAATTGTGGGGTTGAAGGTTTTGGATAGTTGTTCTTGGCGGTCTGTTGCTAGGATGGCTGTGCCCTCGATTCCTGCGCTTTTGGTTAAAATTAGTTTGTCGCCTGTTTTTGCTCCTGCGGCTGTGACGTATTTGCCTTTTTCTGTTAAGCCCATCATGCAGCCGACTACAATCGGATTTGCTAGGCCTGGGGTTGATTCGCAGTGTCCGCCGACAATGGCTATTCCGAGTTGTTTTGCTGCGTTGTGCATTTGGGTGCTTATGGTTTCAACGATTTTTGTGTCAGCGTTTTCTGGGAGCATGATGCATGAGAAGAAAAATGCTGGTTCCACGCCGAAGGTTGCGATGTCGTTGGCATTTATGTTGATGGCTTCCCAGCCGATGTGTTCTACTGCGCCTGTGATGGGGTCCATGGAGATTATGGCGTTTTTGTTGCCGACTTCTAATATTGCGCCGTCTAGTCCTGCTGCTGGTCCGAGTATGACTTCGTTTCTTGGGGCGCCTAGGTTTTTGAATACGACTTCTTTTAGGATGTCTATGGGGATTTTTCCTGGTGGGAGTTTCATGGTTTATTTCTCTGTTATTGTTGGTTTTTAAGTTGTGGGAAGAAGCGCATTACTGCATGCATTATGGGGATGGCGATTATTAAGCCGATGAGCATTTGGCCCAAGTTTATGGGGACTTCTGCTAGGGCAACGCTGAGTGATAAGCCAATGATGAATCGTTCGTAGAGGAAGTATCCTGCGACCATTTCTAGTCCGCCGATGGTGATGGCGATGATTGCGCGTGTAGTTGTGTTTTTGATGTGTTTTTTGAGTTTGATGTTGAGGTAGCCGACGATTGCGCCTTCTATGCCTTTGATTAGTAGTGTTCCTGGTGCGAATGGTGCGTAGCCCAAGTATATGTCTGATAGTGCTGCGCCGATTCCTCCTGAGAGTGCGCCGACGAGTGGTCCAAAGAGGAGTGCTGCAATGTAGATGGTTGTTTCTCCTACGTTGAAGTAGCCTGATGTGGCTGGGATGGGTATGGGGGGGATTTGTGATGTGACGATGAATACGAGTGTTGCGAATATTGTGGCTAGTGCGATTTTTTGGGCTGGGTTTGGGGTGTATTGCATTTGTTTCACGGGGTTGTTGTTTTTGGGGTTATTATTTCTGGGGGCTAGTATAAAAAGTGTGGTTGTTTTTGTGTTTTGTTTGGGGGAAAGTTCTAAATGTTAGTTTTCTCAAGTATTTTGCCAGTGATAGTTGATGAGTGTTAAAGAAGACCCGATTAAGTTGCATAAAGATGCTAATTCGTTGATGGAAAGCGGCAAGTACAAAGAGGCTGTGGAGCTTTTTGAGAAGGTTGCTCAGCTTTACTATAAGGGGCAGAATTTTTTTGGTTCTGCAGAAATGTATTATAAAGCTGGTGAGTGTAGCTCTGCGCTGAAGGAGCCTGAGAAGGCTGTGGAGTTTTTCACGAAGTCTGCGGATATTTCTTTTGCGAAGGGTTTTGAGCGTTACGGCATCAGTGCGTTGGAGAATGCTCGTGAAGCGCATAAGATGTTGGGCAATGCGGATAAGGTTGCGGAAATCACCAAGAAGATTGATGATTTCAACAAGAAACAACAGCAAGAAGATACAGGCGAATCATCGTTCTCTGTGTTCTCATAAAACTCCAACTTTTCAGTTTTTCTTTGTTTAATATGCTGTCAGCGGTGAGAAGCGTTTGATAGCTGTGCAATTTTTTTCTATAGCCCCCCTATATATAGGAGCTGTGTTGCGAGAGGGTTGTTGCTTTGCGGGTAGACCCTATCCCCCTATATAAAGCGGGATTTTTCATGTGTTTTCAACATGCTTTTGGCTTGAAAATGCGCCAATACGATAGACCCCTTAGAGAATTTCGCAGGGTGCAGGGGTTGCGTTTAACGCACTGATTTGCCGTGCAGTGACCTACCCCCTATAGGTTTCAATATACCACTGATATTTGCATCCTAATATGTTCACAAAAAACGCACTATAGAGCAGGTTTTGCGTGATACCTGTTGCGTTTTCAGCACTGGGCACTGAAAGCACTATCTCATTTTCTTAACATGCCGCTTTTGTCATATATTATACACTTGGTTTCTCAAGAGTCAGGATCATAATTGTAGGTCTTGAATCGCCTCTTCTTGCCGAACCTGTACATGAGTATGGCGCCTATTATCGGCGCTATTAGCACTCCGAAAACTTGGTACCAGATACTCCAAAAGAAGTGATAGAGCGGGTTCCCTATACTAAAACGGTTACCTAAAAGTGCGGATATGCCCGCTAAACTCAATCCAACTCCGAAATAAGCAATCCACAACCCCAAAGATATGCCTCCAGCAGTATAACCTATCTTTGCTATGAGCAGTTTTCTTTCCTTGGACAGGACATCTCTTAAGATGTGCTGCAACATATAAGCAAAACCAATTACGAAAATAAGTGATATTAGCATTTGATATAGGCGGTCAAGACTTATTATGCCTGAAAAGAATAGGGCAAGTGAAATTGCCACCATGATTGGTATTACGATTACTGTTTGAATCCAGAACGTCTTCCACCACTTCGGTTTCCCCGATATTTTGGCGTCTGGGAATTCCATGAGTAGTCTTGCTGCAAGTTTGCCTTTATCGGAAAGCACATAATGTCCCATGTCGTTCTTTGATAGGAGATCATCAAGAACCTTTAGATGGTAATTTAGGAGCCCCGTTGTAAGGAAACCTAGCGTTTCTCTAAGTTCAGTATAGGTCAGGACACCTTTCTCGTTGAGCAAAAGCACGATTTGTCTTCGGGTTTCATCCTTTAGAATCTTATGGAGCGAAGCAATTCCTGAATTCATGCTCTCATATTTGGCTTCTTTCAATTTGAGGTTTTTTGACTAAAAATCTTGTCTGAGGAAGATTTGACTATACATTCGTGATAAAATGGTAGATATACAAGCACTAATAACGCCAGCGGTTGCTAGAACAGCATAGACGTAAACAAGCTATTCGTCAAAAAAAAGTTGTGTGCAACATGTTTTTTAATGTGTATGACAATTATGTTTACAAGGTTGTAAACATGTCCGAGACGTTTAGCATCCGCATACCCAAAGAACTCAAGGAAAAAATCGAGAAAAACCCAGCTGACTGGAGCCAAGAAGTCCGAGACTTCCTCGCTGAACGAGTAAAACAAATAGAACTCATAAAAATCCTCGATGAAATCGATGCCCAGTCCAATCGGAGAAAAACCAAGATTGACTCCACCGTCCTGATTCGGGAGGACAGAGAACGCCAAAACTAATCCTAGACTCCAACATAATCGCTAAACTAGTTCTAAACGAGCCAGATTCGAAACAAGCCAGAGCCAGCATCAAGAGTTATGCGAAAAAAGGTTACAGTCTCTACACTGTGGACACGGCGTTTGCTGAATGTTTAAACGTCATTTGGAAGCATGCGACTTTGCTTGGAGACCTGTCTTCTGAAGATGCTAAATCAGCCACCGAGTACCTCGCAAAAGTGTTTAATGGAATCAACATCGCCGCAACACAGGATTTAGCAGAAGAAACAATCAAAATAGCCCAAACCAAAAAAACACCCGTCTACGACGCACTCTACATAGCGCTAGCACAAAAAACAAAAGGCACACTCTACACCGCCGACCAAAAACTCTGCGCACTAGCAAAAACAACAATCAACACAAAACTCCTACAACCATAAAAAGAAAGCCTTTGCCAATCAAAAAACAGAAAAATAAAAAGCAAACATACAAGCACTAAAGCCAGCGGGCGGCCTCCATCAAACTACCTCCCCCTCCCTACCTAATCATAGAAAGGTTTTGTTGTTCTGTCGTTGACCCCCTCCCCCTCTAAAAAGGCGTCTTGTAACGCTGCTATTCTGGGATTTGGCTAAATTCAAATACACCTTATCCATTTTCAAGCTGGATGCCGCCTGTTAAAAATAATCAAAGCAGCGGTTGTGTTAATCTATTATTAGCCGCTTTGTTTGTTCACACAAGCTACTTACAATAGGCTTTGTTTAGAGGCAACAACCAGTTCCAATCAAACATCATTACGGCTGGATTTAACCTCTGATTTATCCCGTGGTCTTTCACAATTTATTGACGACACTTTCAGCACCATATGACATTTTTCACCTGCCCAAAACTTTCCCTGCATGTTCTTCTTTATCACGGTAATACTAAACTTTAGTCTCCCGTGGTTTTCCAAAGACTGCAAAGGGCAATAAACACTGGCTCCTCTTAATGGATACTTAATAATTTTTCCTATGAAAGTGTATTATTGTAGCACAAATAATTCTAAAATTATGAACTTCGTAAATTATATAACGCTAATGTTAAAAAATAGGTTTACGAGCCAGAGTCCTCACTGCTCTGGGATGCCACCGCTTGTGCACCTTGGGTGAACAATAAGTGTGGCTAGTGGAAAACAAGACATTTCCACCCTAAAAAGGAAGGAGGTTGAGAACGAATAAAATTCTAAGCTAAAAATTGTTTTGACACTGGTTCTTTTGCTAAGTTTATTGTCCATGCTCGTCTTGTGTCCAACAATAAATGCTGTTAGTGAAAAAGATAAGAATGACACAACGCCGACACCCTTAACAGATCCATCTCAAGCCTACATAGCGCCAGATTTTTACACGAGGTCGCAAAAACAGACCAATCTAGATTTACCGCCGAGGAATCCTCCACACATAGATTATTCAGAGGAGGCTTTGCAAAAGATAGAAGCGATTCTTTCTGATGAGGATATAAGTCGCACAGTAAAAGCGGTTGAAAATGACGCAAATCTGTTAGTTAGGGATAAATCCACCGCAGATAAAATGCAAGCAATATATGAAAGAGTAGAACAAGACACTGACCCAATACCTAGTGGGCATTCAGCTTGGGGGACAGGATTTGATCACTCTTATATGATAAAAGGCGGATTCGCCGAACAAGCCATAAGTGTAAACCTTGATTTGGGTTCGACTCCTGACGAAGATAAAACTCTTTACGCGCCCACAATCACACTACCTCAACCATGCCCTCTAGAAGTAAGCACTAGATATTGGTACTACGAATCAAGTGGTTATAACGGTTTTGAGGTCAGGATTTTCGATTTCTACGAGTGGAAATATGGTAGTGGCAATGGATGGACGAATGTATATTTCACTATGTCAGATACCGAATACATTTTTGACAGTGCAACAGATCGACCGTACTATTACGCCGAGATCCAATACTGGCTAGATGAGGATGAATGGTGTGCTTACTTCTGGAACAGGAATGCCAATAACTGGGAATTAATGTATACACAAACCCATGGCTACTCTGATTACCTTCAGCAGACGCGACTTGTAGATGGATGGGACTTTTTTGAGGTAATAAGTCCTGGCGGTAATGGGTATGACAATTCTTGGGCTGGAGTGAACATATACAATCCTGTTATGAGTAGCGATATTATGGTTTACCGTGGCACTACATGGTACGATGCTACAAGTTCTAATGGCTGCTATCAGTTCTTTGTATGGACAAATACACCCTTCGCATTGACACATGCTTTCGCTACTCCATACTCAGATTGGTATGTACGAACGCCCGTAGTATTCTTGTATGCATATGACAATATGGATTTCCCTGTTACTGCTGATGTCTGGATAGATGGTGATTACGCTGGTACGACAAACTTTGCTTATTACCTAAACCCCAATATTATGCACACTATAACAATTGGCTACTGGGGTACTAGTATCTACACATATTTTTACGGCGGAACTGAGGAATTTACATACTGGTTCCCATACCCACCATACAACACAAGCGTTAGTATCAATGCAATGACATGTGGATATGATATAGAAAGGACCGCGTGGTATACATGGACAGATAGCTAAAACGCCTATCCCCCCACTTTTTTTTTAAAAAAAAAACTATAAAACAAATAGAAATACACCTTCGTAGAAGGCGGCGACTTACCGCATAAATTCAAAACCGAAAATAGCTAGCAATGAAGATAGGAAAAATTTTATACAAGTAAGCACTATTAAGATTTCAGGGATTCCTCTATGAATAAAACCTGCAGGAATACATTAATTTTTAATATACTTATGGGCTTTTTATTACTCCTATCAATACTTTTTGTACTTTTTACGCTTAATGGAAAAATCGTTCAACAAGTCGATATTTTTATTTATTTTTCGAATCCTTATAGCGGCCCTATAGAATATACACCTACAGGCATACATGCCCCATTACTTAATTATCCATTATTTGCATTTGTGGCTATGCTAGCTGGCGACCTCTTCATACTTATAAGATACAGAAAATAATGCAGGAGTTACCTTTTTTTTAAAAAAAGAATGCTGTACCCAAAGAATATAACTTAAATATTAAGTAGCAAGCACGATAGTTATAGCAGAACCCATTTTCTCGGAGAAACCTATCCTGCCGCGTTTCAATCCCTTGCGCAACTGCGATAAAATCGAAGCCACAAAAAAACGCCTCGAAATCATCGATTCAACAGCAAACTATCTAAAACGCTTGATGCAGAAGAAATCGAGTCTGCCGTTAATATGGATGGTTGCGAGTGTGTTAGGGAAATATTTGAAAGGTAGTTCCGCAGTAAAGGCAAATATAACACAAACTAACAACATTTCCAGATGAGGAATCAAGGTTTGGATGTCAAAGAAAAAACTGCCTTCGCTAAAGAATTCTACAGTCGACAAGTCACCTTAAAAGAACTAGGCGAGAAGGGACAACAAAAACTCTCAAAAGCAAAAATTGCAGTTGCAGGCGTAGGCGGACTTGGCACCGTAACCTCACTCTACCTTGCACTTTCAGGCGTAGGCTACATACGCTTAATTGACCAAGACACTGTAGAAGCCCACAACCTGCACCGCCAAATCCTCTACACCCCAGACGATTTGCACTATCCTAAAGCGGAAGCCGCCGCAAAACGACTCCAAAAAGTCAATCCGCTAATCACGGTTGAGGCGGTTCCTGAAAACCTGCACCCAACCAACGCACAACGGCTCTTAGCTGGCGTGGACTGTGTCGTTGACGGATTAGACAACATGATGACCCGCTACACCGTAAACCGCGCCTGCGTCAAACAAAAAATCCCCTACGTTTTTGGCGCTGCCATAGGAATCGAAGGCAACCTCTCCGTTTTCGCTCCGCCAGAAACAGGATGCCTCGAATGCCTAATGCCAAACCTAAAAGACACTGATTTAATGACGTGCAGTACACGCGGAGTCGTCGGCGCAACCCCCGGCGTAATCGGCACCCTGCAAGCCATCGAAACCATCAAACTCCTCACAGGCGTCGGCACCACCCTCAAAGGCAAACTCATGGTCTGCGACCTCAGCGACATGGACTTCACAACCATAGACATCTCAAAAAACACTCGCTGCCCAGTCTGCCAAGGCGAAGCAAAAGCCCTAGCAGGCGGCGAACGGCTCGTTTGGCTCTGCGGAAAAAACACAGCAAACATTAACCCAGAAAAACCCCTAAAACTCAACATAGAACAGGCGTACCCAACAGTAAAAAAACACTTCAACGTGAGGCTGAAATCGCAGTTGGCTTTGATGTTTGATTATAAAGAGTGCGAGATCAGCTTGTTTAATGGGGGACGCATGCTCATAAAGGGCGTAGCAAACGAAACACAGGCGCTGGCAACCTACCGTGAGATTCTAAAGAAACTTGAGGTAAGCTAAGCTTAAAATTTAAGTGCCTGCTCTAATGCCTTTGCATCCTTTATCCAACCGTCGATGATTTTGAGATTTTCCTCCAGTTTTTGCTGATTTTTCTCAAAGCCTCTTAATTGGTCTTGTTGGTGTGCATAGTAAGCGGCTAACTGTTTCACTGGCTCTATAAACTCTGCCGTTGAAGCTTCAGTTTTCAAACTGTTTCCTAAAGCCCTCAAAGTCGTTTGCATCTCGTCAATTGTAATGCCTGTGTTTTTCTTGAAGTCTCTTGAAACCCATTGACGCTCAAACAAGTTGCGTTTCTTCCAGCCCTCAGACTGCTCCATATGCGTCTTAATAACCGCCTCGTAGAGTTCAACTGCACTTCTGTTTTCACTTGGTTTGGTGACTTGCACTTTTTGCTCTCGCCTTGGTTGTGGCTGTGGCAATTCAGCTTCTTGCCCTTCTTCAAAGGGAATTTTTGCCTCTCTTAGCACCTGAATGGAACTTGTTTCTTGACCATGATACTTTTTGGCAAAAGCAATAGCTAAGGCAAACCCTGCGCCTGCAGCCTCAGGAGAAATCTGAGCGTTCTTGTTTAACTCAAACAGTTCATCCAAACTCATCCCCATCAGCGTAGCAACTTTGGCTCCTCCCTCCATGAAGCCGGGCGTGCGGGAAATCCCTGGACCAATAGTGAAAGCATAAACTCCTGTGCCGTCAACTTCTGCCGAGATAGTGTTCGCTAACTCAACCTGGGCGGTTTTGAAAACTTCGTAGGCTCCCATGAAAGGTGCAGCGCCCGAGGATGAAACGCAAACAAAAATACCGTGTTTGCGCTCCAGCATTTGAGGCAAAAACTTTTTAGCTAAAAGAACAGGACCACGCAGGTTCACGCCGTAACTAAAGTCCCAAGATGAAATCGGAGTATCCTTAACGGCGCCCATTGGAAAAACTGTGGCGTTATTTAGGACGATATCAACTTTGCCATACTTTTTTAGCGCTACCTCAGCCAGTTTATCAATGTCTTTTTCGCTGCCAATGTCAGTCTTAACAAACAGCGCACTGTCAGCACTAAACTCTTTGTTGATGCTTTCTTCAGATGCCTTGCCATTTTTCTCATTAATTTCTGCTATAACCACTTTTGCGCCAAGCCAGACAAGAGCTCTTGCCGCTTCAAAACCTATTCCCCGCCCAGCCCCAGTTATGATAGCAATTTCTCCCTTCAGCAAATCTTGACTTAGGTTTCCTTTGCTAAGTATCATTTTCAGCTATCCTCTCTTTAACGGTTGCGTAGTTATTGTTTAATTTGTATTTAAAATAACTTAAAACCAAGCAGCCCCAGCTCAACCCACAGAACAATCGAAGCCACAACCACTTCTACAATTGACAAGACAGCGCCGACTTTTAGGTAACTCCAAAGGCTGATGTTCACGCCCTTGCGCCTCATGGTTTCCAGCCAAATCAAAATCGCCAACGAGCCCAACGGGAAAAAGTGAGGCCCCAAATTGTTGCCAATTATGTTGGAGAAAACCAGCCCCGTCAACGCTGAACCGCCCAGCCCCGCAGTCAAGGCTACGTGTTCAATTGTGAATAATCCAAGGATTGTCATGGGCCAATTATTCATGAAGCTTGCACCAATCGTAACAATCAAACTTGGGACCAAAACCGCCAAAACCGAGGGCAATGCGGTTGCAGACACGAACGCCGAAGCCAAAAGTTCGGTGATTCCCGCGTTTGTAAGCCCCTGAACCACAAGGAAGATGCTTAACATGAAAAGCACAATGTCCCAGTTGATGTCTTTTGCCAAACTCCACAGCCCCTTGCGCTCTGCTTTAATGAAAAGCCCATTTCTCAGATTAGCCCAGTACACAACTAGCAGGAAAACTGCGCCGGCAACAATCACTAAAGAAACAGGAATCCTGCTAAGCGAAGCAATAATGTAACCAACATCAATAGCAACCAGAGTTGTAAGGCTAACCTTCAGCATTTTAGGCGTAATCGGTGAAGAGCCTGAAGCCAACATGTCAACCAACGCCACATCGTAGGTCTTGGGAATCTTTTTCCTAAAAAACAAAAAAACCAGCAACATACTACTCGCGATTGTAGCTATGGCGATTGGACCCATAAACACCAAGTGGTCAATGAAGGTGTAGCCGAAGAAGTCCGCGCTCAAAATGTTAATCGGGTTACTAGTAATCAGCGGCATAGCCGCGGTGTCCGCGATGAGCCCAGCTGCAAAGAGGTATGCTAACCTGCCCTTTTCGTTGATTTTGAGTTCGCTTATGATTTCCAGCACAATCGGCGTTAAAATCAACACGGCACTGTCATTGGCAAAAAGAATGCTGACTGTTGCCGTCAGCAAAGACACGTAAAAATACAGTCGAACACCGCTTCCCTTGGCCAACCTCACGACGCGCAGGGCAGCCCACTTGAAAAAGCCCATAGCGTCCAAAATAACCGACAACGCCACAATGCCAATGAACGCTAATGCAGCGTCCCAAATGTCCAAAAACGACTGCGCAGCCTGCCCTAAACTCACCGTGCCCAAAACAAGCGAAGTCACTGCGCCGATGCCAGCCGCGTAGCCAAGCCGCAGACCCCATGGACGTTTAATCATCAAAAACAACGTAATCGCAAATATGACCAACGCAGCGAATGCAACGTAGTCCAAACAGAGCCCCGCAGTTATTCTGCAAGCGCTTCTTTCAAGTATAAAAGCTTAAGCTAACCAAACAATAAAAACTCACAAAAAGCCTAATAATAAAAAATAGGAGAAGCTTATTGTTGCTTCTTTTTAGGTCTTAGCGAGCGCACGGTTTTTCCTGCACGCCACATTTCGCTTTGACCCATCTCGGTTAGTTCACACGCAAGTTTTTCGCGGTAATCAGGTGCCTTGCTTTTCTCCAGTACGATGCGTGTTTCTTCTCCAGTAGCGACCAGTTCGTAGAGGCTGTCAAACACTGGCTGAGTTGCACTGCGGAAGCGTTCTTTCCACCTTAAGGCGCCGATGCGTGCCGTTTCGCTGCAGTTGCAGTACATCCAGTCCATGCCATTCTCATCTACTAGGCGGATTAGGCTCTGCGTGAGTTCTTCGACGGTCTCGTTGAAGGCTTCGCTCGGGCTGTGACCATGAGCGCGCAACGTGTTGTATTGGGCTTCGAGTATACCTGCCAATGCACCCATAAGTGTGCCACGTTCGCCTGTGAGGTCGCTGTAGACTTCTTTCTCAAACGTTGTTGGGAACAGGTATCCTGAGCCGATGGCGATGCCGAGTGCTTTGGCGCGGTCCCATGCTTTTCCTGTTGCATCTTGGAAGACTGCAAAACTGCTGTTTATGCCGCTTCCGTCAAGGAAATTTCTGCGGACGCTGGTTCCACTGCCTTTCGGTGCAACAAGGATGACGTCTATGTCTTTGGGTGGGATGACGCCTGTTTGCTCCTTGTAGACTATGCTAAAGCCGTGGCTAAAGTAGAGTGCGTCCCCTTTCTTTAGGGTGGCTTTCACTTTTGGCCATACTGCTTTTTGTCCAGCATCAGTGAGCAAGAACATTTTGATGGTTCCTTTTTTCGCTGCCTCTTCAAGCGGGAAGAGGTTTTTGCCTGGAACCCAGCCGTCTGCAACTGCCTTGTCCCATTCTTTCTTGAAAATGCCTTCTTTTTCCTGTCCAATGATTACTTTTACGCCGTTGTCTCTCATGTTTAATGATTGGGCTGCACCTTGTATGCCATATCCGAGGGAGACGACGACTTCGTCTTTTAGGATTTGTTGGGCTTTCGCCACTGGAAACTCTTCACGGGTGATGACGTCTTCTTGGACGCCTCCGAAATCCATTTTCACCATTTAAATAACACCTTCAGCCACACCATTTAGCAGACGGGATAATTAAGAATTATGTTATGAAAACAAGGGATAATTATAGCCTAAAGCATGCGTTAACCATCGGCATCATGGAATTTCAGTTTTATCATCACGCAACGCTAACCAACGTTTAAACTCAAGTCCAGTACACTTGCCCTTGCCTAGCCAGTTATCACCGTACTTCTGTCTCAACTTTTCATCATAAGAGGCAAAAGTTTCTGATTCACTGACCTCTATGCTGCTTTTCCTCTTCAAACACCAGTAGCTCCAGTTAACCCATTTTTCATTACATTTTGGCTGGATTTCTGTCTTTCGCCGCCTTCATGTGCATAAAACATAAGTCCAAACTTTAACCTAATACCAGACATGAGTAAATTCACCCCTGACCTTATCGCGCCATGCGGCATGAACTGCGGAATCTGCAAAGCCTATCTCGCCTACTCGCGGGGCGTGCCCAAAAAGAAAGGCGAAGTATCTCACTGCTTAGGCTGCAATATAAGAGATAAGAACTGCGCCTTCATCAAAAGAAACTGCGAAAAAATACGAAAAAAGCAAATCCGATTCTGCTACGAATGCCAAAACATGCCCTGCGAACGCTTAGCCAAACTAGACGCTCATTACCAAGCACGTTACAGCATGAGCATGGTTGAAAACCAAAAAATGATAAAAGAAAAAGGCATAGACACATTCCTCAAAAACCAAACTGAAAAATACAAGTGCCCAAACTGCGGCGACGTAATTTCGGTGCATGACGGAAAATGCTATGCTTGCGGATATCAGGGAGAAAAACCCATTAAAAAAGTTGGAAAGTCACAATGGGACAAGGCTCGATGGGTGCCCACAAAAAATAGGCTATCTGTCAATCGCTGAGGCAGGCATGCAAAAGTTTTGGTGAAAACAATAGAGAAGAGTTTAGGGTGAACTAAAAGAATTAACCCCTCCTCTTTAGCTTACTTTTTTCTTTTTGCCAACGTTTCAAGTATCTGTTGAACTAAAAACCCTTCATCAGCCTCTTTATGTTCGGCTTTGTGTTTTTGAATTGCAAGGTTCATGGCTGCTATGTCTGGAACAATTAAGATTTTTGCTCCGCACGTGCATCGTATAGTCAGGGGTTCCTTGCTCTGCGGGGCAGCCTTAACTTTGGTGTCTCTGATGGTTGGCGAGACTGCGTTGAACTTGTTCTTCATATATTTATTGTCAAACATTCTTGTGCACTCTTGGTGACACCCGAAGTTGCACCCGCTGAAAATAACCATTTTTGCTAAAAATTTTTCGCTCAAATGGCAAAGCAATGTTTGCTTATTTGTTCACTGCAATTGGCAAACTGGCATACTCCGCTTCGCAAACAGAAAAAACCGCAAAAAAACGTGTTTAGTCCGTACCTTAATTGGTTGCGGTTGGGACTGGTGCACAGTTCTTTTGTACGCTGTCTTTTAAGCTGTTTAGCTGTGCCACCGCAAAAGGAACAAGCATTTCCTTTTCACTTAGTCCTCCATGCTGCCCAAGATAACTAATCTTTCTGCCTTCAGGATTCTCAAACCAAACTGTTTGGTCTCCATAGGGCAAAATCATCAGGTTGCCTGTTCGCTCAAGAATCTCCGTCCTTGCAGGGTCTAAGCCAAACAAGCCTTTCTCAGCAACTTCTCTGGTTTCAATGATTTTGGCTTTGTGACCAATTTTTTGTATCAGCCATTGCTTTGTTTCAACAAGCTTTCTTTCCTTGATGTGCAGAAAGATTTCTCGGGGGCTACCAAGAGGCAAAATCGGTTTTCGGTTTTTCCCCACCTGAAAATTCAACAACTTAGGCAAAAGGTTGATGTAAGTTGTCTCATTTGGGTTCACGTCTACACCGCCGTGGTCAGCGGTTACCAGCAGTAGCGTTTCTTTGGCAGTTTTAGCATCTGTCTTTTGCACTAACTCCCTGTACAATAAACGAGTCAGCAAAGATAACTCCGCATAATACTCGAAGCTTCCGGGACCATAGTCGTGAGAAACAGTGTCAAGCGTATCGAGATGCAAAAAAAAGTAGGCGCTCTCACCACTGTTTTTCTGCAAGTTCTTTCTTAAGCTAACGATTGATTCATACGCATTCGTGGCTGGCACTATTTTGCTTCCTTGAAAAATTAGTTTCGAACAAGCGTTAACTGCGTTGGATGCACGAAGATGCGCGAAACTCTTGACCCCTTTGTCTTTCAGGGTGTTGTGGATTGTTTGTTTCTTCAACAGCATAATGCTTGGGTCAAAGCCTTCGGCGGTTAGTCCTTTTTGATTTTTAGCGCTTAAGCGTTGGAACTGCATGGCGTTAATTACACCGACTTCTTTGAGGTAGATAAAGTACTCAAAAAGCCCGTGTTCTTGAGGAGTTAAAGCCGTGTTTAGGGTTGTTAGGGCATTGGTTGTTTGAGAAGGAAAAACACTTGTGAGGGGATACACTTCGCCTTTGTCGATGAGGCTAGTTAAAAAGCGGTCTCCGCTGTGATAATTCAGGAACTTGTTGAATCCAAAACCGTCAATAATTACAAGCACTACTTTGTTAATCTTATCATGGACAGCTGACCCTTCGAGGGGCAAGCGTATTTTTTGGTTGGTTGCCCCAAACAGGTGAAGTATAGTGTTTGGTATCGCCGAGATGCAGTTCTTGCCGTACTGAGGATGCACAAAACTGGTGCTTGTTTTCTGTATAGATTCAAGCCGTTGAACTAACATCAGACCGCCCTAACCGCTTTTGCCATAATGTCCATTTCCCCTGTTTCCACACCATTCATTGCAATTGCTTGTTCAGCGTCTAGTAAAAGCCTTTTCGTAAAGAATTGTTGACTAAATGGCGATTTTTTAGTCAAGAAATCTTGACTAAGCCTCAAGCATGTTCAAAAATCTGAGAAACTCTCCCTTCTTTCAAGAAGCCAGCAAGAAAAAATACCTTTTTTTAGGTTTAACTCCCAAGAAAACTAATATTAACTTAGTTAGACATCTCTAACTTGATGGGTGTACAAGTGTACGAGATATTAATTTTCACAGTCCTATGCATGACACTCGAATGCGGTGCAGGCATCTTGTACGGCGTTGGCATCGGACATGACCCATTACTAGTTTACCCAGCGGCAATAATCATAAATTTTACATCAGTATTCATCGCAGGTTTCTTGATAGGCAGGTTGCTGGAATGGAAGAAGGGTCTGAAAAACTGGCTTGAGAAGAGGCTTGCCAGAGGCCAAAAACTTATCGATAAGTACGGCTGGATTGGCATAATAATGGGCATTTTCGTTCTTTCCCCGATGCAGCTGGCAATAATTGGCAGACTGGTGGGTATGAAACCCAGCAAACTGTACCCTGCACTCTTTGTTGCAATAGTTATAGTTGCAACAGCGTTTCTAGGCATCGCATTGGGCATTTTCAAAGTTTTGCTATCTTAAAGAAAACTATTTTTGAGTAAGTGTAGAAAGCTTACTATGGATGCTACTAGGCGCTAATGTGGTTTGCCTTTCGCGTTAGTTATGCCACAAACATGCGCGCAACCATCATACAATACGCTTCTGTAATATTATCTGCCTCTACTCACGGTTTAGCGGGGTTAACTCTAAAAAAATTCTGTATTTGTGTTGTACACTTATTGTTCTATTATGCTTGGGTTATGTGCAAGCCTTTATGTAGACAATAGCGATTGGTAAGCGCAAACTTTCATCGGAAAGATAAGAGATGAACGCTATAAACCGAAAAGACACACAGACAAAAATTGCAAAAGGCCTCTTAGATATGATTATCCTCCAGTACCTCCAAAAGGAGAGCATGTATGGATATCAACTAATCACAAACATCCGCAAAGGCTTCGGCATCTACTTTGGCCCCAGCACAATCTACCCCTTGCTTGGGCAACTAGAAAAGCAAGGTTACGTCCAAAGCGCTTGGAACATGGAGTCTGAGAGACCTCGCAAAATATACAAACTCACAGAGCTTGGAAAATGCCTCCTAAGCTTAACAGAGGAATCGTTAATAGTAATTTGCCAAAAAATAAACCCAATAGTCATCGAGAGAATCCACGTTCCGCCTTCTATTTACACTCTTAACAAATAAGACTTAACCATTCGCTTTTCAGCATGGGCGATTAGCATTTCTCATCCTGCAAATTCGGTATTGCCACTCCAGATTTTCTCGATAAAACCTATGCAGTAGCCCGCTTGTTTTTGCACATGCCATTTTTTCGTTTTAGAAATTCTTCAGCTATTGTTGGAATTGCCACTAACCCACTTATATATAGGCGTGACCTACATTTTTTGGAGAAAGGCTCAGTTGTTCTCTGGCGGGAAAGGGAGGAGCATAATACGAGTAGTTCGGATAGCAATTATTGTAGCACTATTGACTCTCATAATCGCAGCCGCTGGATTGCTAAGTTTTGGTAAAACAAATTTGCCGGTTGCCTCGGATAATGTTCCACAAACAAATAAAACCGACACAGTTCAGCAGCAGCCGCCACCAAACAAAACTGCTACTGAGGCGCCAAGTCAAACATTTCCCTCACCAAGCACAAATACGGTGGACCAGCCAGGAGGCAGCGTGATACCAACCAATGTAGGTATCTATTCGGACAGCGCTTGCACTCAGCCTTTGACGTCTATAGATTGGGGGTCGTTTTCACCTGGTAGCTCGGTTAAAAGAACTCTGTATGTTAAAAATACACAGAATACTCCTTTAGCGCTGAATATGTCAACAACTAATTGGGCTCCCACACAGGCTGCTGAATCAATAACAATAACATGGGACAAAGAGAATGTAACTTTAGCCAGTCAACAATCAACTGCGGCAACGCTAACATTAACTGTCGCATCAAGCGTAAGGGGGATTTCGCAGTTTAGTGTTGCCATCGTGATAACTGGACGTTGAGCTGGCTGAATTGAATAGGCATAGTTATTGGTGGCAGATTTGAAGTACGGAAAACCGATTTGGCAATTGGTCGCTGAAGCAGCCGACCGCCTAGAGGTTGAAGTATTCACCGCTTCTGACATAGTTAAGGAAGTACATAAAACGAACCCTGATGTGCCAGAAATCAGCATAAAAAGCTACGCCATTGCAATGGCTCCAAACCATTCATTTAGTGACCACTGGCCCTCCATCCGTAAAAACCACCCACGCTTCCACTATCTGGGGACGGAAAATTCAAGTTACTCAAACCCACTGAAAAACCCTCGTTAGACGAGCATACAAAGCAAAAATAGTCGCAAAAGCTTGGGGGTCGAAAATGGAGCGGGGAATTGAATCTTCCAATGTGTGGAGCTGGGGATGGGAATTGAACCCATATATAACAGCTCTGCAGGCTGTCGCCTGAACCATTCGGCCACCCCAGCATCGTGACTTAAGGTTTGAGTCGCGACATAAAAATATTGTTGGTTCCATGTGGGTTTTGGTTGCTGTTACCGCTTGGTGGTGGAGGCATTTTTTCTGTGTGTTGCAATTTTATGATTGACTAGGTAAAATGAAAATATTTAGATAAATGTTTATTTTTTTCTCCGTTAACTATTTATATTTTTAGTTATATTACTATTAACATTACAATTGGATAAAAGAATGAAAGAAGGTTGAAAAATTGAAAGTTGCAGCACTATGGACGGGAGGAAAAGATTCAGCCCTCGCTTGTTATAAAGCCATAAAAGGCGGTCACAAAGTAGCTCACCTTGTCACTTTCCTGTGGCAAACGCCCTCCAGCGCCCATGATTTAGAATTAATTAAGCTCCAATCTGAAGCTCTCGGAATCCCCTTCCTGTGGTTCAAGCTTGAAAAACCTTATTTCGAAGCATACAAAGAAGCCATGATAGCTCTAAAGAAAGAATACGGTATAGAAGCAATCGTAACAGGCGACATCTCATACGTTGACAGCTTCCACGGCAACTGGATTGACGATGTCTGCGAAGGCACAGGCATAAAAGTGATAAAGCCACTCTGGGGTCTGAAACGGTCAGAAATCCTCAGCGAACTTTTGTCTAGCGGCTTCAAAGTAATCTTTACCTGCGTCAAACAGCCCTGGTTTAGCGAAAGCTGGCTAGGCAGAACCATAGATCAGCAAAGCGTGCAAGAGCTAGGACAATTAAACGAACGATTCGGCATGGACATGTGTGGAGAAATCGGCGAATACCACACCATGACCTTAGATGCACCACTCTTTAAGCACGCCATCAAAATCTCGCAATCCACAAAAGAGCACATCGGCAAAGCCTACGTTTTGTCACCCACAGCAATCTCCTTAGCTAATTCAGGAGGTGAGAGCCAATTCAATTAGAAAGTTGTAAAGACTGCCGAAACCTAGAAGACCGAAGATGCATTGATAAAGTTGCATTATGCGCCAACCATTCTGGTCCATCTGTTGGTTGCGTAGAATTTACGCCCAAATCTGGCGATGCAGCGTCTCAAGAGTTCTGTGTAAACTGCGCAAACTTCGAAAACGTCAAAGGTGTTCCTTTATGCTCGAGGGATCACCGCCCAGGCGTTGCTTGCGGAGCGTTTAGATATAAGAACTAGTTTTTCTTGAATGCTAATCCTGAAAAAAATGCGATCATTTTGTCTTGGTTGCGCACGGTGATGTGGTATAAGCCCATAGTTTTGCCATCTGAAACTCTGTTTGCTTCCGCCGTTAGCGTGTCTCCTTCTACTGAGGGTTTGAGGTAATTGATGTTGACTTCCACAGCCACTGCAACGTTGTCTCCGAAATTGCATGCTTGAGCGAAAGCGTAGTCTGCTAGCGAAAAGATTGCGCCGCCATGCGTGAAGCCCAAAGCGTTTGTGTGCAGTTTCTCAACT